>JABDFW010000003.1:0-94286 GCA_013286305.1 Bacteroidota bacterium
TCAACTTCCTTAATGACTTACTGACCCAATGACTTACTGACTTTCAACTCTCATCTTTCCTCTGTCAACTTTCTTCCTGTCATCCCTTACTCCCATCCCATCCTTTCTCTCAAGGCTGTAATATGCCTTACATGATGTTTGCAATGCCATGCATACATGCCAAGCAAAAACCACAAGCTCATTTCCCTTTTATGCTCAGGATGAAATACGGTACGTTGCCATTGTTCATCGGTAAGGTCTTTTATTGCAGCCACCCAACGCAGGTGTAAAGCATGCAGCAAGGTAATTGAAACATTAACAGGCAATGCATCAACATCTGCAAGGTTTGCCCAATCTTTTTCCTCGTAAGGTTTTATAGGGGGGTTGTTTTCTGTTAACCCAAGTTTAAAACGTATATATGCATTCATGTGGCTGTCAGCAACATGGTGAACCAGTTGCTGCACCCGCCACCCGCCATTGCGGTAAGGTGTATTCAATTGGTGCTCATCTAGGTTATTGATAGCCTGCTCCAACTCGGCAGGCAAAAAGCGCAGATCGGCAAGCCATTTTTCCTTTTGCTCATTCGAAAATGGCGTGGCTTCATATTTGCCAATGGGATAGCGGAGGTCGTCTGACATAATAATTTAGTTTGTGGTGTGTATAAAATATCCGGGCAATGATAAAAACATGCAGCTTTTTCTTCCCTTGAATATTGAATGTTGAGTGTTGATTATTGAATATTGATTCTATAAATAAAGAGTTTTTTAATCATCATTAATTTAGGAATAAGCAACACTTACTCTTCCCTTAAATGCTTGCCTGTCAGGTGTATGAATACATCTTCAAGGTTCGCCTTCTTCACTTCTTTGGGCCGCTCAAAACCTGTCGCCACAAGATCGTCAATCATTTGATCCGGCGATTTAAGTGAAATAATAACCCCTGAATCAATTATCGCTACCCTGTTGCACAATATTTCTGCCTCATCCATATAATGGGTAGTAATTATAACGGTGGTTCCGCGCTCCCGTATTTCTCTAATCAAGTCCCACAAGTTTCTCCTGGCCTGCGGGTCCAGGCCGGTTGTTGGCTCATCCAGAAAAATGATCTTGGGCTTATTTATTAATGTTGTGGCAATTGAGAATCGCTGCTTTTGGCCGCCGCTCAATTCTTTAAATTTACTTTTTGCTTTGTCACGCAAATTAACAGTATCAAGCAATTTCAGCGGGTCAACATCTTCATTATACAAACCGGCAAAAAGTACAATTAACTCTGTTAATTTAAGGTTTGGATAGTATCCCGATGTTTGCAACTGCACCCCTATGATCTTTTTTATTTCATTGGGGCTTTTGTCAAGGTTAAAGCCATCCACTATTACTTCGCCGCTTGTTTTATCACGCAAAGTTTCAATTATTTCAAGTGTGGTTGATTTGCCGGCGCCATTGGGGCCCAGCAGGCCAAATATCTCGCCTTCATATACGTCAAAGCTTATTCCTTTAACTGCTTCCAGTTTTCCGTACTTCTTTACCAGGTTTTTTACAGATATAATTACTTTTTGCATAATGAGTATTAGGCTATAAAGATAATTCCATTTTTACATCGGCGGTAACAAAAGGGCTGTCAATAACCGGAATATGCCTGAAACCATATTTTTCATACATTATTAAAGCGGCTTTTAACTGGCTGTTTGAATATAGTATTAGTTTTTCGGCTTTCATTTCTTTCGCCTTTTCCAGGCACCGTTCCAGTAGAATTTTACCGATCCCTTTACCGTGAAAGGCAGGAACTACTGCCATTTTAGCGAGTTCATAAATATTGTCATGGGTTTTGATAAGCGCGGCGCTTCCAATAATTACATCTCCTGCCTTTGCAAGGTAAATACAGCCGCCGCCATCTAATATTTTCTTTTGGGGGTCGTTCAGCACTTCAAGGTCACTTTCTTCCGTAAGGTGGTATTTTTCAAGCCACTCAAGATTTATCGTCTTAAACTCCTCAAAATATTTTTCTTCATATTCAATTATTTCGACCATTCTTTTTTACGCTAAAAATCGGAGAAATAACTTAGATGAATATTACGAAGATGGAAACAATTATTTGAGTATAAATATTTCGGTAAAGTAAAGTACACCTCCGGCGTCCCTCGCAATGCCAATGCCTGTTAATGCATAGTTTCCCTCTATATTTTTCTTATGCCCGGGGCTATGCAGCCAGCCGTCAACCACCTGCTTGGCAGTAAGCTGGCCGTCAGCTACATTTTCAGCTGCCGCAGAAACGGTACCGAGCGATCTGGCAATAGCTGCTACCCTCGCCTCAAAACCATCATGCCCAAAAGCTACCCGGTGGTTTGCCATGTTGGTGCAATGCCTTGTTGCCTCAATTGAAGCAATATTCAGCATTTGCAGGGTAGTCAAACCTATTGACTTACGGTGCTGGTTTATATAAAACAGTATATCCTGTTTCATATTGGCAGTATCCCCTGCCACATTATTGTTATCGGCGTTTGACGTTGATGGCGATTTTGCGGGTATTGTTTTTCTATGGCACGATGAAATACCAACGATAAGAGCCGA
Organism: Bacteroidota bacterium; assembly: GCA_013286305.1. Lineage (GTDB taxonomy): Bacteria > Bacteroidota > Bacteroidia > Chitinophagales > Chitinophagaceae > JABDFW01. The sequence continues at coordinate 2,547 of JABDFW010000003.1, forward strand.
AAAAAGGATAGTTGGAAGAATTTTAGCAAATTTCATAAAAGACAGGTTTGCTGCAATGGTTCAAGTTTTGTACCAGAAATAGCGCAGAATGCCAAAAAGTGGGCTTATGAGTAAAAGATGAGATAAATTACACCCCTATATTTGTTGAAAATAATAAAAGGGCTATTGTATGAAGGTTTTTAAGTTTGGCGGTGCAAGCGTTAACAGCATAGAACGGATTGAAAATGTAAAAAATATAATAAAGTTATACGAAGGTGAAGAGCTGATGATCATTATTTCTGCCATGGGCAAAACCACCAATGCGCTTGAAAAAGTGGTTGAAGCTTTTTTTGCCGGGAACAAACAGGACGCCCTGCATTTATTTGAAGTGATAAAAAATCAGCATATTTCTACTGCAAAATATTTATTGGTCACACATTTTAATTCCTGCTTAGCGCAACTGAATGATTTTTTTACCGAAGTAGAGTGGCTGCTGCATGATAAACCTGTTCGCGGATTTGATTATTATTACGACCAGGTAGTTTGTGCAGGCGAATTGATAAGCACCTGTATTGTAAGCCACTACCTGGAGGAAATGAAAGTTGAAAACTTATGGATAGACGTTCGTGATATATTAAGAACAGATGATAATTTTCGCGATGCAAACGTTAACTGGAATTATGCCGCGCAAAAAACAGAACAGGTTATTAAGCCTGCCTTCGCCGGCAATAAAATTATACTCACACAGGGTTTTATAGGCTGCACTGACGAGAACGAAAGCACTACGCTTGGCCGCGAGGGAAGCGATTTTTCCGCAGCCATATTTGCAAACCTGCTGGATGCAGAAAGCCTTACCATTTGGAAAGATGTTGAAGGCGTTATGAGCGCAGACCCAAAACAATTTCCCGATGCCCAATTTATAGAAGAACTAAGCTTTGATGAAGTAATAGAAATGGCATACTACGGAGCACAGGTTATTCACCCCAAAACAATTAAGCCATTAGAAAATAAAGGTATCCCGCTTAAAGTAAAATGCTTTCTTGACCCCTCTCTTCCGGGCACCACCATTACAAAGAAGAAGGCAAAACACTTGCCACCCATGGTAATTATTAAACAAGACCAGGTATTGATACACCTGCACAGCCAGGATTTTTCGTTCGTTGGAGAAGAACCTATAAGCCGGCTGTATGAAATATTTGCACAAATTAAAATGAGGCCTAACCTTATTCAAACTGGGGCGATCAGTGTACAGATATGCATGGACAACAGATCAGAGAAAATAGATCAATTGGCTGCAGAAGCCGGCAGCATATTTGACGTTCAGGTGGAGAAAGGATTGAGCTTATTAACCATCCGCCATTTCACACCCGAATTTTTACATTCAATGACCGACGGAAAAGATATTGTGCTTAAACAGCAAACAAAAGAAATGGTGCAGGTGCTGCATAAATAAAAAAGTAAATTGCAATGAAGTATTTGTTCTGAATAATCAACACTTAATTTTCAATGGATGAATAATTCGTTGTTTTTCACTTGTGCATTGAGCATTGATTATTGAATATTGAGTGTTTTCTACCAGGTAAATCTTGTATATAATATTCAAATTTACTTTGTAAGAAGCCATCGGAGAAGCTACATAAATACATACTCTCCCTCTTTATTTACTGATATAACAGGCAGCCTTTTTTCTTTTTCGAAATAATCGTAGATCTCCTTAAGCTTTACCGCAAAATGCTGAAGATCCTCATCATCTTTTGCAGTTTTGGTCAGATAGTCGAGGCTTTGTTTATTGTTATACCGCACGGGGAAAATATGTACAGGTATAAAGTCCTGGCCGTTGTTTTTTGCATTTGCAGCAAGTAAATATACTTCTTCAATTTGCTCATCCATAATAGGTATGCACCCTACGGTGATACAACTGCCATGTATATAAATACCGCCGCCCGGCCTTAAAGAGTCGCTAAGCAATTTATCTGATTCGTTAGGGTAGTTCAGTTTTAGTGCCAGGTCGTACTCACTTTTGGGGTTAAACTCAGTTATATAATAACAGCCCTCCGGTACCTGGTAATCGCCTTCAATGCGTTTTGGGCCCAGCGCGCCGGCCATTGCACAAACCTTGTAGGTTTTAAAAAGTTTATATGGCTCATTGTTATTATTACGCACCCATACTTCCAGTTGGCTGTCGTACTTAAAAGAACGAATATACATCTGGCGTACAGGCCATTGCAGCCCCTTGGCCTCAAATTGTTTTCTTAAAGTATCTTCTTTTTGTTTTGCAGCAAAGGCTACATGGGGAAATTTCATTTGGTAATCCACAAAAGAAGGCTGCGCGAACGCTTTTACGGATAAAAAGACGGCAATAAATGCAATAACAACAATTTTCATAGTACAAAAATATTCGTTTAACGATACCATATACTTAAATACAAGTTAAACTGCTTAATGGCATTAAATATTATATGTTGACAAAATTTTATATATACCTTAAGTTGTCCACACAAGTTCAATTATAAATTACCCCTGGCAGCCTGTTCACGCTCAATGGCTTCAAAAAGGGCTTTAAAATTACCTTTGCCAAAGCTTTTAGCTCCTTTTCGCTGAATTATTTCAAAAAATAACGTCGGCCTGTCTTCTACAGGTTTTGTAAATATTTGCAAAAGATACCCCTCATCATCCCGGTCAACTAATATGCCCAATTCTTTCAATGGCTCTACATCTTCGTCAATTTTGCCGGTACGCTCTTCCAAATCATCATAATAAGTAGAAGGTACTTTCAAAAACTCCACACCCCTGCTTTGCAATTGGGTCACCGTTTCCACAATATTTTTGGTAGCAAGCGCCACATGCTGGCAACCCTCCCCATCATAAAATTCCAGGAATTCTTCCACCTGCGATTTCTTTTTGCCTTCTGCCGGCTCATTTATCGGAAATTTCACAAAACCGTTGCCGCTGCTCATCACTTTACTCATCAGGGCAGAGTATTCGGTTGAAATATCATTGTCGTCAAAGGAAAGGATGTTCCTGAAACCCATCACATCCTCATAAAATTTAACCCATTTATTCATCTGGTTCCAACCCACGTTGCCCACGCAATGATCTACATATAACAACCCGGTTTCAGACGGGTTGTAAGATGATTTCCAGGGCCTGTAGCCCGGCATAAAAGCCCCTGCATAATGTTTTCTTTCAATAAATAAATGTACTGTTTCCCCGTAGGTATGTATTCCGCTCATTACCATTTTGCCAAGATCATCTGTAAGGGTAACGGGTTCTATAAAACTTTTTGCTCCCCGCATGGTAGTTTGCTCCCACGCATCCGCAGCATCATCCACCATCAAAGCCAGCGCTTTAACACCATCCCCATGTTTATGAACGTATTCTGCAATAGCATTATCTTTCCTCAGTGCAGTGGTAAAAACGAAGGTGAGTTTGTTCTGACGTATGGCATAGCTTACTTTATCCCTTACGCCTGTTTCAGGCCCCGCATAGGCCAGGCTTTGAAAGCCAAAGGCGGTTTTATAAAAGTGCGCTGCCTGCTTGGCGTTACCGACGTAAAATTCCACGTAGTCAGTGCCTTCAAGTGGCAGAAAATCAATTGGTTGTTCTATGGTTTGTTTAAACCCGGCCAATATTGACATATAATAATAATTAAGGTTAATAGTGAAAAGTAAAAGTTTGAAAAATAAACAGATATTTTTTAATGAAAAAAGTTGGCTTTTAGGGGATAGTATATGAAAATTCTATTTTTTACCGTTATACCATAGCAAGCGTTTCCATAAGAAGGAAATATTTATAACGCCTGTCGCTAAAAATTTTATGAGGATAATCCGGCAACATTTGTGAGCAAAGATACAAATGTGAATTAGAAATGCTAATGGAACTTATCTTCGCCACATGAAAGTTGGAATATTAGGAGGAGGCCAATTGGGCCGCATGTTATTGCAGGCTGCAGCCAATTATGTGGTAGAAACCTATGTGCTTGAAAATGATGAAAATGCCCCTGCAGCGCATTTGTGCCATCATTTTGTAAAAGGGGAGATACGGGATTTTGAACCCGTATATAATTTTGGCAAAGGGCTTGACGCAATTACTATTGAAATAGAATCGGTGAACGTAGAGGCGTTGGAAAAGCTGGAAAGCGAAGGGGTTAAAATATATCCCAACACAGCAACTATCCGTATCATCAAAAATAAGGTTACGCAAAAAAGGTTTTATAAAGACCATCAAATACCTTCCCCCGAATTTATTATAACACAAAACCTGCATGATCTTAACCAGCATATTTCATTCCTGCCGGCCGTACATAAAATAGGAATGGGTGGCTACGATGGCAAAGGCGTGCAAATATTGCAGAATGAAAAAGACCTGCCAAAAGCATTTGACGCCCCTTCTGTCTTGGAAAAGATGGTGAACTTAAAAAAAGAAATAGCCATAATTATAGCCATGAACGACAAGGGCCAAACAGCCATTTACCCGCCGGTTGAAATGGTTTTTGACCAGGTATTGAATTTGCTTGATTACCAGCTTAGCCCGGCGGAATTACCGCAAAAAGTTTTATGGAAAGCAGAGGCAATTGCCCTGCGCATAGTAAAAGAATTAAACAGCCCTGGTTTATTTGCCATTGAACTTTTTGTTGACAGGAACGATGATGTAAGCGTAAATGAAACCGCGCCCAGGGTTCATAATAGTGGCCATCATACTATTGAGGCTAATTATTGCAGCCAGTTTGATATGTTGTGGAGAATAATGCTGGGCTATCCGCTTGGGTGCACGGATGCCATTTTGCCGGCCTCTCTCGTAAATTTAATTGGTGCGGAAGGGCATTCCGGCGAAGCTGTTTATGACGGCCTTGAGGACGTGCTTAAAATGGATAATGTTTTTGTGCATTTATATGGAAAATCGCAAACAAGGCCCGGCAGAAAAATGGGGCATGTGACCATTGTAAGCAGGGAGCGGCTTGACCTTACACACAAAGCGCACAAAATAAAGAATATGCTGAAGGTTTGTAGTTTGTAGTTTGTCCCAAAGGGATCACTTTGTGATAGTTTGTAGTTTTTTGTGCGGATGGGCAGGCTGAGACTAGTGTGTTTTTTAGCTGATGTGCCTTTTAATTAGAAGGGATTTAATTCGAAAATATCAAATATATATCGCAAGCACTCCCTAATGAATTATATGAAATGACAGATGAGCTTACAAAAATGCTAACTTCATTTATAAAATATTTAAACGATTCACTCATTAAAGGCCAAAAATTTAAAGGCAGATAACCCTTGATATAAATATAAACCACAAACTGTATTATGCCCGAACTACAAACTACAAACCACAAACTACAAACCACAAACTATAAAGTTGGTATTATTATGGGTAGCGACAGTGACCTGCCCATTATGCAGCAGGCTGCTGAAATATTAAAAGAATTTGACATTCCTTTTGAACTCACAGTTGTATCTGCACACCGCACGCCAATCCGTATGATTGAATACGCCTCCTCCGCAAAAGAAAGAGGCCTAAAAGTAATCATCGCGGGCGCGGGCGGCGCGGCACATTTGCCGGGAATGGTCGCGTCAGTTACTATATTGCCTGTTATTGGTGTGCCAATTAAATCGTCCAATAGTATTGACGGGTGGGATTCTGTGCTTTCAATCCTGCAAATGCCAAATGGTGTACCCGTTGCAACGGTAGCCTTAAACGCGGCAAAGAATGCCGGCTTACTGGCAGCTCAAATTATAGCAACTTCGGATGAAACGGTGGCAGCCAAAATGAAAAAATATAAGGAAGGGCTAAATGATTCGGTGATAGATAAAGTGAAAAAATTATCCGTAGATTGGCCTAATAGTTTTGATGAATAAAACAACCTTGCTAAACCTCTAACACGGTAAATTGCTGCTCCAGGGTTAATGAGTTATCAAGCAGCTTCTGCAATACGTTGCTGCCATGTTTGGCATAAAAGCCAGCAACATTTTCTATACGTTCCTGAAGGTTGTTATTGGGGAATAAAGCTTCCTTAAGCTTTTGTATCTGCAGCCGTTCTGTTTCAAATTTCTTCTTTTCGGCGCTTTTTAGTTTCTTTTCTAATTGCAGCAAACGGTTCACCGTTTTGGTTCTTAGTGCTTCTACATGCGCTTTTAAAGTAGTATCAATCTTGCCCGCTAATGCTTTTATTTCATCGTAAGCATTTTCTATGCTGCTTAATTCACCATTCAGTTCAAACCTGTTCCCTGAATTTCGGGCAACTACTATATCCATCAAGGTTTGCTCCGGTTTGAATAAATCTTCTTCTCTAAAAGCGAGGCCCTGCATTTTTTTATACCATCGTTCTTCAATTAAAAGGAACGAATTACGTAAGATGAGTACTGGATATGGAACACTTACAGCTTCAAATACCTTTTTTAATTCCAGCCAATACGCCAGTTCGCCACCACCGCCGATAAAAGCTATGTTGGGCAATATCGTTTCCTGGAATACCCCTCTTAGTATCACATTCGGGCTAAACCGCTCAGGATGATCATCCAGTTCCTTTACTACATCTTCTTCACTCCATTCAATCTTAAGGCTCTTTACTTTCCACGTATCTCCTTCTTTTTCAATACGCTCGCGCTTGTTATCTATAAGATAAAAAAGATTAAGTTCCCTGCCGCCTGCCTGTGCTTTGTATTTCTTTTCAAGTTCAGTTATTGTTTCCTTAACGGCCGGATATGAAAAACCTTCAATCAATTCCTTTTTTATGACAGGGCCAAAGCTGCGTTTCAAGTTTGGGTTGTCGGGTATTAGCACCACTAACCCATATTTGCCGAAAAGTGCATTTACTAATTCAAGAGTCGCCTGCTGTATAGTTGCGCCTTCCCGATAACACCACCTGAATAAAGCTATCAGTTCCTCCCCATATTTCTCAACACCTACCTGTCCGTGTAACTGTTGCATTAGGGCAATAAAGTTTTTATCAACCTTCATTCTTCCAACGGCGCCGGTTTGTTTTGTTTGCCACGTATATTTTTGGCTGTTAATAGTTATGCTGCCTAATTCTTTCAGGTCTGCATCTTCGCTGCCCATATAATAAACGGGTACAAACTTATATGACGTAAATTGCTGTGAGAGGCGCACCGCAAGTTTTATTGCATGCAGAATTTTGTATATAAAGTAAACCGGGCCCGTAAAAATATTGGGCTGATGCGCTGTTGTTACCGTAAAGGTGTTTGATTGTGAAAGGGCGTTTATATTATCCTGTACTTCCGCCTGTTGTTCAATGCCATTGTATTGTTGATGAAGTTCGCTAACAAGCAGGTTTCTATCCTGTATGAATGATTGCCTTGCTTTAATTGCATTGGCTATCCCTTCTAATGAAACACTATGAGCATAAAAAGGCAGGATGTCCGGGTGCTCTTCCAAATAATCTGTAACAATTTTTGAGAAATAGCCGGTTAGTTGGTAAGGTATGTGAGTACAATCAGTTTGCATGCAAACTTGAATTATTAGTACGAAATAAGAAATTTATTGCCAATACTTAAAACCACCCGTAAAGTACTTCGTAAATCGTAAATCACGAATATTCGCGAATAAAAACTGATGACACGAATTATTGGCTCTTCACACTGGCCATGAACTATGAACCCTTCACACCACCTCCCCCTCTAAATCGTAATCGTACGCTTTCGTGATCTTTACATTTACAAAGTCGCCAAGGGTAAGTTTATGATTGGCTTTAATAACAACCTCGTTGTCAACTTCCACGCTGTCAAACTCTGTTCTTCCCAAATATTTGCCTGCCTCTTTTTTATCAATGATCACCTTAAAGGTTTTGCCAACTTTTTCCAGGTTCTTTTCATAACTTATTTCCTGCTGCACTTCCATTATCTCCTGCGCCCTTTGCTGCTTTACTTCGGCGGGCACATTATCTTCAAGTTCGTAGCCGGATGTACCTTCTTCGTGGCTGTAAGTAAAAATACCTACACGGTCAAACCGCTGCTTTTGCAGAAAATCTTTAAGTTCTTCTACATCCTGCTCTGTTTCGCCCGGAAAACCTGCAATTAAAGTAGTGCGTAAACAAATGCCTGGGTTTGTTTGCCGTATTGCAGCTATTAGTTCTTCCATTTCAGCGCGTGTACTTTGCCTGCGCATAGCCTTAAGCATGTTATCGCTGGCATGTTGCAGAGGCATATCAAGATAGTTACAGATATTCTCCCTTTCACGCATCACATCCAGTACTTCCATCGGAAATTTGTTTGGGTATGCATAATGTAGCCGTATCCATTCCAATCCCTTTACATCAGCCAGTTTATTCAGCAATTCGGCAAGCATCCTTTTCTTGTAAAGGTCTAACCCATAGTAAGTTAATTCCTGGGCAATAAGCATCACTTCTTTTACCCCTTTTCTAACCAGCCCTTCAGCCTCTGCCACCAGCAATTCAATCGGCCTGCTTATATGCTGCCCCCGCATTAGCGGTATTGCACAAAAAGCGCAGGTTCTGTTACAGCCTTCGCTTATTTTAAGGTATGCATAATGCCTTGGCGTACTAAGCATCCGTTCACCCAGCAATTCTTTTTTATAATCCGCATCAAATTGCTTCAATATCAAAGGCAGCTCCATTGTTCCGAACCAGGCGTCCACTTCAGGTATCTCAGCTTCCAGGTCGTTGCGGTAACGCTCGCTTAAGCAACCGGTAACATATACTTTATCAAGTTTGCCCCTTTTTTTCAGGTCAACCTGGTTAAGAATTGTGTTTATACTTTCCTCTTTTGCTTTATCAATAAACCCGCAGGTATTTACCACCACAATGTTATGGTCAAGCTTGCCGCTTTCATGCACAACATCAAAGTCATTGGCTTTTAACTGGCCACTCAGCACTTCACTATCCACCAGGTTTTTGCTGCAACCCAGTGTAATAATGTTTACCCTGTCTTTTTCTAACGTTCTAACTTTCATAAATAAGGGCGCAAAGATACATAATGCAGTTGACAGATGCTAGATGACAGTTGACAGGATGGAACTGAGCAAGTAAATAGCCCAGCTAAGCATTAATTGATCATTTAAGTGAAATAGAAAAAGATGTAAGATATTTATTCCTCCTCCATTTTTTCTGTCAACTGTCATCTAGCATCTGTCATCTTTCTTCCTGTCTTTCACTACAATTTAACAACCTTGCTATAAACCTCAAGCCACATATTACGTTTCATGCACAGGAAAAACATAAACTTCATAAGCATGAAAAAACTTACCGGTTTTGCTGTACTGCTATTTGCCCTATCTCAGCTTCATGCACAATCAAATGATACAACTGCAACTGTTACCGGATCAAGCTATAAGCAAGCGATAGGTTTAAAATTTCCGGGTGGATTATCAATTACTTACAAAAAATTTGTAACCGATACGCATAGCATCGAGGGGCAGTTAACAGAATGGAATAAAGGGTTTCGCGTCGCAGGCTTATATGAATTTAATTTTTACACTTTCAAAGATGTAGATGGCCTTGCATGGTTTGTTGGCCCCGGCGCACATATTGGTTTTTGGAAAGAACAATACAGCAAAGATTATAACAGCAAAGCCGATGTTGGCATTGATGGTATAATAGGGCTTGATTATAAATTTAAAGAAATACCCATTAATGTTAGTGTTGATTGGGAGCCGGCTGTAACGTTAATAGGCACGGCGGGCTTTACACCGGCTTATGGTGGTTTAGCTGTACGGTACACCTTTTAAATGAATGCGACAAAATATGGCATGATTTTTTATTTCCCATATAAAATGATAAAGCTTAAAAAACTTATGAAAAAAATTATTCTATCCCTTTTACTTATTATAGGCGGTTACTTTATTGCCAATGCTCAAAATATGAATATGGGCAGTACATACAAAACTGCTATAGGTGTTAAGTTTTATCCCGGCGCTTTTAGTATTAAAAGTTTTATACAGGGTAACAATGCGCTTGAAGGGCTGGCATATCTTAGCCCGGATCAATTTCGCCTGACAGGTTTATATGAAATACATGCCAATATTGAAGGAGTGGAGGGGCTGAAATGGTATGTTGGCCCCGGCGCACATATTGGTTTTTGGAACAGCAGTTGGGTTAAGGAATTTCCGGATAGGAACAGTGGTGTAGCCATAGGTGTTGATGGCGTTCTTGGCCTTGATTATAAAACAAAGGGCGCTCCATTAGACTTTAGCTTAGACTGGCAACCATCTTTTACTTTTGTAGGCTATAATTATTTTGAAGGCGGATGGGGTGGCTTAGGTATCCGGTACACTTTTTAATAACAACTCTACATATATATCAAAATCACTGTAATAAAAATACAGTGATTTTTTTATTGCCAAATATTGGATCGATCGGTACTATTAGTTTGTCGAATCAGTGTTCATTTTGCAATATCTGCATTCAACATATATTCCCATACATTTTTAAACTCTGGCAGCAATGTTGACATGTGAGGATCACCTTTTGAAATATCATTTACAAGAATATGTTTGGAAGTAATGATCGGAACACCAGGTTTTACTGATATTGAATCAGGCATTGGCGTATGCATAAGCGTTGAGCAATTTGCCAACTGCCTGGTAACATCATAGGGGTCATTAATATGCAGGAAGGCAAAATATTTTGATGGCGGCGTTACACTTTTCCGCGATAACCACAACGCAGGTGAATGAAATGCAACCCGGTAATCCTGCGGCCCTGAAAATATAAGCGCCCTGCTTACTTTAAAATGCTGTGCAATAAAAGCTGAATGTCCCGCGCCCTGCGAGTGGCCACCCACAACTATCTTGCCCCATTGAATATCATTTTTCTTAATAAATTCACCCCATCCCCCGGAAGGGTCATTTTTTACAAGATAAAGCAACAGCTTTTGTACCCTGTTAATAATGCAGTTTGCGCTATCCACATTTACTGAGTCGCTTACCGGCGTTCCAAACATTATTTCCTGGCGAAATTTATCAAAACAGGCGCTGTCGGGGCTGTTGTTGCAAACTGTTGTTATAACCGTGTTTTTATAATCTATGCTTATTGCATGATACCCCATGCCTGCAATAATGCTGTCCATACCCCTTGTTTCGGTCGCAAAGCCACCAGTGCCAACGATCATTAAAAATAATTTATGCGTTGATGTAACCGCTTTATTATATATCGCAACATGCGGGCCGTGAACGGTTTGTATTGCCTCGGCGGTTTTAGAAGGGTCAATAAGAAAAACTTTTGTGGCAGATATATCCTGCGCGTATGTATTGAACGCTATAATGGCAATTAACAGCGAAAAGGCTATTTTTTTCATTCCCAAATGTATGATTGTTGTTTCTTTATTTGTTAGCTGAGAGGCAGTGTTTTTTATAGAAAAAACCTTATTCGTATCTTGCGGCACTTATGGCAAAAGTGAAGAAGGCAAAAAAACATCAGCCTGTAATTTTGATTACAAATGACGATGGCGTTTCAGCGCCCGGCATAAGGGCACTCGTTGATTCGGTAAAACATTTAGGCAAAGTGGTAGTGGTAGCGCCCGATAAGCCACAGAGCGGTATGGGGCATGCCATTACCATAGGTTATCCATTACGATTGCACCCGGTACATATTTTTGAAGGTATTGAAGCCTGGGAATGCAGCGGCACACCTGTTGACTGTGTAAAGCTGGCGGTTGACAAAGTATTGCACCGTAAACCAGATATCTGCCTTAGCGGCATAAATCATGGCGCCAATCATTCAATAAATGTCATTTATTCCGGTACCATGAGTGCTGCGCTTGAAGCAAGTATTGAAAGCATTCCCAGTATTGGTTTTAGCTTGCTTGACCATAGCCTGGAAGCTGATTTTACAGGTGCTAAAAAATATGCTCCTATACTTGTGGAGCAGATATTGCAAAAAAAGATCGACAAGCATCTTTGTCTTAACGTAAATGTGCCCAAGATACAGGTAGAATTATTAAAGGGCCTTAAAGTTTGCCGCCAGGCTTACGCTAAATACGAGGAAAAATTTGATGAACGAAAAGACCCATCAGGCAGGGATTATTACTGGCTTACCGGTGAATTTGTAAATTTTGATAAAGGGAAGGATACAGATGTATGGGCGCTTGAGCACAATTATATAAGTGTTGTGCCGATAGAATTTGATTTTACAAATTATCAATTGAAAGAAAAATTACAACAATCCTTAACTTCATAATCTTGAGAAAAAACAAACTGGTTCTTGGTTTAATTCTTGGCTTTACTGCGCCCATACTTGGGGTGCTTATATTTTATTTTTGGAAAGCAAGCTCAAGCAGGCTGACTGAATTTATTCAAATGGCTTTTCAAAACAAAAGTTTTCTAACCGCTATGGTCAGCTTTTCTCTTCTGCTTAATGCAATCGCCTTTACCTATTATGTAAACCGCCGGCTTGATAAAACAGCCATCGGTATTTTCATTGCCACATTAGCTTATGCTATACCTACGATTATTATAAAATTGTTGATGTAATGAATGGATGACTGATGAGCGTTGAGAGGAAAGAAAGTTGACTGATGAGCGTTGATAAGTGAAAAAGATTTGAAAGATGATACTCTAAAACTACCCTTTATGGGTTGGGAGCCTATGAAATATTACATTATAGCGGGCGAAGCAAGCGGTGACCTACATGGCAGCAACCTTATAAAAGAGTTGCATTTGCTGGATGCAGGTGCAAATATACGCTGCTGGGGTGGCGATCTCATGCAGGCTGCTGGTGCAACGCTGGTAAAGCATTACCGCGATCTTGCATTTATGGGTTTTACCGAAATAATAATGAACCTTAAAACCATCCTGAACAACCTGAAATTTTGTAAGCAGGATATACTTCAATTTCAGCCTGATGTAGTAGTTTTTATAGATTATCCCGGTTTTAACTTGCGCATGACAGAATGGGCAAAGGAAAATGGCTATAAAACAGTGTTTTATATTTCGCCGCAGGTTTGGGCATGGAAGGAAAACCGCGTGCCCAAAATGAAGAGGACCATTGATAAAATGCTGGTTATACTCCCCTTTGAGAAGGAATATTATAAAAATAAGTGGGGCTGGGAGGTAGAATATGTAGGGCACCCTTTAGTTAAGGTTATTGATGAAGAAAGATCAAAGGTGAAAAGTGAAAAACTATCAAATAAAGGCGTTATTGCCTTACTCCCCGGAAGCCGCAAACAGGAAATATTAAAGAAACTTCCAATCATGCTGGAGGTTAGTAAGTTATTCCCGCAATTCCAGTTTATTGTTGCGCAGGCGCCCGGCCAGGAAGATAGTTTTTACAAGACGATGCTCCAGCCTTTTAATAATGTTTCTTCCGTTAGTAATCAAACATATAATTTATTAAAGCAATCAAGGGCGGCGCTTGTAACCAGCGGAACTGCTACTTTGGAAACTGCCTTGTTTGGCGTGCCTGAAGTTGTTTGCTATAAAGGAAGCAGCATTAGCTATCAAATAGCAAAACGCTTAATAAAGGTCAAATATATATCGTTGGTAAACCTTATTATGGATAGGCTTGTTGTAAAGGAATTGATTCAAAATGACCTTACCGCTGAAAACCTCGCGGGAGAATTAACAGGGCTATTGAATAATGTGGAAAGAAGAAAGCAGTTGGAGGTAGATTATCAGTCCCTCAAGAATATATTATCGGCGGGAGGTGACGCATCGGCACGGGCAGCGAAAAGCATTTATGAATTTATTAACAGGGGATAATTAGAAGCAAACGTCAAACCAATGACGGCTTTTTATCGTTATTATCTTATTCAAATCACACAAATCATGAAAAAACTACTCTTTCTTTTAATGTTACTTGCTATTGTTACAGGGGCTTTTGCACAAAAATTTGCTGTTACCAAAACTGATGAAGAATGGAAAAAAATTCTAACGCCTGAACAATTTGAAGTTACCCGCAAGGCTGGCACAGAAAGGCCTTTTACAGGCGAATTGCTAAACAACCATGAAACCGGTACTTATTATTGTGTTTGCTGCGGGCAGGCCCTTTTTAGCAGTAAAACAAAGTTTGAAAGCGGTACCGGCTGGCCCAGCTTTTATGCTTCAATTAGTAAACAAAACGTGGGGGAAAGAACTGATAACAGTCTTGGTATGGAACGTACAGAAGTGTATTGCACCCGGTGCGGTGCGCATTTGGGCCATGTATTTAATGATGGCCCCCAGCCAACAGGATTACGCTATTGCATGAACTCTGCCGCGCTTAAATTTCTAAAACAGTAATACAGGTTTTTTAAAATATTTATTCTTGCTAAACGCCCGGGTGGTATTATGCGTTACCGCCCCGGCGTTTATTTATTTTGCGAGGGCTCTTAAAATAGTTGTTTGCAAAAACTGTTAGTGGCGGAATAACGGAATAATCACAAATTTTACCAGCATAATAATAAGCGCTGTAATGAACATCAATAACGAAATACGGTTCATACCATGCATATATTTAAGATAAGTATTGCGCGGCTGGTTGGGGTCTCTTTTTTTTATAAAAAGGTATTCAGCTATTTGTCTCCAAAAGGTCATAATCAATAAATTCACCACAAAGGTAAAGGATAAACCATTAAGCGGTTTCCGGTGAGAGTGTTGGATAATAGCAATTCCGGCTGTATTCGGGGCTAAAACCATATATGTTAATTTTTTATCAAGGATTTATTACCCACCGATTCGCTAAAACAATAGCTTTGTTTACGGAACCTCCCAAAGCTTATGAGTTTAAAAGCTGCAATTGCTACTATTTTGTCATTCATGCTATTTGCTTTAGCCAGAGCACAGTTTGATGCTTCTAAAATTGATATTGTACGAGATAAGTGGGGGGTGCCACATATTTTTGGTAATACTGACGCGGATGTTGCTTATGGGCTTGCCTATGCCCATGCTGAAGATGACTTTGAAACCATACAAACTTCTTTTTTGGCAGGCAAGGCAATGTTGGGCAGGTTGAAAGGGAAAGATGGAGCAGCCATAGATTATGTGGTGCATTTATTACGGATACCCGAACTGGTGGACGCTAAATACGAGACCGATATTTCACCGGAATATAAAAAAGTGCTTGAGGGCTATTGTGCAGGGTTTAATGCTTATGCAAGGTCACATCCAAAAGAAGTTTTGCTAAAACAGCTTTTACCCTTAACGCCAAAAGATATGCTTTGCTATTCGGTACTTCAACTGTGTATATCTTCCGGCGTAGATGATGCATTAAAATCAATTTATGGAGGATCGGTCGCTGTGCTGAATGATATGAAGCCTGGCGGCTCAAACGCTTTTGCTTTCAATTCAAAAATTACAGCAGACAGCCAGGTATATCTTGCCATTAATTCGCACCAGCCGCTTGAGGGGCCGGTAAGCTGGTACGAGGCCCATTTGTGCAGCAACCAAGGCTGGAATATTATTGGGGCCTTGTTCCCGGGCTCGCCATGCATTCTTCATGGATGCAATCAATACCTTGGCTGGGCGCATACAGTGAATAGTCCTGATAAACTGGATATCTACCAACTTGATATCAATCCAAAAAATAAGCTGGAATATAAATTTGATGGCAAATGGGAAAGATTGGAGATCACCAAAGTGCACCTGAATGTTTTAGTGGCAGGCATTACTTCCATCGGTATAAATAAAGATGCTTACTGGTGCAAATACGGGCCTGTTGTTATTACAAAAAAAGGGGCATTCGCAATCAGGACGCCGGCATTGTTTGATATAAGGGGGTTGGAAGAATGGTATATGCTGAATAAGGCAAAAAACTTTACAGAATTCAGGGATATTCTTCAAATGGAAGCAATACCCGGCTACAACCTGGTGTATGCCGACAGGTATGACACGATCTATTATTTAAGTAATGGCAAGATCCCTGTCCGCGACAAATCGTTTAACTGGAAAGGCACATTACCTGGGAATACCTCAAAAACTTTATGGACAGAAATGCACCCTATAAGTGATCTTCCGCAAGTATTGCAGCCATCTTCGGGGTATGTTTATAATACCAATAATACCCCCTTTCATGCAACTGGGGGCGATGATAATTTTCCATTAAAAGGTTACGATGAAACAATGGGTTATGAAAGGTATGATAACAACAGGAGCCTGCGTTTTCAGGAACTTATAAAACAATACAACAGGCCTACCTATGCCGATATGAAACGCATAAAATACGACCTTCAATTGCCGGCAAAGCTGTCGTACATGGTGAATACAGATACCTTGTTTTCAATTCCTGTGCAAAAACACCCCGAGATTGCCGATGTGATAAAGCTGTTACAACAGTGGGATAGAAAAGGCGATGTAACCAGCACAGGCGCCACATTATTTGACATTATTTATTACGAAGTGGTGAACGAGTTGCAAACGGGCAAGAGTTATAGCACCATTAGTACCGCCAAAGCTGTTGACCTGTTTAAATACGCGCGCGCTTATTTACTTGATCATTTCAAAAAAATAGCTGTCCCCCTGGGCGATTACCAAAAGCTGGTGAGGGATAATAAAATATTACCATTACAGGGCATACCCGATGTAATATCAGCCATATATGCGATTCCCTATAAGAATGGGTTGGTGAGAGGAGCACAAGGAGAAAGTTATATTGAGCTGGTAAGGTTTACCAAAGATGGCCCTGTAATAGAAAGCATCAATTGTTATGGCGCATCCAATAAAAAGGGAAGTCCGCATTATGCCGACCAGGCTGATCTGTTTACCCATCAAAAAACAAAGCCAATGACATTTGACAAGGGAGAGATATACAAAAATGCAGAACGCATCTATCATCCCAATTAGTAATAATTCTCATTTAACTTATCTTCATCTAACGCACATAAAGCTATTTATTGGGATTCCAGGAAAAAATATATAATAACAGCCCGGTTTTTATTCAAAACCTGCTTGTATCTGCGTATGGCTATACGTGGAGGAAGCGAAGGTTTGGAGGTGTTTTTAAGCAGGAATATTTAAAAGCAAAGGAAAGAGAAAACTTTGCTGCGGAACAATGGATGGATTATCAAAACGAACATTTACAACAAGTGCTTTTACACAGTTTTGAAAATGTGCCTTTTTACCAAGAGTCCTTTAAGAAAAAAGGTGTAGATACAAATGTGATAAAAAAGATTTCGGTTGATACTATTTCACAATTGCCGGTGCTTTCTAAAGAAGATCTACGCAAATACGGCTCATCAACCTTGCTATCCGGCAAACGTGAACATGGCGGCGTCTTTTTTGCAAGTAGTGGCAGCACCGGCACTCCCACGCAAATCATGTATTCACACGCCATGCATCAAAGATGGTTTGCCATATTTGAAGCAAGGGTAAGAAACTGGGCACGTGTAAGCAGCCTTATCCCCAGGGGTATGATAGGTGGCCGGAGAATTTTGGCCGGCGCAGAAAACAAGCCACCATTTTACCGGTATAATTCTTTTGAAAAACAGGTATATTTTTCTGCATACCATATCAGCGCGCAAAATGCGGGGAACTACAGGCAGGGCATGGAAAAACACCATGCACAATACATGACCGGCTATGCCATGAGTAATTTTTTTCTTGCAAGGTTTTTCAAAGAATTGGGGATTGATGCACCGCAATTAAAATGTGTGATAACCTCAAGTGAAAAGCTTACGAATGAAATGCGCACTATGTTTAAAGAAGTATATGGTTGCAAAACGTTTGACGGATGGAGCGGCGTTGAGGCTTGCGGCCTGATAACCGAATGTGAACACAGCAGCCTGCATATAAGCCCCGATGCGGGTATTATTGAAGTGCTGGATAACAATATGAACCCTGCAAAAGCAGGCGAGCCCGGGGACGTTTATTGTACCGGCTTTTTAAATGTTGACCAGCCGTTAATACGCTATAAAATTGGCGATCAAATTATTTTGACAGATAAGACGTGCTCATGCGGGAGGGCGATGCCTGTTGTGCAGGAAATTACCGGGCGCATAGAAGATGTTGTTATAGGGAAAGATGGAAGGGAAATGGTGCGGTTTCATGGTATTTTTAACGGGCTGCATTCGGTAAAACAGGCACAGGTGATACAGGAAAGTTTGGATGATATTATTATCAGGCTTGTTACAGACGGGCAACTTGGAGATGATGAAAGAATGCTTATTAATAAAAGAATTGAAAGCCAGTTAGGTGAAATGAACATTGTTATTGAAGAAGTAGAAAATATCCCTTTGACTAATAACGGGAAATTCCAGGCTGTTATTTCAAAGCTGGGCAGGAAAAACCATGACTAAGAAAATAATTTATATAGACAATTTTTTAAGCAAACATGGTTACCTGCCTACCATTGCAGAAGTGCTGGTGAAGCAATTACGAACAGAAGGTTATGAAATAATTTGTTCAAGTAATGTAAAAAATAAAGCATTGAGGTTGCCCGATATGCTGAAAACGATCTGGGCAAATAGAAAAAATTCGATAGCACTTATTGCAACCTACAGCACAGATGCGTTCTACTTCGCCTGCGTTTGCGCATCATACTGCAGGCTGCTTAATATAAAATATATACCCTGCCTGCATGGCGGCGATTTGCCGGGGCGGATAAAAAAGTCACGCTCATTATCAAAAAAAATATTTGGCAAAGCCTATATCAACGTTGCCGTTTCAGGGTATTTACAACAGGCGATGCAGCAAAATAACTGGCCCGCTACCTGCATTCCAAATCCAATTAACATTGAGTTGTACAATTTTAAGGAAAGAGCAGCCTGCAAACCGCGGTTACTTTGGGTAAGGTCGTTTCACCAATTGTATAATCCTAAACTTGCCATTCACATACTTGCCAAATTAGTTCCGGAATACCCTGATGCGGTGCTTCTGATGATTGGCCCCGACAAAGACGGCAGTTTTGCAGAATGCATTCAATTGGCCAAAGAGTTAAAAGTAGAAAGCAATATTCTATTTAAAGGTTTTGTTACCAAAGAAGAATGGACCGCGCTTTCAGTGCAATACGATCTTTTTATCAACACCACTAATTTTGACAACCTGCCGGTTAGTGTAATTGAGGCAATGGCGTTAGGCATGGTGGTGATAAGTACGGATGTAGGCGGCCTACCATATTTAATAACAAACAACCAGGATGGCGTTTTAGTTCCACCCTTAGATGCGGATGCATTCGTATCAGCCGTAAACAACGTTTTAAATAATCCTGCAATAGCCAACGGGCTAAGCTTGGCAGCAAGGAAGTCTGCCATGAAATATGACTGGAGCAACGTACGCACCCTCTGGAATAATTTACTACAGGACATATAAGCGTGACTTAGTTCTCCTTCCGCAAAAACCCTTTTAGTGTTCCCCACCCATAAGAAAAATGAAAGGCAAAAAAGATAAAAGGCATCAATAGCTTTCGCATATCAAATTTTTGCCTGATGGATACAATAGTGGCAAGGCATGCTATGAAAAAATAAAAGCCGCAGGACAAGAGCAGCAGATCAAGCCCATATAAAGAATGAAAAAGCAATTTTTCTATCATCCCCACAAATAAGAGAAAAATAATACACGTAGTAAACAAAAACGGTACCAGGTGATGAAACCGCATTGAGCGTGGAAATAATTTAAAACTCCTGGCATTCCAAAAGCCATTGCGGTAGCCATAGAAAAAAAGTTTATTCAAATCGGCAGGGGGCCTGTAAAAGCAGCTTGTTTTCCATGTACAATATAACTTATGCCCCGCATCAAGAATACGCTGGTTAAGGTCGTTATCCTGGTTACGCTCCATCAGTGTATTATACCCGCCAATATCAAGCACCACCTGCTTTTTAAATACGGGGAAATTCACTGAATGTACATAGCCTTCCTTAACAATACGAAAGGATAAGGAAGATACACCAAATACGCTGCACATGACCCACTCACACAGCATAGCCTGTATATTATTGTAAGCAGACTGCGTAATAACCCTTCCCGAGCACCCCACAGAACCTGTTTTTATAAGCTCATCATAACAGGTTTGCAAATAACCGGGTTCGTAAACGCTGTGTGCACCTAAAATGGCGATATACTCGCCCTGGGCGGCCTTTAACCCTTCATTAAAAGCAAAAGGCGTTTTACGTTTGGGGTTATCAACGAGTTTTACCTGCGGGTTTTTTAATGCATATTCGTTAATAATATTTCTTGTATTGTCTGTTGACCTGCCATCCACAATCAGTATCTCAAGGCCGAATGAATGGCATTGCTGCTGCAAAAAACTTTCTATGGTTTGTGCAATATATTTTTCTTCATTAAAGCACGGACTAATAATGCTTAATATCATATACTAACATGATAAAATTTGCTGATTGCATCTGCAATATAATCTATCTGGCTTTCAGTTATAGTTGCTGTATTGCAATTTTAAATCTACAAAGGGAATATTCATTATACCTGGTTACTTTAATGTTTTGATGAGCTTCGCCGGGTTGCCTGCATAAACACCCGCTTTCTCAATGTTTTTTGTAACCACGCTGCCCGCGCCAATAATCACATTATCGCAGATATTAACAGGCAAAATGGTAGCATTACTGCCTATGGAAACATTGTTGCCAATATTGGTTGCCTTCCAAAAATTCTTATCGCCGCGCGCAGGACCGCCCTTTGCAAAAACATCGTTTATAAACATCACCCCATGCCCTATAAAGCAATCATTACCAATGGTAACCAGTTCACAAATAAATGTATGTGATTGTACTTTGCAGTTGTTGCCAATTACTACATCCTTTTGTATTTCAGTAAATGGCCCTATAAAACAATTGTTGCCAATTTTACAGCCATATAAATTACAGGGCTCAACAATGGTAACGTTATCACCCATTAGTACATCACCGGCTACGGAAACATTAAGCCTCTTATTTTTATTCATCAAGCGGTTTGTTTAACGGCCTTGCGCTGCTGCATAAATTTTTTCTATTATCTCTACAGTCTTCAACCCTTCATAAGAATTGGTAGTGATGGAAGCCCCATTCTTCAATACATCTGCTAAGTTCTCATACACCTTGTCGTGATTGCTCATAGAACCTGTATAGGTACCGTAATTGTTGGCTTTGTTCCCTTCTGGCAGATCTTTTATTTCATACCCTTCTATACATTGATATTCCAGTTCATTCAGGTATTGGCCGCCTATTTTTACCGTTCCTTTTTCTGCAAAAATAGCAATAGAGCCCTCCATATTTTTTTGATAGCTATTCACGGTAAAATTAACAGTACCCAAAACACCATTATTAAATTCAAGCGCCACAACGCCCGTATCTTCAAATTCAATGCTTTGCTTGTGCGCGAAATTACCCATAAACGCAGATGCCCTTTTTACATCGCCGATCATCCAGTATAACAGGTCAATAAAGTGGCTGAATTGCGTGAACAATGTTCCGCCATCCAATTCTTTTGTTCCCTTCCACGAGTTTTTATAATAATCCTCATTCCTGTTCCAAAAACAGTTTAGCTGGATGCTATAAATTTTTCCAAGCAATCCTCTGTCTATCGCCTGCTTTACCGCAACCACAGGCGGGTTAAAGCGGTTTTGTTTAATAAC
The DNA here is from genome assembly GCA_013286305.1 of Bacteroidota bacterium. Lineage (GTDB taxonomy): Bacteria > Bacteroidota > Bacteroidia > Chitinophagales > Chitinophagaceae > JABDFW01. Next base: position 23,965 of record JABDFW010000003.1, read on the forward strand.
AAACAACCTTTTATTATTTTTCTCAGCAGTTTTTATCATCTCGCCACAATCGTAAGAAGTGATCGCCATTGGCTTTTCGCACAATACATGTATCCCCGCATTTAAGGCGGTAATGGCATGGGCAGCATGAAGGCCATTTGGCGAACAAATAGAAACTACATCAAGTTCTTTTTCTGATTCCAGCAGTTCGCCAAGGGAATAGTAAATATTACTTCCATATTTTTCGCCAAGGGTATCAGCCTTTTCTGTAACAATATCACACACTGCCTGTAACCTGCCAACTTTTTGAATATGTTCCGCATGCCTTTGCGCAATTCGACCGCAGCCTATCACAGCAAACTTTAGATCAATCTTACTCATCGCGTGTCCTGTTTGGCGCAATATAATTTAAGAATACTGCTTTTGTTATTAAATTCTCTTTAGAATTTTATTGATGAAGGTAATAAAGCTGAATAAAAAAGGAGGCGATTGGGATTGAGGAGATAGAAAAATTATTTATCGTCTGCCTCTTTTTGTAAAATTTCAAAGTTTCTCACAACACTTTCGCCGTTTTCATCTACAATAGTTAAAGTATGTTTACCTGGTGATGGGTTTAATGCCATTTGGTGAAATTGGGTAGTAACCCCAATATAAGTATCATCCAGGTGCCAAAAGATTTTTGCATTCTTATTTCGGTCGGTTGCAGTAAACACGGTTCTTCCGCGGTCGCCGCTTAGCTCAAGCGGTATATATATTTTAGCATCGTTCTCGGGGTAAATGATATCCAGTGGCTTTAAAGTTTCGTTCGTACAACCGGCCATAAAAGGCGGTAAAGATTGATAGCCTGTATGTTTTTGCTTATAATAGTATTCAATAGTGGGTGGCAGCACAAACCAGGAACGGTGCACCATTTCAGAAGGTAGTATGCAATTTTCTGTTACCCGGTAAGCACCGGTTTTATCCAAGTGTATCACCCTGTGATACGGGCAAACAGGCGCATTTACGGCACGGCTTGAAACCAATATGGTATCAATTGTTGTGCAGTCGGGGCCGGCTTTAAACCCTGATTCATGGCAAACGGGCATATATACGTATCCCGAAGCTGGTGGTTGAAACCAATTAGATGCCGGCAGCAAACGGAATATGTCAAACAGCACAGGCGCTGCTGTGCTAATGCCGGTAAGATCCGGCCTGCCCTCGCCTGTAGTGTTGCCCACCCACACAATTACGCAATACTTCGGGGTAAACCCAACAGCCCATCCATCCCTGAAGCCAAAGCTTGTACCAGTTTTCCAGGCAATATGCTGGGCGGATGAAAATGATCCCCACAGGCCCTCCTCTCCCGGCCGCATTACTTCGTTCATCGCAGTAAATGTGTGCCACAGGGAAGGGTAATCAAAAAGCTGTGTAGACGGGACATTCTTATCTGTTACCTTCCTTCCCTCCTTTGTTACATAACCGGGCATAAACCAATCTTTTTGATTCCACTTGCCATTATTCTTTCCCTGGTGGTTATACATACGCGCCATGCTGCTGTAAACCCCCGCAAGCTCATATGGCGATATTTCGCAGCCACCCAGTACCAGGCTCATACCATAAGTATTGGCCGGCCGGTTTAAAGTAGTAATGCCGCATTGCTTAAGCACATCATAAAACTTTTGATACTTAAACTGCATAAGCATACGCACTGCAGGAATATTCAGGCTGCGGGAAAGTGCCCTGTTTGCAGGTACCGCACCATCGTAACCGAGATCAAAGTTTGCGGGTGCATAGCCGCCCAGCTGCGTTGGGATATCGGGAACAAGCTGCTGCGGAAGCATAGTGCCTTCTGTAAGCAGAGAAGCATACAACAACGGCTTTAAAGTGCTGCCGGGGCTACGGTGGGAAGCCAGCACGTCAACATCGCTCTCAATAGAAGTATCAGATGGAATATACACATTGCCTACGTAAGCCAATATATTGCCCGATTCAACATCTACTACCATAGCGGCAGCATTGTTTATTTGGTTGCCTTTTAGCTGCTCATGGTGCTGGAAAATAATGTCGTTTACCTGTTGCTGCAGGTTAATATTAATAGTGGTTTGAATTTCGGTGGTAAGAGAAACGTCGTTACTTTTAAGGGCCGGATAATCCTTTTTAAACCGGTTGAATAAATGTAATGCCAACTGTGGCAAGGGCTTTGGGTTACCGGGCAATGGTTCCAGTTTGGCAAGGCTGCCCGTTGTGGCATCAATAACTTTATTCTTAACAAGCTTATCCAGCAACTCATTTCTTTTACGCAACAATTCATCCCTGTTTTTGCCGGGATGCACTAAGGAAGGCGCATTGGGCAATACGGCGAGAGAAGCCATTTCGCCCCAGCTAAGTTTATCGGGCGCCCTGCCGAAATAGCGCCATGACGCGGCATCAAGCCCCACTACATTGCTGCCAAAAGGTGCATTGGCCGCATACAGGGCTAATATTTGTTTTTTGTTATAGGAAAATTCAACCCGCAATGCAAGGATAGTTTCACACAGCTTATTCCAAATATTACGGCTGTCGTTCTTTTTGTATAACCGAACCACCTGCATGGTAAGCGTGCTGCCACCGCTTACTACTTTTTTGTTACGCATGTTTCTGGTCATCGCTCTCGCTATAGCCATAGGATCAACACCTGGGTGATAGAAAAAACGCTTATCTTCAAATGTGGTGATACACTCAACAAATTTATCGGGCACGTCTGCATTGTATGGAAAATGCCATTGGCCGTCTGGAGCAATAGAGGCATTAAGCAGGTTGCCATCTTTATCGGTAATCACAAATGAGGTGCGGGCATTAAAAAGATGCGCAGGCAAAGCAAGCCAAAACCAAAGCAACAGCAATATAAAAGCACTCCATTTTATTTTTGCTTTAAGGGAGCGGTTTTTTAGAAAGGGTTTGATATGATGAAATGGAAGTTTGATATAGTTACAACTACTTAATAAATGTATTTACTTTACGGCTAACAAATAAGGGTTTTATTAAAGGTTAGGAAAAATTTATGATGGCAACCTAAAAAAAGGCAGCCCTGTAAAATTGCAGGGCAGCCCTTATTTAAAATCTCATTTTCCTTCAGTTATTTACTGCTTTACAAACCTTGTATTTTTAACGTTTTTACCGGTTATAACCTGCACGTAATAAACGCCTGCCGCAAGGGAAGATATGTCAAGGGTTGCCTTATTGCTGCCCTGTACATTGCCCAACTGGCTGCTCAACACGATTTTGCCTTCGCTGTTAATAATACGCACAGTTGACTGAGGCACATTCGCATTTGGCAAAGTGTATGTTAACTGAATAGCAGCTCTTGCCGGGTTTGGATAAATGGCTACGCTTACAGATTCTTCTTTTACCGGTATTGAAATAATCCTCGAATAGGTGACGTTGCCATCGTTATCATTTGTTTGCAGCCGGTAATATAATACCGATGCATTTGCCGACATAGCATTAACATCAATATACTGATAGTTTTGTGTAATAGAACTATTACCTGCCGCTTTAACCGTGCCTATGTTTATAAAGCTGCTGCCGTCCTCACTTTTTTGAATATTGAAATGGCTGGTATTTATTTCAGTTGAAGTTGACCAGTTTAGCTGCACATCATTTTTAACAGGTACAGCAGTAAAGCTTGCCAGGCTAACAGGCAAAGTTGTTGTGGTAGCATCAACAATGTACAGATCCCTTTTGCCTGAAGTATTGTCACCATCATCGGCAGTAAAATAGAGGTGGTTATTAAAAATGCCCATAAATTCGGGAGAAGACCCATTGCTGCCGGGGTTTATATCCTTGACAAGTGTTGTTCCCCCAGAAGTGCCGTCAGATGTCCATAATTCTAATCCATGAGAACCATCGTTGGCACTAAAGTATAACCCCTGGGCGGTATAAAAATAACCCGTAGTGCCTGTTAAAGATCCGCCACTGCCCGGTTGTATATCTTTTACCATACTCGTATTTGCTTTGGTACCATCAGTAATCCATAATTCAGTGCCATGCGTACCATCATTTGCACTAACAAATATTTTTCCCTTATATAATGTACTGCTGGTTTGGCCGAAGGCAGAAAAACCAATAAGAGCAATTGCATTGGAAGAAGCGCTTCCCGGATTAATATCGTCCATTAAGGTGGTACCTGTACCCGTGCCGTCAGAAAGCCATAGCTCAGTACCTGATGTACCGGTTGTTGCGGTAAACATAAAATTGCCGGTGAAATTCACGCTGGTGGTCAAAAATGGCAATGAGCTGTTTATTCCCGGATAAATGTCTTTTACAATATTAGTTCCTCCAGTGGTACCATCTGTAACCCATAGCTCAGTACCCGTTGAAAGAGACTGGGTACCGTCAAAATATATTTTGTTATTAAACTTTGTATAGCCAAATGTTGGTGTACCTGAAAAAGAGCCAAAATCTTTTATTAAAGTAGTGCCCCCTGATGTACCATCGCTAATCCAAAGTTCTGAATTCCCCAAAATAAGCCCCCCAACAACAACATCAAAAATGGTTTTGGTACCGAAAGACGTAAGGGGGCCAAAATAAGGTTCGCCGCTGCCGGCTACAATATCTTTTAATAAGATCGTACCGCCCAACGAGCCATCTGACCTCCATAATTCATAACCATGGGTTCCGTCGTTCGCTGTAAAAAATAACATGCTGTTATTTAGAAAAAAGGTTGCAGAATCAAGGCTGCCAGCCGCACCCGGGTTAATATCTTTTACCATCGCCGTTCCGCCACTTGTGCCATCCGATTTCCATAATTCATTTCCGTGGGTTCCGTCGTTGGCTGAAAAATATATGACATTATTGATAACATTAAAATGTTTGGGGGATGAACTGTCTACGCCAGCATTAATATCCTTTACCAGGCTTGTACCAGCGTCGGTGCCATCGGTAACCCACAGTTCTGATCCATCGGCAGTACTTACCCCTGAAAAATACAGTTTGTTGTTTATTATGGCAATGCCGCCCAACATATCAAATTTTACTTTGGTGGTGTATATTACTGTGTTAACAGCCGTGCCATCTGTAGTCCACAGCGAACCACTTGAATCAGCCATCAAAAATTTCCCGTTAAAAGGAATACCAAACCTGATATTGGTATTGTTGGAAAGCTTGGTAACCTGTGCTGTACTGGCAGCCGGCATGATAATAAGAAAGGAAAGAATACAGTAGTGTAAAAGTTGTTTCATAATTAGCAATTTTAAGGTGTTGTATAAAAGGTGATTGATTATAAAATGTAAATATTCCGGGTATCATAAGCACATTGATTAAATAAACGGGCACAGCCCTTAATAAGTGTTCGTGTAACACCCGGCGCTATTTCCGCTTAGTTATTAACTCCTTACGTAGTACCTGTTTTCCGGTTACATTGGGGGAACAATTTTACTGACGCAGTAGCCAATGGCTTTGATTTTATAGGGAAGGATTAGAGATACCAGGGTTCCAATAGGGTAAATACCACGTCTGTTAAAGGTTAGGAAGAATTGATGATGGCAAGTTTCAAAAAAACCGCTGTACAAATGTCGGAGAGTTTTTTATGAAACCTGCATTTTCTTACAAAATTTTTATTGTTTTAGAAAACTGGTATTTTGAACTTTTTTACCTGTTATAACCTGCAGATAATAAACACCTGCCGCTAACGAAGCTATATTTAAAGTTGCCCGGTTATTACCCTGCACATTTCCCAACTGGCTGTTTAGCACTGTTTTACCTTCAATATTAATAATGCGTACCGTTGTTTGCTCTGCATTTGTGTTTTGTAATGTGTATATCAATTGTATTACATTCTTTGCCGGGTTTGGATAAATAGTAATGCCACTAGATCCCTTTTTTACAGATATTGAGATAATTTTTGAATAAGTAATCTTGCCATCCTTATCATTTGTTTGCAAGCGGTAATATAACACCGATACATTGGCTGAAAGTGCATTAACGTCTGTGTATTGGTAGTTATTTGTAACAGAACTATTACCCACCGCCTGAACTGTGCCTATATTTTTAAAGCCATTGCCATCTTCACTTTTTTGAATATTGAAATGGCTGGTATTTATTTCAGTTGAAGTACTCCAGTTTAACTGCACATCAGTTTTATCAGGTATAGCGGTAAAGACCGCCAAACTAACTGGTAAGGAACTGGTATCAGCACCAATAACAAAAAGGCTTCTAGGCGTAGTGTTAGGATCCGCATAACCATTATCAACAGCCGAAAAATATAAGTGATTTTTAAATGTACCAACAAACGCCGGGTCAGAATCGTCACTACCAGTATTAATATCTTCTACCATTCTTGTGCCGGCTCCTGTACCATCAGATTGCCACAATTCCATTCCGTGCAGGCTATCGCTTGCAGCGAAATAAATGCCTTTGGCAGTATAATAATAGCTAACATATTGTTGATGATGATATCCAAAATCATCATAGGTCACCAAATCAAACGAGCTGGTAACTCCAGGGTAAATATCTTTTACTATCCTGGTGTTTCCGGCAGTTCCATCCGTTGTCCAAAGCTCGTTGCCATGCGTGCTATCTTTACCGATAAAAAAGGCTTCATTTTTCTTAAAAACATTATTTCCAGCCGTGAATAATGTTACAGGACCGTATGCGAATTGGTCAGAAGGAAGGTTGGGAAACGAGTCAATTACAACGGTTCCATTCGGGGTTCCGTCCAACACGTCGAGTTCGGCATTATTCACGCCGATTATTTCTCCATTTAAAATCATGCATTTGTTTGATGCCAAATTGGTAGAGTCTTGTATTGCAACTGTGCCGGCAACAGTTCCATCAGTACTCCATAAAGCTCTATAATCGGGGCTGGTGGGAGAGGCGGCCGTAAAATAATACGCATTGTTTAATTTAAAGTTCGATGAGTACATTGGGTTAGCCGGAAGTTGCACAGTGCCAGCGGCGGTGCCATCTGTAGCCCATGTTGCAATAATGCCGCTTAGCTCATGCGTGCTAAACAATATTTTATCGTTAATCGAATCTATGAAACCGAGCCCATAGCTTTCATAATAGTGCGGATCTGTAGAAGGGATGGCTTTAACAAGCATAGTGCCTGCTTCGGTGCCATCTGTTTTCCAGAGGCCGCCGCCATTTACCCCATCATCAGCAGCAAAAAATACTGTATTGTTTTTTGCGAACGGGTAATCATAAGCGGGCAACCCCTTTGCAATAATTTTTACAATTTTGGTACCCGCATCAGTGCCGTCTGTTTCCCACAATTGATAGCTGCCATCTGCAGCAGATCCTTCTAAAAAGAGCAGATTGTTAGCAACAATTGCATTTCTGGGAAAGCCTGGTATTTTACTTGTTACCAGATAGGTACCAGCATCCGTGCCATCTGTTGCGTACACCCCTTGGCCTGCAGAGGAAGAGGCAAGAAAATATAGCTTGTCATTATAAACAGTAAAGAACGAAATTACTATGGTGAGGTTTGATCCAAACTGCTCAATCGGGCCGGTTCCATCGGTTGATCCTAATTTTTGACCGCTATTGTCTTCAAAAACAATCATTCTGTTTGTTAGTGTACAAATTTGGCTATTAAAGCTGCCGCCTATTTTGGTTACCTGCGCATTTGCGCAAACAGAAATTAAAATAGATACCAATAGGGCTGAATAGGGTAGAATGCGTTTCATCGTTGCAGTACTTAGGTGGTTAACAATTCAGGTCGCTTAAATCAAAGTGAAATTACATTCAATTTAGATATGCATACTATTTTCTTCATTTTAAATTAATAAGATATAATATTCTAACGTTCCACCAAAGTTTTCCACTTCTTGTCTCCAGCCTGTAGTACAACCTTCTTTCCGTTATCTTTGCGGCAAATTCCACTGATGGTAAGAGATACTTTGGTTTTTGACCTTATAGCAAAAGAACTGGAACGCCAGCGCCACGGCATTGAGTTGATAGCTTCGGAAAACTTTACCAGCCTGCAGGTGATGCAGGCCATGGGCAATGTAATGACCAACAAATACGCTGAAGGCTACCCCGGCAGGCGTTATTACGGAGGTTGCGAAATAGTTGACCAAAGCGAGCAATTAGCGATAGACCGCTTAAAGCAGATATTTAACTTAGAATATGCTAACGTTCAGCCACACAGCGGCGCGCAGGCAAATGCAGCAGTGGCCTTAGCGCTTTTACACCCCGGCGATACAATTTTAGGGTTAGACCTTAGCATGGGCGGCCACTTAACACATGGCAGCCCTGTTAATTACAGCGGCAAATTGTATAATGCGCAGTTCTACGGGGTAAAGAAAGAGGATGGCCGCGTGGATTATGATATGATGGAGGCCAAGGCCCGCGAGGTAAAACCTAAAATGATCATTTGCGGAGCAAGCGCTTACAGCCGCGACTGGGATTACGAACGTATAAGAAAGATTGCCGATGAAGTGGGTGCTTTAATTATGGCGGATATTGCCCATCCCGCAGGCTTGATTGCCAAGGGTTTATTGAACGACCCGTTTGACCACTGCCATATCGTTACTTCAACCACGCATAAAACGCTTCGCGGGCCAAGAGGCGGTATCATCATGGTCCGTAAGGACTTTGAAAACCCTTTTGGTATAAAAGATAATAAGGGCAACACACAGCCGATAAGCAAACTGCTTGACCTGGCGGTTTTCCCGGGCATACAGGGTGGCCCGCTGGAGCATATTATTGCTGCAAAGGCAATTTCGTTTGGCGAGATACTCACTGATGAATATACTGCCTATGCCAAACAGGTAATTATAAATGCACAGGCCATGGCAAACGCCTTTATTGAAAAGGGCTACCAGATCGTGAGCGGCGGTACCGATAACCATTTATTGCTTATTGACCTGCGCAACAAAAACATCAGCGGTAAAAAGGCAGAACAGGTTTTGGTGCAGGCCGATATTACCGCCAATAAAAACATGGTGCCTTTTGATGATAAAAGCGCTTTTGTTACCAGCGGCATCCGTTTTGGGGTGCCTGCCATTACTACCCGCGGCATGGTTGAAGAACACATGCAGTTTGTGGTAAACTCGGTAGACAAAGTGCTGATGCATGCCGATGATGCAGTCATCATAGCCGGCGTAAAAGGCGAAGTAAACGAGTTTATGAAGCAGTTTAAACTGTACCCGGAATTGGGATGACCTCACCCCCTGCCCCCTCTCCGCAGGCGGAGAGGGGAGAAGTACGATGTGTTTTTCAAGCATACCTATTTTTAAACTCCAAAACTGTCAGACGGGGACCGTCAGACAGTTTTGGAGTTTACTTTTGTATTTGTTGCCGCATCCATTTGATAGGTGAGTATGTCGCCGCTTTTTAATACTTCTACGATCCGGTATCCCCTATACTCCGTTCCCCAATTGCCTGCAATGTGTGAGTCCCAGAAATAGCATTTGCCTTCGTTTTCTTTTACATTGTCCAGGTTATGGTCGTGGCCATGAAATATGGCCTTTAAATTCGGCTGCTGGTTAAAGAGGGCTATTATTTCAGGGCAATCAATACCGCCGCCAATGGCTTTGAATGGCGCAATATGCATGAAAACCATTACGTGCTTTTTGCTTTTGTATTTATCAAATTGCTGCTTTGCCCAATTAACATCCGCGCATATATAATCTCCTTTTTCGTTGGCCGTATCAAGAATAATAAAAGCTGTACCGCCTTTATCAATTGTATAATTCAAAAGCATGCCCCATGTTTTTTCCCAAGCGGCGCCGTCAATCATGTCGTGGTTGCCGTGGGAAACATAATAAGGCATCTTCAATCCATCCCATTTCTTTTTAACGATGGGGAGAAATGAGGGGTCATTATGAAACAGGTCGCCGTTTACCATGGTGAATTCCACTCCTCTGCCTTCTTTTTCTTTATTAAGCCATTCTATCATTTTATCATGCCGAAATTCGTAGTCTGTTTCCGGCTGGCCGTAATGGCCATCTGATGCTATGGCAAACCGCAACAATACATCATTTACTGGGGGCATTGCAAATGAGGCCGGTGCAAACGCCTGCAAGGTGCTGCCCGCACCAATAACGATTACCCCTTTAAGGGTTAATTTCAAAAAATCCCTTCTTGACAGGGCCATAATACTTTATTTGAATGCTAAATAAAAGTATTTATTTAACCTGGATGTTACGCAGAAATTTGCCTCTCTCTATCCGCCGCGGCGCACTCTGCCATAGAGAGGGACTTTGCGAAGAACCCTTCTTATTTATGCGAAGCACCTTATGCAAAAATAATCTTACACTTATACACCAATGACATCGTTTTTGTAAGATTATTTGTCTGAACCACGATTTGGGTGGATTTATAAGATCATGAGGATTGGATAGCATTCAAAATTCCTTGCTTTCAACCTTCAATTTCTTTTGTGCATAAAATTGCTTTTGAAAACACCAGCAAAGGCGAAAAAAATTAAACTTGCATTTTACCACAATAACCCTTCAGTTATGGCAATAACAAGCCAGGTACGCGGGTACGTTACAAAATGTTACGCATAAGCGCTATTTTTTCAACAGGAATTAGAGCAAAGTACCCAATCAATCTTCTCGTTTCCTTCAATGTTCAAAATTCCTTGCCTTCAAACTTGAGTTTCTTTTTGCGTACACTTGCTGTTGAAAACATCAGCAAAGGCAATTCTTCTTTTTACCACTTAACTTTCCTCCAATCAAATCATCATCCGTACAACTTTACGCCAATGGCAACGTTTTTGTACGGATATATTTTTGAATGTAATATGTTATTGATAAAAAAATTCCAAAAATTAAAGTCCAAATTCCAAAAAGAAAACTCTTTATTCATAGCCACTCATGTATGAGCAATTTACTAAAAATAGCCGAAAATTCCAAAATTATTTTGACTGTTTTGGATTGATTTTTATGCAATATTTTTCACTGTCAATGTGATCTTTTCTCAAATATTCAATTTTGTATAAGCCTAAAAATTTGCCGGTGAAAACACCGGCAAAGGCGAGAAAGGCAATGTCGTTTACTCAAGATTTTATTTATAAAATTTTTGATTATTGAACCCCATCTGGGTTCTATGTCATTTTATATTCTTGTCCCCGAATTTCATTCGGGGCTATTCAAATTCAACCCTTGCAGGGTTAGAAGAAATGGGTTTGACTAAACGGGTTTTTATCCTGGGTTACAGGTAAAATCGCTTCATGAACCCACGTAAACACCGGCAAAGGCGAAAAAAGACGAAGCGCTTTTTTGTATTATTTCACTTAAGCATCGTGTGGTTTTTTGCCGCCTTGTACACTTCTTTGATAGCGGCTATAACGGTTGCAGGGTCTTCAAGATGAATATTGTGGCCGCTATTTTTATCAATAATATGTTTGCTGTTGGTGGAAAGATGTGCCAGTTCTTCCTGCTGGGCTAACCTTTCATTTTCCAGTTCAGCGGAATCAGCCCGGCCGTCGTAACCGCCGCTACCGCGTGTAAGCACAATTAACGGAATATCGCCAAGCATATATGCTGTCTCGCCTTTGTGCACATACATATCCTGCACATCCTCCGGCGACCATGTCATTTCGTTATTTACCGTTTTTTGAAACACAAATTGGTTTTGCGCCCATACCTGCATTTTTTGCACATTTGCCGGCAATTTGTCAAGCGGATATTCAATGCTTGTATCAACCATCCCCGGCTGGCCCGCATTGTTGGTAATGGCGGTGTCGTTATTGCCACCTGTTTGCGGGGCGGGCGCCGTTTGCCCTTTTGCAAATTCGCGGATACGTGCGGGCTTATCCCCCATAATAATACGCGCATTTTCGTTCAATGCTTCAACCAGCACCATACCCACTACCTCTTTTGGATAAAACCTTGCAAAAGCCCGTACCAAAAAGCCGCCAAAGGATTGCCCCACCAATATATAAGGCCCGTTGATACCCGCATTACGCAGGGCGGTATGCAGTTCCATCGTTATCTGCCTGCTTGTTCTTGGTACGGGGCCAGGTTCGCTCCAGGCAAACCCTGCCCTATCGTAGGTTACTGCGGTAGTGAATTTTGCCACCTGTGGCTGAACAAGGCTCCAGATAAAGGAAAAATCACCACTGCCGCTCTCCATAATAACGGCAGGACCGCCTTTACCCATTTGATAAACGTGCAGCAAATGGCCACCCGCATCCACCAACTTGCCAGGAGGCGGAAAGCTTTGTTTTTGCTGGCTGCAAACCGAGCGGGCTGAAAATGCAGCAATCAACAACACCAATGCAGCAGTACTGATTTTGTTATACATGTGTTTTTAAGATTGTTAGTAATACTTGCAAAGCAGTAAAATAGTTACATTAAAGCCATGGCTTTTTTGCCCAAGCCATAAAATAATAGCCTCTAACAAGCAAATGGATGGTTGAAGTTGAGATTTTTTGGGGTTGGACGAAATTTATATTTGCATTTTCCCAAACGATACGCTGTTTCGCATTTTGGCAGTGTAATACTATTTTCGCAATTTTCATCCCATGAAAAAAGCTATCTTCATTTTTGTACTAACGGATGACATCTTTTGGAAAGATGTCATCCGTTACGCACGCCATTTGTGATGATCTGTAAAAACCATCCATGAGAAAACTTGTCTTCTTTTTGTTACTTCCTTTCCAGCTTTTTGCACAGCATTTAAGCAAAGAGGCGCTGCAGCGCTGCGAGGCTGAAGCAAAGCAGGTAACTATTATTCGCGATAACTGGGGCATACCGCATATTTATGGCAAAACGGATGCGGATGCCGTTTTTGGTTTATTGTATGCACAGTGCGAGGATGATTTTAACCGCGTGGAAATGAACTATATCGAAAAGTTAGGCAGGCTGGCCGAAGTGAATGGTGAGAAAGATATATATAATGACCTTTTGACAAAAATGGTGCTTGACTCAGCCGGGGCCGTGAATGACTATAACAATGCCCCCACATGGCTTAAAAAACTGTGCAACGCTTTCGCGGACGGTATTAATTTTTACCTGTACAAACATCCCGGTACCAAACCTGCGCTTTTGCAGCATTTTGAACCCTGGTACCCCTTATTGTGGACGGACGGCAGCATTGGCGCTATAAGTACTTCGGGTATTACCGATGCGGATCTTAGAAACCTGTATAGCGGCGACAATGCCTCTGTTGCTGTTAGAGAAAAAAAATATAATGATGAAGACCTTACGGGTTCAAATGGGTTTGCCTTTTCGCCTTCGATAACGGCAGGTGGCAATGCTATTTTATACATTAACCCGCATGTTACTTTTTATTTCAGACCGGAGGTACACATGGTTAGCGAAGAAGGGCTTAATACCTATGGTGCTGTTACATGGGGGCAGTTTTTTGTGTACCAGGGTTTTAATGAGCACTGCGGATGGATGCATACCAGCAGCTCTGTAGATGTATCGGATGCATACATTGAAAAAATGTCGCAGCAAAATAACCATTGGGTATATGAATATGAACACCAGCAAAAACCAGTTGTTGAAAAAAATATTACTTTCAGGTACAAACAAGGCAATGCGCTGCAAACAAAAACCATACATGCATTATTTACGCTGCACGGCCCTGTAATGGCCAAGCGCAACGGGCAATGGCTATCGGTACAATCGTACAACAGGAGCATGAATGGTTTGATGCAAAGCTGGCTGCGTACAAAGGCCACCAGTTTTGCAGCATTTAAAAAAGTGCTTGATCTGCGGGGCAATACGAGCAACAACACGGTTTATGCCGATGCGGAAGGAAACATTGCTTACTGGCACGGCAATTTTGTACCTGTGCGCGATGCCAAATACAACTATAACAAGCCGGTTGACGGCAGTATTGCTGCAACCAACTGGAAGGGCATTCATACTATTGACGAGATCGTTCATATATATAATCCCAAAAATGGATGGTTGCAAAATTGTAATTCAACACCGTTTACCGTTGCAGGAAGCGAAAGCCCTAAGAAGGAAAATTATCCCGCCTATATGGCGCCGGATGGGGAAAATTTCCGGGGGATAAATGCGGTAAAAGTATTAGCGGAAGAGAAACACTACACGCTGGATAAAGTGATAGCCGCGGGTTATAACCAGCACCTCGCTTTTTTTGAAAAGATGGTACCCACCCTAATAAAAGCTTACGATGCGCTGCCCGCGAATGACACTTTAAGGATTGCATTAGAACAGCCGGTGAATGTTATGAGGGACTGGGATCTTAACTCATCCGAAACATCTGTTGCCACCACGCTGGGTGTTGAGTGGGGTACAAAGCTGGTGCCTAAGATTATGCGTAACCCGGACAATGACGCGGAAGAAGACGAGGTGCAGAAAACCAATCGTTTTGTAAATGCTGCCGCCCCCTCCGATCTTTTATTGCCTTTTTTGGCGACGGTTAAAGAACTTACCGCAAAATGGGGCACATGGCAGGTGGCGTGGGGCAGCATCAACCGTTTTCAACGGCTGAATGATAATATCCAACCAAAGTATGACGATGCGCAGCCAAGCATACCCGTAGGCTTCACTTCTTCACAATGGGGGCAGATACCTTCTTACGCGTCGAGTTATTTTCCCGGTACCGTCAAACGTTACGGCGTTAAGGGTAACAGTTTTATTTGCGCGGTGGAGTTTGGCAAAAAGATAAAAGCAAAGTCTTTATTAGCCGGTGGCGAAAGTGGCGATGTATCGTCCCCGCACTTTACCGACCAGGCATTAATGTACACCAAGGGTGAGTTTAAGGATGTGTTGTTTTATAAAGAAGATGTGCTGAAGCATGCTGAAAAAACGTACCACCCGGGAGAATAGCGCCGATTGCAGATTGTTTTACAATTTATAGTTTGCCCTAATGGGTCACTTTGTGATGGTTTGTAGTTGAGCCAATCCGGAAAGGATTGAATTTTAATAGCCCCGTATGAAATACGGGGTAAATAATCAAGAGGCGAAATAAACCCTGACGGGGTTTAATATTTTGTGATAATATTATTTATTGAACCCTGTCAGGGTTCAAAGAAATTATCGTTCTAACACCCGCGTTTTACGCGGGGCTATTCAAATTGATCCCCTTCAGGGATAAAGAATCATAATTTATTTTTTCTTTGCTTATCCCGAACTCAAGTTAATATATTAAAGGTGCCCTGCAAATTACAGGACAGTAAAAATAAATACAGGTGCGGTTTTTAATAACGGATCAACCTTTTTACCTCAACACATTCGCTTTGTATTGGTTGAAATAAACAACTTTACCATCTTTCACTTTCCAGTTTTCCTGCATTAGTATGCTGTCGGGCTTGCCTTGTTTGGGATAATGCCTTTCCATAGCCCAAATGCTTACCCAATCTTCATCCTTATCATTCATGTGTACGCTTTCCCAGCGGCTAATGTCAAAGCGCAGCGAGTCCAATCCCTTCATTTCATTTCTTACATAAGACAGCAGGGTATCAATACTGCCATGATAACGGTTGCCCTCGGCATTATCGTAGGTAACGGTATCAGCATAGTAAGCTTTCATCCCATCAATTTTATTATCGGCAAAAAGCTTCCAAACCGTTAATACTTTTTGTGCAATTTCGGGGTGAGAAGGTGATGTGATGTCGGATGAATAAGTTGCCTTATACGGATAAGTAAGTGTATCTGCGGCGGCGGTACTTGCTCCTGTTGCTGTACTGTCCTGTTTTGTGTTGCACGATATAAGTACCACTCCGATTAATAGGAAAAGTAATAATTTTTTCATGTTTTGGTTTTTTGATTGAGATGTGTAATTTAATCATTTATACCTTCCCCGGCCTCTATTGTGGTACTTCAATTCCCGCTTTTAATTGATATTCGTAAATAGGGTTTGCTTTCGCATCGGTATATGATGAACATTTGTACCGGCTACTGAATGACAGTTGCATTTATTAAAGGGGACGTTGGTTGTAAAATATTTTTTTTGGGGGTGTGCCTGTTGTGGTTTTATAGCTAACGATGACATATTTTATAGCTGACCATGTTACCATTTTTTGCGAGACATTGAAAAATTACCAGGCGAACCTTTGCTATAAAAACGTACGTTCAGTGTTCGCATTTGATACAGTTTTAGATTACTCCCTGCTGCAACAATTTATTAATCAATATCTTGAAATGTTGGCATAACATTTTAGCTATATTGTAGTTTCCTCAATTTCGGGCTGATTATAACTGCAATACTATGATCAAAAACTATTTAACTATTGCGTTCCGCAACTTTTGGCGGCACAAGCTATTTACATTGATAAATATTACCGGCTTATCAGTCGGCATCAGTGCTACCTTAGTCATCTATCTTATTGTGCATTACGATTTTACGTTTGACAAGTTCCATAAGGACAGTGACCGTATTTACCGGGTAGTAAGCAACTTTTCGTTCCAGGGCCGGCCCGGTTATAACAGAGGTGTTTCGGGCATTGTGCCACCGTCTATACGTAGCAAAGTAACCGGGGTGGAATTGACAGCCCCTGTTTATACACTATCGCCGGATGTATTTATTCCGTCTAAAAAAGGCGTTCCCACGAAGTTCAAGGCGCAGGACAGAATTGCTTTTACCGATCCTCAATACTTTAAAATATTTAATTATACCTGGCTTGCCGGTTCGCCATCAACCTCGTTAGCTGAGCCCAACCAGGTGGTTTTAACTTCAGAACGGGCAAAGCTTTATTTTCCATCATTGCCTTATAGCCAAATACTTGGCAAAATAGTTACGTACGATACATTGCAGGCAACAGTAACCGGTATAGTGCAAACCTTCACTCAAAATTCCGACCTTACTTTCCGCGATTTTATCTCCTTCAGCACTGTAAATGCACATAAAAACCTGGCAGATATGGCCGGGTTAACAGACTGGGGTGGTACCAGCTCTTCGTCGGTAGTGTTTATCAAGCTGCTACCGGGCATACAGCCTGCCAATATTGAAAAACAACTGAATAACATTCTTAAAAAAGAAAACCCGCCATCGCCGGATGACAAGGGAAGCTCACGGTCATTCTCTTTACAGGCGCTGGAAGATGTTCATTTTAACAGCGACTATGGGGTATTTGATTTTAGCGATTCAGCCAGCAAAAACACACTATATGGCTTGATGATAATAGCCGCGTTTTTACTAGTGCTGGCATGCATAAATTTTATTAACCTAACCACTGCCCAGGCAACGCAACGCGCTAAAGAAATTGGCATACGTAAAACCATGGGCAGCAGCAGATGGCAATTAGTAATACAATTTTTGAGCGAAACTTTTTTTATTACATTATTTGCCGTCATTATTTCGATAGCGCTAACTCCGCTTATCTTAAAGCTTTTTGCAGATTTTATTCCTGCAGGTGTAAAGGCTGACTTTATTCACCAGCCGGATATTCTCCTCTTCCTGGTTATATTAACGCTGGCGGTCAGTTTTTTATCCGGCTTTTATCCCGCTGTTATGTTATCGGGTTATAAACCGGTGCTGGTGCTTAAAAACCAGGCGCAAAACAACAGCAGTAAAACAAGAAATGCGTGGCTGCGCAAATCGCTTACGGTTTCGCAATTTGTAATTGCGCAATTTTTAATAATGGCAACTATATTGGTAAGCAAACAAATTTACTATGCCCTGCATAAAGACCTTGGTTTTAAAAAGGATGCCATTATAGTTATAAACGCCCCTTTTAGAAAAAGCAACCCGGTAATAAACTTTGTTTTGTTGAATAAACTGCGTGCCATGCCACAGGTTGAGTTGGCTGGTATTGGTGCAGATGCACCTTCGTCAGGTGGCACAAATACCACCTCGGGTATTTATATGAATGGAAAAAGCGAGATAAAAACTGAAGTTGAGTTAAAGTTTGGCGACACAAACTATATACCTATCTACCAAATTAAACTGCTTGCAGGCCGAAACATCGTTCCATCAGATACGATGAAAGCCGCGTTGATAAATAATGCTTATGCCAAAGTGCTTGGTTTTAAAAACCCGGACGATGCCCTGGGCAAATCTTTTAAACTGAATGGCAAGCCAATGGTTATTGCAGGAGTAATGGGCGATTTTGCTGAAAGGTCTCTGCATTCTGCCATTAATCCTCTTGCCTTGCAGTATGGCCAGTCGAAATTTGAAACCCGCGTTTTACATGTTGCACTAAAACCTGAAACCGCAGGCGGCCACGAATGGAAAACGGCTATTGCAGGTATGGAGAAAGCATGGAAAGAAGCGTACCCCGATGATGATTTTGGCTACTATTTTTACGACGAAAACATTGCCCGTTTTTATGACGACGAGCGTAACACCGCTACGCTGCTAACCTGGGCCACCGGGCTATCTATATTGATCAGTTGCCTGGGTTTGCTGGGGCTGGCGATCTATACCACTAACCAGCGCACTAAGGAAATTGGGGTACGCAAAGTATTGGGTGCTACCGTTACACAAATTGTAGCGTTGTTGTCAAGCGAGCTGGTTATGCTAATACTGCTGGCCTTTGCCATTGTAACACCACTGTCGTGGTGGGCTATGCACAGATGGATGGAGGGCTTTGCTGACCGCACAACCATTAGCTGGTGGATATTTGCCGGAAGCGGTACGGCCATGCTGCTGGTTGCTATTCTTACTTCAAGTTTTCAAACGATAAAAGCTGCAATTGCTAAACCGGTTGACAGTTTACGCAGCGAATAGCAGCAGGCCTTTGCAATTATTTATCCGAACATTGACCAAGCTTTTTACTGCAATGAGGTAACATCCTATTCACAGATGGGGTTACCTCATTTTGATTTATGGTTTATAATATGGCGCTTGCTAAACTAATTCTGTAATACTTCCCTTAAGTATAAACCCACAAATTTTGAACCCGGCTTTTAACAATGTTGCCTTTGATGCCCGGTTATGGATATTGCACCTCGCGGCAGGTACTCTTCCCATTGAGTATATTTCTTTCTTTAATTCCTGGATGATCAGGCTGCCAAACCCTTTTTGCCTGTATGCCTCCTTTACTTCCATATAAATATCTGCATACGGCATATTGTAATTAAGCATGAAGCCACCGCTTGCCACAACGGCCCCGTTTTGTTCTATAACATAGCCGCCCACATCCTGTTCAGATTCCTGTTCCCCGGGATGTTTAAGAAAGCTAATGCCGGGAATATTGAAATGCGTTTGGTAATGATCTTCAAACAATATTGCTTCGGCCTGTATATCGCGCGAATATTCAAAAAGCATAGTTGACAGAAGCAGGTCGTTACTTTGGCATTCGATTACAGAGGCGCCTGAGGTGTTATAAAACTCACGAAAAACAGCGCTTGAAAAATTTCTGAATTGCGGGATCACATAAAATTCAAAAATAGTATCTCTGTCTTCCCGTTTGTTTGTGCCCCATACTGCTCCGTAACCGATTTTTGCATTGCCCGAAGTAAATAAATAAACATCTGCCCAGCCATAGTCGTGGCATTTATTATAGATAAATTGGAAATTATTTTCTTTAAGAAATAAAATACGGAAAGCCCTTATTTCGTCAAGGTTTGTTTTTACTACTTTTAATGCTATGGATAAATTTGGATGCATACAGCTTATTAAAGATAATAAATTGATATGTGATTAGCGGGCATCAAAAAAAACAATGCAGAGGATATTTCATCAATGTCGTTGACGAGATTTATTTATAAATGACGAGCTCTATTGAACCCCGTTAGGGTTCTACAATATGCTAAATTCCTATCTCCCCGAATTTCATTCGGGGCTATTCAAACCTGTCTGCCGACAGGTAGATTAAACCCCTTTGGGGTTATTAGCTATGCAATATTGAACACTTTATCAATTCTTGCAACCCCAGAGAGTTGCATCTGCCTCTCTTAAGTTTTACCGTTTTTATGAAAGGCTGGTATTTGTGTTTGAAAAGTAAGCCAATTATATAAAGCAATATATCTTCATTTAATGTAATTTTCCTGCATACAAAACTGAAGATGGATACTTGCCAGCTAAAAATATTCAATGGTAAAATATTAACGCCCACGCAAATAATACCTGCAGGCACTTTATTGGTAAACAATGGAATAATTGAAGCAGTAAGTGATACCAATATTGACACTGTGGCAACAGTTGAAATTGATGCAAAAGGCCAGTATGTATCACCCGGATTTATTGACCTTCATGTACATGGCGGCGGCGGCCATGATTTTATGGATAACACCATGGAGGCGTTTTTGGGCGTTGCTAAAATGCATGCCCGGCATGGCACTACTGCCATGTACCCTACCACTTTAAGTTGCGAAAAGGAAGACCTTATTGAAACGCTTAACGTATATGAACAAGCCTGCAAAATAAATAAGGATGGCGCGCAATTTTTAGGCTTGCATATTGAAGGCCCCTACTTTTCCCCCAACCAGGCGGGTGCACAAGACCCGCGTTATATCAGGGGTTTTGATGAAGCTGAATACATGGGTTTAGTATCAAGATACCCGGGCATAAAACGATGGAGCGCCGCACCTGAACTTGAGGGTGCGGTTGCATTTGGCCAATACATGCTATCAAAAAATGTATTGCCCGCTATTGCACACAGTGATGCTGTTTATGAAGAAGTGATGGAGGCTTTTGAAAATGGGTTTACCCATGTTACGCATTTTTATTCATGCACATCCGGTGTTACACGCCGCAATGCAAAAAGATACGCAGGTATTATTGAAACGGCTTACCTTATTGATGATATGACAGTAGAAATTATAGCGGATGGCATGCATTTACCTGCGGCTTTATTAAAGCTGATCTATAAAATTAAAGGCGCTGATAAAACCGCCCTTATTACGGACGCTATGCGGGCCGCCGGGATGCCGGAGGGTGAAAGTATTTTAGGAAGTAAAAAAAATGGATTAAAAGTAATTGTAGAAGAAGGCGTGGCAAAACTTACTGACAGAAGCGCTTTTGCCGGCAGTGTTGCAACAGCCGATGAATTAGTTCGCAATATGATAACGCTTGCTGATGTTTCCCTGAATGATGCTGTTAAAATGATGACGGCAACGCCCGCAAGTATTATGAAAGTAAAAGATAAAGGCGCATTGGAAAAAGGCAAAGATGCGGACATCGTTATTTTTGATGAGACGATAAACATACAAACAACGATCATTAAAGGCAAAATTGTTTACAGCGCGTAAAAAGTTATTGGCAATGAAGGAATGGAAGAAAGATAATCTTACCATAAGGCAATATAACAACAGGGCATTGATGGGTGCAGATGCCGCACGCATGGCCGGCGAAACGATAAAGCAATTGCTGGATACAAAAGAATTTGTGAATATCATTTTTGCCGCAGCACCATCGCAGAATGAATTTTTATCCGAATTGGCTAATGTAAAAGATATTGCATGGGGGCGCATTAATGCTTTTCATATGGATGAATACATTGGCTTGCCTGCCGGGGCGCCACAAACATTCAGGCACTATTTGAATGAGCATATTTTCAGTAAAATACAGTTGCACAACGTGCATTACATAAACGGCAACGCCATGGATATTGCGGCTGAATGCAGCAGGTACACTGATCTATTGAAAGCCTATCCGGCAAATGTTGTATGCATGGGTATTGGGGAAAACGGGCATATTGCTTTTAATGACCCGCATGTTGCTGATTTTGAAGACAGCCATCTTGTAAAGGTTGTTGAGCTTGACGCTGCGTCCCGCCAGCAGCAGGTAAATGACGGTTGTTTTAAAACAATTAATGATGTGCCTGTAAGTGCCATCACACTAACTATTCCTGCTCTTACTAATACCAAACATATTTTCTGCATGGTACCGGGGCCGAAAAAAGCCACAGCTATATATAATACATTGCATAAAAATATTGAACCACAATATCCATCCGCCATTCTTAGAAAACACACCGGTGCAATATTATTTATTGATGACGATAGTGCATCTCTGTTAGGCGCCAAATAAATGAGTATGAAAAAAATATTATTTCTTCTCACCATTTCTTGCCTGCTGACATTTGCCAGCAACAGTCAAAACACTTCACTGCAAAAGGGCAATAGTTTTGCAGTACGGGGTTTTCACCTTGACCTGAGAATACAGGTAATGACGATGAGTGCGCTTAGAAGTTTTGCCCTTCAATTAAAAGGATATGGGTTTAATACACTTATTATGGAGTGGGAAGGAACTTATCCTTTTGAAAAACATCCGCTCATTCCCAACAGGTATGCCTATACCAAAAAAGAAATAACATCTTTTATTAAATACTGCGACAGCCTGGGTATTGATGTAATACCATTACAACAGAGTTTTGGCCATGTTGAATATATTTTACGCCATTACAGGTATAAAGATCTAAGGGAAGACCAGCAAGACTACTCGCAGGTTTGCCCGCTGGAAGAAGACAAAGACAGGGCGTTATTCACAGACCTTTATACAGAGCTGGCATCTACCCATACTTCAAAATATATTCATATTGGCGGCGATGAAACTTATTTGCTTGGGCACTGCGAAAAGTGCAGCCGCAAAGCAGCTTTAGAGGGTAAATCAAAACTGTATATTGATTATATAAGGATGTTGTGTGATATAGTGATAAAGCTGGGCAAGCGCCCAATACTATGGGCAGATATTGCCCTTAAATATCCCGAGGCAATAAAACTGCTTCCCAAAGAAACCATTTTCATTGACTGGAATTATGGGTGGGATTTGAACCGGTTTGGGGAGCATCAAAAATTGATAGAAAGCGGCTATGAAATTTGGGGGGCACCATCAATAAGAAGCCACCCCGATAATTATTTTTTAACAGAATGGGGAAAGCATTTTAAGAACATCCGGGATTTTGTACCGCAGGGAAGAAATGCAGGCTATAAAGGTATGATCATGACCTCCTGGAGTACTTCAGGGCAGTATTCTAAAGTGAATGAATCGGAAACAGAGATTATTGACCTGTATGCTATACGGCATGTATATCCGATCTCAGGGTTCAATATTTTGATCAACGCTTTTGCCGAAAGCTTAAAAACAAATGAGCCATTGAATATTCCGCAGTATGTGGAGAAATATTGTTATAACAGGTTTGGGTTCTCAAAAGAGCAATCTGCAAAATTTTGGCAAGCCATAATCTGCACCCCTTACGAAATAAACCAGGGAACGGTCTTGTCTCCGCAACAAATGTCCATAAACGATGTTAGGGATAGCACGCGGCAGGCAGCCTTGGCCTTAGGCAAACTTATTCCGGCAAAAAATATAGCTGAATTTGAACAATTCAGGTTGATGACAGACATCAGGTTGCAATACTTAAACTACGAAGCCATTTACAAATTTGCTAATGAGGAAAGCTTTTCCAAAAAAGATCTTCCCGAAGTATTGGACAAATTAAATGGATTGCTGGAGAATGGGAAAAAATTAGATGCCCGCTTTATAGCGCTTAATAAAGGCATACTGCAGCCAGGCGAATTGAGAGAGGAAAATGATTTACGCTCCGCTAAAATCAAATTGCTTTACAACCGGTTAGCCAATGTGAAATAGGGAAAGGAACAACCACAACCCGCATCTCACATCTTCCTCATATATAGCGATTGCCGTGCCCGTCCAGCAATAGCAGAAACTGAATCAAATAACTCTTTGTTCTTATCAGGGTGGGACTCGTAGTAATTAAAGCTTTTATAAAAATCGTCTTTGCTTATCTTATAAATAGCAAATACCTGCTGATATAATACGGGTGAGTTCTTCCGTAGCGCCGCGGTGTCTTTAGGGTATTTGGTAGAAGCAAATTGATCCGCGCTTATAACATCAAACAGAATAAATTTCATCCGGTTTATTGGAATAATATCTGAAGGGATATCGTCAGATGAACAGGCTGCAAATAAAAAAATAAATATAGCAAAAGGCAAAAAATGCTTCGTCATCGCAACTGTGATTTATAATTATTGCTGTTTGATATATCAACCTGCGATAAAATATCTGATGCCCTTGCTCTTGTCATCGGGTCGGCATTTTTAAAAATACCTATAAATTCCTGCGCCCTGTTTTGTATAAAAAACTGTACTATCATGCTGCCGGCGTTTTCCTGGTTAAGCGTTTGTAATTTTGTTATAGCATCAAGGGCGCTAACCCTTGCGGTATTATCACTGGTGTACATGCTGTCAAGTGCTGAGCGGTAGTATTCGTACAATATATCGTGCATAACATTAAACCGCGTATTGTTAATATTTTCAGCAAGCCAGTAACGGTTACGCACCCCATCAAATGAACGCCACCCATTTATTTCACGCGCCTCGGGGGCATTATTTACAATGTTCTGCGCCTTTGTAAAGTAATTGGCTCCGCCTTTTATAGAAAAAGAATCGTAATCAAGCCCGAGGATCATATATACATAATAGGCAAATGTTGCCGTTAGGTTAGCAGCTACCGCATCAGTACCCTGTACCTGGTTCTCATTAAAATCAACCGGCTGAAATTCGATATATTTAAAAGTAAAATCTGCATCCTGAAAATTGATAAGCGGTGATTGATAAGCTGAATTAAATACCGGCCTAGCAGCCTGTACCGTAAGTGTAGCCTGATAGACGTTATCTTCCACCACGCTTGCGATGTTCACTAAAAAATTGCACTGAATTTTTTCCGTTGGCTTGTAAGCATCATTTGTCCATTTGCGGTTATTCAGCAGGTTGGTAAGCTGTGTTTGCAGCGTATTGAAAATATTTTTATTCACGCTGCTGTTTACCCGCTGGGCAAGTACAGTAACCTTTGCCTGTAACTCCTGTGCCTGCAGTGTACCCACCGCAATTATTACAAACAGGCAGCAAAAAATAGTACGTTTAAGCATGTAATGATTTAATAATGAAGTTTACAATTTCATCCGCTATCTTTTGTTTTGATTCAAGCCCCGTTTCTATAATCCTGCCATCCTTGTGAAAAATGGTTATTTTATTGGTATCATATCCAAACCCCGCACCCGCATTACGAAGGGAATTAAGGATGATGATATCAGCATTCTTATTTTCCATTTTTTTAAGGGCGTTCTCTTTTTCATTATTGGTTTCAAGGGCAAACCCTACCAATAGCTGTCCGTCTTTTTTAATCCCTCCAAGGCTCTTTAATATATCTTTCGTCTTTATCAAATGTAAATCCAGTTCTTCTGAATTCTTTTTTATTTTTTCTTCAGCAACAACAGCAGCTTTATAGTCGGCAACAGCTGCGGAAAGTACCGCTATATTCATTTGCCCAAATATTGACATACATGCGTCTGCCATTTCCTGCGCCGTTTGCACATGCGTTACCTGTATGCCTGCAAAAGAACTTTCTAAATTCACGGGGCCAGTTACCAGGTGCACTTCCGCCCCTTTTGTATAAAATGCTTCCGCAAGCGAAAACCCCATTTTTCCTGAGGAGCGGTTACCCATAAAACGAACTGGGTCTATTGGTTCGTATGTTGGCCCCGCAGTTACCAGCACTTTTTTCTCGGCCAATTCAGACGTCCGAAAAATATTTTCTTTAAGAAAAGCAATGATCGTTTCCGGCTCGGCCATTCGCCCTTCTCCAATAAGGCCGCTGGCAAGGTCGCCCTTTTCAACAGGGATTATTTTATTTCCAAATTGTTTCAGCAGATCAATATTCCTTTTTGTCGAGGGGTGCAGCCACATATCCTCATCCATTGCAGGCGAAACCACCACAGGGCAGGTTGCAGAAAGATATACCGCAAGAAGCAAATTATCGCACTGGCCGTTTGCCATTTTTGCCAGTGTATTACAGCTTAAAGGCGCTATTACCATTACATCGGCCCAGCGCCCAAGCATTACGTGGTTAGCCCAGGTATCTTCTTCAAACATCTCCGTTAAAACCTTATACTTTGTAAGCGTGGCCAAAACAAGCGGCGACACAAAGCTTTTAGCCGCGGGCGTTAAAACTACCCTTACTTCCGCTCCTGCCTTAACGAGCAGCCTTACCAGTAATATGGCTTTGTATGCCGCAATACTGCCTGTAATACCCAATAATATTTTTTTCCCTTCAAGCATTCAAACTGAGTTATTTAATAAGGCCTATACCCCTATAAAAGAACAATGCAACAACTAAAATAATAAAAAACGACGGTGCAAAGCACCGCCGTTCAGCAAATAATGTGTAAATAACAGTATATTATCTGAAAAGATCGTTATCTGTGTTGGTACGGTGGTATATTTTGCCTTCCATAAATTCCTGGGTTGCAAGAATAGCAGGGTTGGGCATTTTTTCGTAAGCCTTTGAAATTTCTATCTGTTCTTTATTTTCATGAATTTCTTCCAGGCTATCGGTATGGGTAGCAAATTCTTCCAGCTTATTATGCAATTCTTCTTTGAGTGCAATATTTATCTGGTTTGCCCTTTTTGCAATTATAGCAATAGAGTGATACAAATTCCCGGTTTTGTCTTTAATGGCCACCAGGCTCTTGGTTTCCACCACACTGGCGGTATTAGCGCTTACTTGCCGTCTTAGCTTGCTCATCTTTAATTTTATTTATATTGTTTTGAGATTGTGTTTTAAAATCAAGCACATCCGCCTTCAACTTACTATCAGGAAAACGGTCGGCAAAATCGCTACATTCAGTTATTACTTTTTGATAACGTTCTTCCTGCCTTATCGGAAGGCTTAGCTGGGCGTATCTAAAGTAAGACCTTATGACATCAAGCTTATATTCATCACTTTTTTCTGAATCAGGAAAATCTTCCATCAGTGTTGTGTAGGCAGTAGCCGCAGCCTTATAATAAGGATAGCCAATATCAAAATAAAGCTGGGCGCTTTTAAATTCCTTAAGTTCCAGTTTCTTGCGGCATATATCCATAATATTTGTGGCTTCCTTTACCCTGGGGGATTCAGAATGCGTATTAATATAAGCCTGCATTAAGGAAATGGTTTTTTGGGTATTGGTTTGATCAAGATCTACTTTGGGCGATTGTTTGTAAAAACAAAAAGCCCTCATGTACTGAGCTTCATCCTCTTTAGGGCTGTTTGGAAAACTTTCCGTAAAGGTTTTAAAAAGATTCTCCGCATTCAGGTAATCTTTTGAATAAAAAGCACACGTAGCATACTTAAAATACATATCCTCAAAACGGGGATCGCCTTTAAAATAGGGGAATATATCATCATAGATCTGCTGGGCCTTATCATACTTTTTTTGGGTATAATATCGCTCAGCCATTTTTGCCTTATATTCATTATCCTTGCTCTTCATGGCTTTATTGAACTCCGAATTACATGAAGAAAGGACAAAAGCCGCAATAAGAATCTTTATAACACTTTTCATAAAGTTTGCAAAGTTATGTTTTTGGAGCAAATTATGCATTGAAAAAATGTAATTTGCTGTTAACCAGTTAATAAAAACACAAAACAGGGCAAAAACCGGCTTATACAAACAAACGGGCCTGGTTATTTAACAGTTTTAACAGGGCCGTCTTAAACAATTTAAACCGCTTATTGTCATACTGATGCTATGATTAATCTATTTTTGCCTTCTTAAAAATTCAGGATGAAAAAATTATATGTGCTTTTAGCGTTGGTTATTTCTACGACAGGAATGATTGCCAAAGCCCAAAATGATCCCGCTGCTAAGAAAGTTTTGGATAATGTTAGTGCAAAGCTTAAAACGTTTAAAGGCATTACAGCTAATTTTTCCTATACCACCAAAGACAAGAAAAATATTCAGCGCGGTTCAGTGCAGGGAGTAATAAATATTAAAGGGCAAAAGTATTTTATAAAACAGGGGACAACGGAAATTTATTCAGACGGAACAAAGTCGTGGAATTATAATGGTGAAAGCAATGAGGTAACCGAAGCAGATATAGATGAAGATGACAGCAAAACCCTTACCCCCCAAAAACTGCTTTCAGATTTTTATGATAAGGATTTTACCTATAAATTAGTTTCTTCAGACGGGAATTATAACGAGATAGAGATGGAGCCTACTGATAAAAGAAAGAATTTTAAACAGGTTACGGTATATGTTGACAAAACCAAGATGCTGATAACCAGGGCAAAAGTGACAGACAAAAGCGATAATATTATTGAATTTTCGCTTACCAAAATAAATACCGGCGCAGATATCCCTGACTCGAAGTTTATTTTTGACAAGAGCAAACACCCGGGCGTTGAAGTTGTATCGCAGTAAATAAAATACGAAGTACGATTTACGAAGTACGAAGTGGCGTTATACCCAAAGTGCCTAAAACCGGATCAATACTTTTCCTTTCTTATCTTTTTTCGTGGTTATCCAGCCGGGCCATTGCTTTACAATTTCCAGCGCTTTGGCATCACTTACCTTATCCAGTGATTTGGTAACCTTCAGGTCACGGGCAATACCGCTGTCATCTATTGTAAATTCTATCTCTACATTGCCAAAGCCTATTATTTTGGCTGTTGCTGTAGTGTCAACCGCCTTATGTGTTTTTCTAAAAACATAATCATTGAATGACTCCCAACCGCCCTGGGGCAGTAAAGTTGTATCAGCGGCTGCCTTCTTAAATGACATTTTGCTTCGTAAATCGGTAATAGTAACCTCGGGAGGGGTTGGCGAAGGACTTAAGACAATATTCAACTTAATGCTATCCGTTGGTATTTTGTTACTATTAAATGCAGGGCCGGGTAATGCATTATTATTATAAGGTGAGGCATTTTTATACACATTGGCATTATTAGCAGTTGCGTTATTGGATACGAGTTCTTGTGTAACTATGGGCTTCTGTACTTTATCAGCATTTGCCTGTTTTGCCTGATTAATAAAGCCTGCAGATGCCATATTTAATTTAATCGAATCGTTCATTTTAGCAACTCCAGCAGAGTCTCCAATAAATTTTTCATACCCAGGAGTTAACTGCGGCTTTGATATCGGGCTTGGCGGCGCCGCTTCTTCTTTATGCCTGGCGATCGTCATTTTATTTTCAGCACGTTTTTCGTTTTTTGCCAATGGCTGAATTACAGTTTTTTCATTTTTAGCAATTAAAGAGTCGGTTGCCGGAGCCGGTGTATTAGCTGCCGGTTTTTGCTGGGCAACCATCAATTTTTTACTATTACCTCCGGTATTCAACCCATACCAGCCTGCAATGCCTGCAGCTGCCACTATCAAAATTATTATAGCCACTTTCCACCAGTAATTTGCTTTAACCGGCATTGCAATTACCCTGGCTTGTTGTTTTTCGGCCTGTAAAGCTGCGGCAATTTCGTCCAGATGCTCATACGTCTTTGTAAATGCAGCAGCCCGGTAGCCTTCAATAGCATCGGCCAGAAAAGGGTCCTGCAAAGCAGCCCGCTCCAATTCATGCATTTCTTTGGCATTCATCCTCCCCTGCAGGTATTTTTCAATATCCGCAGCCGAATAATGCGTATATATATTTTGTTCAGCCATTTTTTTCCATACAGGTTTTTAAATTCCGCCGCCCGTTCTGTATCATGCTTCTCACTTTATTCCATTCAAACCCTGTTTGTTCTACAATTTCGTTATAGCATTTGTTTTGCAGGTAAAACAGGCTGATAACCTGCTTTTGCTCGTTCTGTAAAAGTTCAAGGCATTTTTCCAATTTTTTAAAATCCTCTTCCCGCTCCAAAACACTGTCCAGATGCGAAAAGTCCTCCGATTGCATAACCTCTGCCTGAAATTCTACAATAAACATGCTTTTTGCCGCCCGCAGTTGCATAAGGCAATGATTTTTGGTAACAACGTATAGCCAGCTTTTAAAATTATCCACCTGGTGTACATGCAGTTTGTTCAACAATTCCTGGTAAATATTCATTACAGCATCTTTCGCTGCCTCTGCATCTTTTAAATATTTAAGACAGGTACCATAAACAATATCTGTATGGCGCAGGTACAGGCGTGCAAGCACATCCTGGCTGCCGCTTTTTTTAAAAGCCAGCAACAATTCCTCATCCGTTTGAGGCACAGGTTCAATATGTTTTAACAGTGCCAATATGCCGGTTGTTTTAGTAAAAAGATGAGAAGGGGATTGATCTCTGCTTACTTAGTTATACACCTTCCGGTTATCAGCCAGTGCCTTGATCCGTTGTTCCGACAACAAAATAAGAAATTTTTTCTTCCCCGTTATGTAAAAACTTTCATCCCGGCATCTGTTATTAGAAAGCCGGGTAAAAGCCGGTAAAGAAAGTAGAAGACAAGTAAGCAAAAAGTTAAACCATGTAAAAGGCCACAATTAATACACCACTCTTATCAAATCAATGCTTATGAAAAAGGAATTATATGTTCACATCCCTACACCCTGCCACGAAGACTGGCAGCAAATGACGCCGGTTGACAAAGGCCGGTTTTGCGAAAGCTGCACCAAACAAGTGGTTGATTTTAGTGTCATGACCGACCAGGAGATATTAAACCATTTATCAAAAGCAAGTGGCAAGCTATGTGGCCGTTTTGCCAATGACCAATTACAAAGACCGCTGCAACCATTAAAGGAAGAAAAGAAAAAATTCTGGTGGATAGCTGCTATGATGCCATTGCTAATGCTGTTTGAGAAAAGCAGGGCACAGAAGAATAATGTAACACAGGGCGCTCCGGCAATTACTATCAAAACACCCCGAACTGAAATAATGGGGAAAATGCAGCTACCTGAAAAGCAAATCAAGGTAGTTGGGGATACTATTATAAGCCCCGACATTGAAAATAAAATATTAGTTAATGGTAAAGTTATCCAGGAAAATGGGGATCCTTTACCTTATGCAACTGTGAGTGCAGTAAATATATCAGCATCTACTATAGCGGATTCATTGGGGAATTTTGAGCTTTATATACGACCTTTTGCTAATGAAGTAACTATTCAGGCGCTTGAGTTAGGATACCAAACAGCTGCAGTAACTATTGACACTCACAATATTCAACCTTTGAATTTAGTACTAAAACAGACGACGTTTCAATTAGACCCAATTGTTGTTACTGGTTATGGAATAACAAAAGGAAAAGTTGAATTAAGGTGCTCAACAGCAGAAATAACAAGAACTACAACTCTTGTCAACAAGATTGATACCCTCATCCGCAAAATATTTCATGCCGAACCATTCAAAGTATATCCGAATCCGGCAGCAAAAGGCAGTAACGTAAAAATTGATATTAAAAATGAAGGCGTTTACTCCATCCAGCTTTTTGATAATAATGGCAAGCTTTTACAGGTAAATGAATTTGAGGCGGCGAAGGGTGCAACACAAACAAGTGTTACCATCCCATCATCATTGGCTGCGGGCATGTATTATATAAGATTGATTGATGATAAAACTAAAAAACAATACACGGATAAGATAGTGGTGATGTAAAATAAATTTTTGAAGGAGTTATGTAAAAACTTTAGTTGCTGCATCTGTATATCAAATCAACGCTTATGAAAAAGGAATTATACGTTCATATTCCCACACCCTGCCACGAAGACTGGCAGCAAATGACGCCCGTGGACAAAGGCCGGTTTTGCGAAAGCTGTGCCAAACAGGTTGTTGATTTTAGCCTGATGACCGACCAGGAGATATTAAACCATTTATCAAAAGCAAGTGGCAAGCTGTGTGGCCGTTTTGCCAATGACCAGCTACAAAGGCCGTTGCAACCTTTAAAAGAAGAAAAGAAAAAATTCTGGTGGATAGCTGCTATGATGCCATTGCTAATGCTGTTTGAGAAAGCGGGAGCACAGAAGAATAATGTAACACAGGGCGCTCCGGCAATTACTATCAAAACACCCCGAACTGAAATAATGGGGAAAATGCGAGTAAAGGACATATCAGTTGTTGATCAAAGTGATCTTAAACAAAGGTCAATCACAGGTAAGATAACCGATAAAGATGGAAAGTCCATCCCATTTGCAAACATTATGATTGGAGAAACGCACATAGGTGCAAAGGCAGATACAGCGGGTGCTTTTCAACTCATGATCCCTGAACAAAGCGACAGCACATTTATAAACATAAGCGCTATTGGATACACAAACAAAAAAGTTTACTTAGATAAAAATGTTTCTGATTACATTATAAACTTAGAAGAATCTGTAAATACACTTAACCCTGTGACGGTAATTTCAGATGGGATGTGTAAATTAACTGGCACTTTAGGTGGCATAATGTATTGCACTCGAATTATAGTAACTAAGCGAGATACCGTTCGAAAAGTTTTTAATCTTCAACCTTTCAAAGTATATCCAAACCCCGCAGCAAGCGGCAGCGCCATAAATATTGATATTAAAAATGAAGGCGTTTACTCTATCCAGCTTTTTGATAATAATGGCAAGCTATTGCAGGTAAATGAATTTGAAGCAACGAAGAGTGCAACACAAACAAGTGTTACCATCCCATCATCATTGGCTGCGGGAATGTATTATATAAGATTGGTTGATGATAAAACCAAAAAACAATACACTGATAAGATAGTGGTGCTATAAAATAAATTGTAATAATAGTTCTTTCCTTTTGTGCGGTTGGAAGCCACTTTAACCCTGAACCCCATAGTTAATTTTCATGCCAATGTGTGCCGGGTATTTGAAGGATGATTGGGCAGATTGTTTATTGAATCACTGCTTCCGGCCGCACAAAAAGGAAAACGATGCCTACTTTTTAAACGCTGGATGAAACTGGTTCAGCGTGGCTCTGAGATAATCCCTGTCAAGGTGCGTGTAGATCTCGGTGGTGGTAATACTTTCATGCCCAAGCATTTCCTGTACCGCCCTGAGGTCTGCGCCGCCTTCTACCAAATGCGTTGCAAACGAATGTCGAAAGGTATGCGGTGAAATATTTTTATTGATCCCCGCTTTTTTTGCCAGGGCTTTTATAATGTAAAAGATCATAATGCGGCTAAGCCCCCTGCCAAACTTGCTGAGAAAAAGAATATCCTCAAACCCCTTCTGTATAGAAGCGTGTACACGAATGGAATCTTTATAAATATTTATATACTTTATGGCATCGGTTCCTATGGGCACCAGCCTTTCTTTATCGCCCTTACCAATTACCCTTATAAAACCTACATCAAGGTACAGGCAACTGATCCTTAGGTTTATAACCTCGCTTACACGCAAACCACAACTGTACATCGTTTCGAGGATTGCTTTATTGCGGCCTCCATCGGGTTTGCTCAAGTCTATTTGTGCAATAATATTTTCAATTTCTTCAAAGCTTAAAAAGTCCGGTAATGCCCTCTTAAGCTTTGGCGTGTCCAGCAGGGTGCTGGGGTCTGCTGTAATAATATTTTCTATCAGGCAATATTTATAGAAACTTCTTATGCCCGAAATAATACGCGCCTGGGAGGTCGCCGTCATACCCAGCTCCCCTATCCATATAATAAATTTTTGAAGCTCGTTCAATTCAATATCGCCGGGTGTTTTCATAGTACCGCTCGCCAGCAGGTATTCTGTAAGCTTATCAACATCCCGCAAATAGGCCTCCACTGAATTATCGCTCAGCGAGCGCTCCAGTTGAAGATAAGCCTTAAATCCTTTTTTATAAGCATCCCACATAAGAAAGTTTACAGTTGACAGTTTATAGTTTGTGCGGAGGATTGAGCTCCCGTCGATCAATCATCCGGGCGGACAGATTTTCAGGATTGTTAAGATTTACGAGACCTATAAGGTTTTAAAAACCTTATAGGTCTTTGGTGTATTAGGTTTTCAGGATAATCAAGAACGAAAAGGGATTTTTTATCTGTTTTCATCTTGATTATCCTGAAAATCTGTGTTCAATCATCCCTGCAACCGCAATTTCTCTTATTTTCGTTAATTGTGTAATTTTAAATCGTTCTACTACCCCTTATTCATGGAAAGAGTAAACCTGCGGTCATTCAAACAAAAGTCAAGGCACCATAAAAAGGCTTTCCGCCGCTTTTTGGGAAAGATAGAAAAGAACCCACCACGCGGGCTGCATAAAATGGCTGAAGAAATTGATAAAGAGGTATGGGCCGAAACTGACTGCCTTAGCTGTGCCAATTGCTGCAAAACAATGACGCCCACTTTTACTGAAAAAGATATTAAACGAATATCACAACATCTTGAAATGACACCGGATGCATTTAAAAGCAAATGGCTGCATTTTGAAAAGAAGGATAAGGATTGGGTAAATAATAAACAGCCGTGCCAGTTTCTTAACCTTAAAGACAATAAATGCTCCATTTATATTGTGCGCCCTGAAAGCTGCGCCGGTTTTCCCCATCTTACCAAAAAGAAAATGGTGGATTATATTCATGTACACCAGCAGAATGTTGAATACTGCCCCGCAACGTATAAGATGGTGGAGAAGATGATGGCGTTGATAGAGATTTAGTCCATGGCCCATAGTCCATGGTCCATAGCTAAAGGCAGCAGGTTTACGCTTCCTTTAACCATGCTCATTTGAATTTGCAAATTTCATTTATGATTTTCTGATTGATGTTGAACAGCATTATATCTGTCAACATTTCTTTCCCATGGACTATGGACCATGGACTATGGACTGCTCTAAAAATACACATCCTCGATCAAAAAATATTCTATGGGTTCGCCGTAATTCATTGTTATGGCAAGTACATTAAATTGTAAATATTTCCATTCGGGGTTCAGGTACTGGTATTCTTCCGCAGCATTTTTAAGGTTGTTCATTTTCTCCCTTCCAATACTTTCTTCGGGGTTACCAAACCGGTTTGATGTTCTTGTTTTGATCTCAAAAAAGTATAAAAATTTGTTTTTTGAGGCGATAATATCTACCTCCCACCGCTTAAAGCGCCAGTTGCGTTCAAGAATAGCATACCCGTTTTTTTGCAGGTAAATAGCGGCAAGTTCTTCGCCTTTGTCACCTGTTGTTTTATTGCTGGTCATTATAGTATCTTGCGTGGGTTAAATGATTGAAAAAATGAGTTTTGGGCAAGATAAAATTTTTAAGTTAAAAGGCAAAACTCAAAATTATGCCTGGGGCGGATATGATTTTATTCCGCGCTGGCTTGGCATAGAAAATAAGGAACATAAACCATACGCAGAATACTGGATGGGGGCGCATCCGTCCGCTTCCTCAGTTTTATTGAGCGATGACAAAGAAATTATTCTGAACGATGCCATAAAACAAGATCCTGCCGGTTTAATTGGTGAAGAGGTATTTGAAACTTTTGGAGAGCTGCCCTATTTGTTTAAAATACTGGATGTAAAAGATATGCTGTCCATACAGGTGCACCCGTCAAAAGCAGGGGCTATTGAGGGTTATGCGGCAGAAGAAGCGGCCGGAGTTCCATTAAACGCTACACACCGTAATTACAAAGACAAAAACCATAAGCCTGAAGTTATGGTGGCGCTAAGCGAGTTTTGGTTGCTGCATGGCTTTTTGGAAAAAAGTGCATTACTTGAAGTTTTAAGAACCGTGCCCGAATTTGGAGGATTTGACGATATATTTAATGTAAGCGGTTACAAAGGCCTGTATCAATACGTGATGGAAATGCCGCAGGATGAAGTGAATGAACTACTTGCCCCGCTGGTGCAAAGGGAGTTGGTTGCGAAGAGAAGCAATGAGTTATCCAAACATCAACCGGGTTGGTGGGTAAGTAAATCGTTTGAAGGAAAAGATGAAATTAGTGAGATTGACAAGGGCGTCTTTTCTATTTATTTCTTCAATATTGTAAAAGTGTCGCCGGGTGAGGCTATTTTCCAGGGCTCAGGCATTCCGCATGCATATCTTGAAGGCCAAAACGTAGAACTGATGGCCAACAGCGATAATGTATTGCGCGGCGGCCTTACTTCAAAGCATGTTGATGTACAGCAATTGCTGAAACATACCATTTTTGAGGAAACAAAAGTTAAGATTTTAAGGGGAGATAGACATGAACTGGGGGAAGTGGTATATGAATGCCTTGTTCCAGATTTTGGCATAAGCAAAATAGCGTTGTTGGCAGGGCAAAGTATTCAATCGCAGGCCTCTTCTATGGAGATCATTGTGGTTATTGAAGGCAGCCTGCAGGTTTCCGGCACCAATACCATTAACGCCCTTAAGGGAGAGGCAGTAGCCATACTGGCGGGTGAAAAATATACTATTACTACTTCTTTAGATGTATTGGCGTACAAAGCGTTTGTACCATAGAAAATTGTCATTAGCCCGAAGCTTCGGACAATGGTCATTTAGAAAAACCTTCAAGTTTTGTGAGGCCTTATATTGGGCAAGTTGTTTTTAAAACCTACTTTTGCCAAAAGAAAACAAGACATGAAAATGAATAAAAAGGCCGCCATTTTTTATTTCCTGATGCTGGTAGCTGTTACCACATTAATAAAAATACTATGTGCACCTAATATAGAATTTAGTGGCTTTACCGCTGTAATGGCAGTTGCTTTATTTGCAGGTTTAACTTCATCCAGTGCAAAAAACGCTTTTTTACTGCCACTGATCGTACTTTTTATAAGCAATATAATATTAGAAGTGCTTTTCAGGCTGAATTTGTTTGTATTTCATGGTTTTTATAAATGGCAAATTCTTGAGTATTCGTTAATACTTGTTTTGGCCTTAATAGGCATGTTGCTGCGCAAATCGCGCACCGCCGGCGTATTTATTGCCGCCTTTGCCGGGCCAACTTTGTACTTTATTGTGTCTAACTTTTTTGTGTGGCTTATAAGCTGGCAAACATTAGGTTATACCCATGATATAAAAGGGCTTACAACGTGTTACACGGCCGGTTTGCCTTTTTACAGGAACAGCATTATATCCACCGTTGTGTTTTTGCCGGTATTTATTATGGCTTACAATTGGATTGTAAAAGGCAAAGCCGCTCTTACGCTGGCTAAATAATAATACTTAAATATATAAGGCAGCAAACCTGTTTAAAGTAAATCCCGGAATATCATACACCGGGATTTTTTTATTAAAACTTTCCGAAAAAATTAGATATATCAAAATATATCTTTTTTATTGTGCCATCAGATGTTTTTATGGTAATTACATCGTAAGGTTTACTGTTGTTGTTCATAAGCGCCTGCCCCTGGCTTTCGCTGCCCGGATAATTATCCCTTATCCATTTATACTCAGCAGCTACGCCTGTTGTTTCGCTCTTACCCTGAATTACTATCGCTTTTTCATAAGAAGACCCATCAGCATTTGGACTTGAAGGTGTTTGAATTGTGCTTTGAGAAGAGGCAGTGTGTTTTGAGGGCGAACAAGCAGCTATTGAAGCAATTAAAAAAATTAAAACCAGCTTTTTCATGATTTAAGGTTTTGGTGAACATACTAAAGATGCAGGAATATTATATTTTACACAAGCCGTCCTAAAGTTTTACAACAATTCATTTTTTTGAGCCTCGTAACCTTCATCAATCAATAAGTGCTTGCCATCAGCGGCTGTGGTTGCCAGTTCATCACAACGGTTATTAAAGGCATTCTCGTGGTGGCCTTTAACCCAAACAAATTTTATTTTGTAATCTTTTGCCAGCTTATAAAAGCGCGTCCACAGGTCTTTATTTTTTTTGCCCCCTTTAAAGTCGTTCCGTATCCAGCCATCAAGCCATTTTTTTTCAACGGAGTTTACAAGATACTGGCTGTCTGTGTAAATAGTAAGGGGGATATTTTTTTTGGTTAGAGATTCAATGGCAGCTATAACACCCATCAATTCCATCCGGTTATTGGTAGTTAAGCGGTAGCCCGCAGAAAGCTCTTTACGCTTGTCACCCCACATTAATATAGCGCCATAACCACCCGGCCCCGGATTGCCGCGGCTTGATCCGTCTGTATAAATTATAAGCTGATGCCCTTGCTGCATAGATGTGTACCTTTATTTCTCTTTCAATCTTCCTTAGGCTTTACGCCTCATACTCACCCCTCATGTACGTAACAGCGCTCCCGCTCATCAGCACGCGGCCACCTTTTAATTCACAATCAAGGTAACCACGCCGTTTTGATACCTGAATTGCGGTAAGCGATGTTTTATTCAACTGTTCTGCCCAATAGGGAACTGTGCCAGTATGCGCCGAGCCAGTAACGGGGTCTTCATCTATACCGCTTTGCGGGGCAAAAAAGCGGGAAACAAAATCTGATTGGTCTCCTATGGAAGTAGCAATTATTCCTCTTGCGCCGATCTTAGCCAGCGCTTTAAAATCGGGGCTCAATTCTTCAACATCTTTTTGTGTGGACAGCACTACCATATAATCAAAAGATGTTTTATATACTTTGGCGTCGGTAATGCCTAAGGCTTCCAATAAACCGGCAGGAACTTCCTCAACAGTCTTGGGCGGGTCTGCAGGAAAATCGAGCGTATAAACCCCTTTTTCTTTGCAGGTAACTTTAAGCAAACCGCTTAATGATTCAAACAATAATTCATCAGCAGTATAGCCAAGCTCCGTATAAAATATGTGGGCGCTGGCCAATGTTGCGTGGCCGCAAAGCTTTACTTCAACCGTTGGGGTAAACCAGCGGATCCTATAATGGCTGCCCTCTTTCACAAAAAATACCGTTTCAGCTAAATTGTTTTCCACTGCAAGGTTTTGCATCAGCACATCGGGCAACCATTCCTCCAGGGGGCAAACAGCCGCGGGGTTACCACCAAATAATTTATCAGTAAATGCATCAACTACATATATTGGTAATTTCATAAAGCACTATTATCTTAAAGAGTTGTATTCAAAAAAATGATTTGTGTAAAATATTACTTCGCAGCTAATCTAAACTCACATTTTCAGTAGTTATGTCCCAGTGCGATATCAATAATTCAAAGCGGTGCTGCTCCTCTTTGGCCAGTTTATCAAGGTCAGGATATAACTGAGCTTTATAAGACGTGGTAAGGTTTTCATCATATGCCAATGCCGCTGTTCTAAAAACAAGCGTAACCCGAAAATCCCAGCGCGTATCTTCACCGCTGTGTAACCTTGGTTTCTCAGCAGTAACGCTTATAATATCGCCTTTCTCTATCGCTTTTTTTAACAGGGGATAATGATTCTTTTTCCACAAACTAATAAACTCATCTGCAAAGCCCCATTTTACCTTGTAATAACCTTCAACGGTAAAATAATTTTTCGAAGCATCTGCATTGTTTTGGGCAAAACTGTGGTTAAACACAGCGATAAGTGTTATTACAATAAATATCGCGATAAATTTTTTTGTTAGCGTGGCCATATAATAATTTTAAGGTTTCTGCAATGTACGCTTTAGCGCTTTACTCACTTTACGCTTAAACATTTTCTCCGTAAAACGAAAGCAGGCTATTCATCTAATTCCTTTAGAAACGATAATCCCACATCCCACTCACCAAAACCCGCAGCAACATTTATGTGCCCGGCATTGCCAATATTTATTAACTCACTTCCCCAGCAATTGGCAAAATAAGCAGCACGTTCCAAAGTAACATAAAAGTCATCATCGCTGGTAACTGTGATAGACCTAAATGGCAGTTTATGCAGGCACATGGGTTTAAAGCCCGTGGTGCCTTGTGGGTAAGATGCTGCTTCGGTATCGCTGGGGCCAACCAATAATGCGCCTTTTATCGTCCTGTTATATTTTTTTGCCCATGCTGCAACAGTCGTATTCGCAAGGCTGTGCGCCACAAGTATAACTTTGCTTAGGTCATGCTGCATCACAGCCGCATCAATGTTAGCAATCCATTCATCACAAACGGGCGCATCCCAACTGCTTTGCTTTACACGAATAAAACCAAACCGCCGTTGCCATATTGTTTGCCAATGCCCTTCACCTGAATTGCCAAGCCCGGGTAGTATAAGAATGGTCGAATTAAATTGCATATATCCAAAACGATTTAGGCGGCAATATAATAAGTAACATGGTAAAATGTACATCTACTTATACAGGCCGCAATATAGTATATCTACTCACTTATACCTTTCATCTATTCAACTGAATGCAATATGGGCACAGGTATTAGTTTGCAGGCGTTGCAGCTTATATTTACCTTTAATCCTGCAACTATAATACATTGCATATAAAATCAAAATATTTCATTCCGGGTATCCACATACTTATTTGGGGGTCGCTCTTTGCCATAACCACCATTGCCTTTAGCGGCGTAAAGTTAAATACCGGCTTGCCACACAATTTTTTCCTGGTTACCAACATATACCACGTACTGCTGTTCTATTTCAACGTATATTTTCTTTATCCAAAGCTTGTTACAAGAAAAAGATGGTGGCTGTACCCGCCTGTAATAGCAGGCATTATAGCCTTATCCTATTTTGCAAAGATCTATCTCATTCGGCTAATTGACCCTTCGTTCACACTATCTAATCTTAACAGGCGAATTATATTTTTTCCACCGGTAGCTTTTATAGTTGCAGGTATTATTTTCCGGGTGATTACCGGCAGGATACATTTTGAAAAATTACAAAAAGAACAACAGGCTGAACGCCTTGCCACAGAGTTGAAATTCTTGCGGTCGCAGGTAAGCCCTCATTTTCTTTTTAACATGATGACCAATATGGTTTCGTTAGCAAGAAAAAAATCAGACCTGCTTGAGCCCTCACTTATAAAATTATCTGATCTTTTAAGGTATATGCTTTATGAATCAGGCGATGAAAAATTTACTATCGGCAAAGAGATCGCATATCTTAAAAATTATATTGAGCTGCAACAACTTCGCTTTGGAGAAGATGTGGAAATACAATTGCATATAGAAGATGAGAGCCCTGATTGCAATATAGAGCCTATGTTGCTGATACCTTTTGTGGAAAATGCGTTTAAACATGGCATTGGTATGGTAGAGCATCCTTTTATAAAGATATTTATAACAGTAAAAGAACAACAACTTCTTTTCAGTGTTACTAATACTTATAATAAAAACAATCTTTCCAAGGATAAGAATTCAGGCATAGGTTTAGAGAATGTAAAAAACAGGCTGCAATTGTTATATCCGGGAAAATACACATTATCAATAAATGATGAGAACAATATTTATAGTGCTGAATTAAAACTTAACCTGGCATGTTGAACTGTATTGCTGTAGATGACGAAAAACTGGTGCTGGATCTTTTGGTTGATAATATTCAAAAGGTACCTTTTCTCCATTTGACGGCAAGGTGCAAAAATGCTATGGAAGCGGCTGATATTTTACACAAAGAAAAAATCGACCTCATTTTTCTTGATATTCAAATGCCGGGATTGAACGGATTACAATTCCTTCAATCGCTGCAAAATGCCCCCATGGTTGTTTTTGTGACTGCCTATAAGCAATATGCGTTTGATGCCTTTAATTTAAACGTGATTGACTATTTATTAAAGCCTGTTAGCTTTGAACGTTTTTTAAAAGCCTGCAATAAAGCAAATGAGCTATTCAATCTTCAACATAGCAGCGCAAACAAAGAAGATAAACCTGCCTACTTTTTTGTTTATGTTGAATACAATCTCGTAAAAGTATCTATACCTGACATCTTGTATATAGAGGGCATGAAAGATTACATCAAAATATTTCTTACTACTTCTTCACGGCCGGTAATTACAAAAATGAGCATGAAGGCGATTGAAGAAAAATTATTACCATATCGCTTTGTCCGCATACATAAATCCTACATCGCCTCAGGCGACAAAATAACGGCTATTAAACGTGACCTAATAGCAATAGGCAATACAGAATTGCCGCTGAGTGAAAACTATAAGGCAAATGTTGAAAAGATACTCTCGCTTTGATCTTCACATTTCTACGTTAAGTCTACTCATACTGTTTCATACTATACTCATGCCATTCATCTTCTTCAAAGTAAAATAGTTTTGGTTATTGGCTTGTTAGGAAAGCCGTGACCTAAAATAAATTTTATGAAAGCAGTAAATGAAACACAGGCATCTTACCGGGGCCCTTCAA
Source organism: Bacteroidota bacterium (assembly GCA_013286305.1). Lineage (GTDB taxonomy): Bacteria > Bacteroidota > Bacteroidia > Chitinophagales > Chitinophagaceae > JABDFW01. The sequence continues at coordinate 65,516 of JABDFW010000003.1, forward strand.
CAGGCATCGTCGCATTAGTATCTGTTTCGCTTTTTGTGGCGAGCCTTATTATATCAACTATCATGACAGCAGGCACCCCGTTCCCTACTTTATTTTCCTCTCTTGAAGAAGTGCATAATTATTTCCTGCATTTTGCGGGCGTTGTACAATTTAATACCATGCTTCAATTTGGTTCGGCCATTCCGCTGGGCATATTTACCGCATCTATAACAAATAAACTGCAATTCCACGGCGCAAGGGTCGCCGGAGTAAACATTGCCACGTTTGGCGGTTATACGGCGGCTATTTTTATTGCAATATCGGCGCTTGCAGGCTGGGTGCTTGTACAACCGGGCGTTGCAGATGACCTTGCTGTGATGCGCAGCCTTCAGTTGTTTGAATTTATTACAGGCGGTGTAGCGCATGTGGTCGCTTTAGGTTTATTGCTTGCAGGCGTATCAATACCTGCGCTTTTTATGAAATTAATACCAAAATGGATGGTATGGCTGGGTTTGATAACCGCTGTATTTGCTGAGCTCGCTACATTCAGCATGTTTTTTCCAAAGCTTTTTTTATTTATCCCTTTAGGGCGTTTCCCCGCATTTGTTTGGATGGTAGCTGTTGGTTTTGCCATGCCTAAAAAAAGAAAGGATGATGGCATGCCTGCTTAACCAAAATTATTTTTCATTAAATACCCTGTTGGATTCAGCAGGGTATTTTTATTTTCAGCACCTTTTATTTAGCAGGATATTATAACAGTTCATATTTCAAATCACCGCAAATACCCTGTACATCTATTCAAACTACTCTTTAGTATATTCTGCACACACATGCCTATACAGCTAAAATACTTTTGTGTTGCATATAAAAATAAAAACATTATGAAACTACTTAAGCTACCCGATATTTTGTTCATCCTGCTATTGCTATTAGGCGTTAGCAGCATAAAAGCCCAAACCCTGATAAGGGGAAAAGTTACCAATACAAAAAAAGAGCCTTTAAGCGATGCAAGTATTATTTTAAAGAATACTCCGACTGGCATAAACACAGATAGTGCAGGAGGTTTTTCATTACCGATCTCAGTGAAGGGAAAACAGGTTTTAAGAATATCATCAGTAGGTTATATCACTAAAGAAATAGATATCAACCCACAAGACTCAGTTTTATACGTTGATATTGTTTTAAAAGAAGAGGGCAAGATGCTTGGCGAGGTAGTAGTAAGTGCGGGCAGTTTTGAAGCGACTGATAAAGCAAAAGGCGCATCCCTAACACCGATGGATGCTGTTACAGTTGCAGGTAACGGCGGGGATATAGCAAACGCGTTACGTTCCCTGCCCGGTGCCCAACAAATAGGGGAACAGGAAGGCTTATTTGTGAGAGGCGGAACCAGTGCAGAAACAAAACAATTTATTGATGGTGCATTATTACCAAACCCTAACTATGCAAGTGTACCGGGTGTGCCGCAACCTGCGAGGGTCAATCCTTTTTTATTTAAGGGCATTTTGTTTAGCACAGGCGGTTATTCAGCAATATATGGAGACGCGCTGAGCAGCGCTTTGATACTTGAAAGTGTTGACCTGCCTGATAAATCTTCTGCCAGCCTGCATATATTCCCCCAGGATGTTGGGGCAGGTTTGCAGGAGCTGGATAGCAAAAAGAAGAGCAGCTATGGCGTTGATGTGCATTATGGCAACCTGCAGTTTTACAACAGCCTTGTGCCGCAAAAACCCCGCTTTTTTCACGGGCCGGAATATTTAGAAAGTGACGCCAATTTTCGTATTAAAACAAGTAAAACCGGCATGCTTAAATTTTATACCAATTATGGATACAATAATACCGGCATGCGCAACCCCGATATTGACAGCACAAATCTTTTATCTTCTTTCCAAACAAAAGATCAAAATATATACGCCAATCTTTCATACCGTGACTATTTAAGTGCCCACTGGAAAATTGACGCCGTTGTTGCGTACAATTACGATAAAAACACGATAACAAATAAATTAGAAAACCAGCAATTTCAACAGGTATTTATTCCGGCTTACCCGTATAACGAAAAGAACAGCATCATTAACACTGAATCAAATTTTGCGCAGGTAAGGGCAGTTATAACAAGAACATTTGCACACAACCAGGCAATTCGTTTTGGCGCGGAAAATTTTTACACCAATACTAATTATACGTATAACGACACCACAACAACCCTTACCGGTAATACAACTGCGGCATTCGCAGAAGGTGATGTTTACCTTACCAAAAACATCGCTGCCAAAATTGGCGTGAGGGCAGAACATTCATCATTGCTGGATAAAACAGTATTGGCCCCGCGAATTAGTGTAGCATACAGGTTTGCCGATGGCGGCCAGATAAATGCGGCATACGGTGTATTTTATCAGCAGCCTGATATAACTTACCTGGTACAAAATGGCACCCCGGGATTTGCACAGGCAACTCATTATATTATTAACTATCAAAAGAAGGCCAATAACCGCCTGTTAAGAATAGAGGCCTATTATAAACAATACAATAGCCTTGTTACAACTAACCCGGCAGTTAACGATAATGGCAAAGGTTATGCAAGAGGTGTAGAATTATTTTTTCGTGATAAAAGAACTTTTAAAGACCTCGACTACTGGATAACCTATACTTATCTTGATACAAAACGGATGTACCTTGATTATCCTTCAGAAATACATCCTGATTTTTCCACCCCGCACACTGTTTGGGTTGTAGCGAAAAAGTTTTTTCCAAACATCAATTTGAGTGCAAACATGTCGTACTCATTGGCAACAGGCAGGCCTTATTACGACATGCAAACAGGTATTAATGGCAAAACCTTTATTTCAGACCATGGCACTACAAATATGTATAACGACATGAACCTGAGTTTTGCTTATTTATTTACCATGTTTAAAAAATGGAAGGAAAAAGATTTTTCAGGTATTGGGTTTGGTATGAATAACGTGTTTGGAACAAAACAGGTTTTTGGATATAACTATAGCTATAATGGCCTTAATAAAGTGCCCGTTGTTCCGCCCGCAACACGTAGCTATTATATAGGCTTGTTCATGACATTTGGCATTGACCGGCGAGATGATTTTATCAACAACAACCTGTAAGCTTAATACAAAACAGGGATTACAATAAATTTTTTAACAACAAAAAAAGATCACGATGAAAAAAACGATCATTATTTTAAGTGCCGTATTGCTTACCGGCGTTATCCTGCATGCGCAGGGCGACACACAAAAATTGCAGCAGGATGTTGCGAAACTTGATAATGCAACTTCTGTAAATGATTATCAGCAACTCGCGGCCGGCTTTGCCAGGATAGCTGAATCTGAAAAAACACAATGGCTGCCTTACTATTATGCGGCATTTTGTAATGCAAAAACAGGCTGGCTAAACGAGGATGATCCTGATAACATAGAGGGTTATGCAAACAAAGCAGAAGAGCAGATTAAAAAAGCGCTGTCGCTGCTTGACACTGCAACCCAAAAAAAGGAGTTGTCTGAAGTGTATTGCGTTGTGAGCATGGTAAACAGGGCGAGGGTATTTATGAACCCCGCTACTTATGGAAGGCAATATGGCCCGCCTGCTTCTATGTACATACAACTCGCAAAAAAAGCAAATGCAAATAACCCCAGGGCTTTATACCTTGATGGCTGGGAAAAATTCAGCACTCCAAAAATGTGGGGCGGCGATAAAAACAAAGCGAAAGAATTATTGCTTGCGGCACAACAAACATTAGCGGGCAATATTTCCGCAGGCATTGAACCTCATTGGGGAAAGAAGGAAGTGGATGACCTGCTTAAGCAGTTGAAGTAAATAAAAATTAATTTGAAATAGAGCAACCCTATTACTTTATCGCCTCATCCCCTAACCCCTTCTCCTCGCGGAGAAGGGCCCGACGAGATTATGGAGAGGAGCACGTTTTGTTATGAAATCTAATTCGAATAAATTAATTATTAAACACTAAATTAAAAGTTATGTCTTTTGTATTCATTATTTTAATGCGCATATTATTTGCGGCATGTATGGTATTTATTATTGGCTATGTGTTTGGCGGGTTTTCTAAAAAGCCCGTGCTTACTACATTTGCAAGGGTGGCCTCTATATTGGTTATTGTATTGTTTATATCAACCAATATATTATTTTTTCGCTTTGGTGGCGGCTGGAGGCACGGAATGTATAACAATAACCATTGGTGCGGCTATTACCAGAAAGATAGTACTATAGGCAGATAATTTGCAGGGCCATGGCATGGCATTGTTTAACAGGCCATGCCATGATTTAATATAGGCCATGGCATGACCCTACACCTGGAAAACGCCGGTTTTAAATTCTTCTATATACGGGTTATGGTTTGCCGCTGCAATGCCTTCGCTTATTACAATCCTTGTTTCAATTGGATCAATAATATCATCTACCCATAAACGCGCGGCGGCATAATAAGGGGTCGTTTGTTTTTCGTAACGTCCTTTTATTTTATCAAGTAATTCCTTTTGCTCTTCGTCGCTAACTGTCCTGCCGGATGTTTGTATTTGCAGCAATGTTTTTGCAGCCTGCTCTCCTCCCATTACTGCAATTTTTGCGCATGGCCACGCATAAATAAAACGGGGGTCGTATGCTTTACCGCACATGGCATAATTGCCCGCACCAAAACTGTTGCCTGTAATAATAGTTATTTTAGGTACTACGGAATTTGCAACCGCATTTACCATTTTTGCGCCATCCTTTATAATACCGGCATGCTCGCTGCGGCTACCCACCATAAAACCGGTTACATCCTGCAAAAAAACCAGCGGTATTTTCTTTTGGTTGCAGTTAAGAATAAAACGTGCCGCTTTATCTGAGCTATCGTTATATAACACACCCCCCAACTGCATCTCGCCTTTTTTTGTTTTAACTACCAGGCGCTGGTTGGCAACAATGCCAACTGCCCAGCCATCAATACGGGCGTACCCGCAAACAACCGTTTTGCCATAGTCCTGCTTAAATTGCTGGAACGACCCGCCATCAACAATACATTCAATAATATCCAGCACATCGTATGTTTTTGCGTTGTTTACGGGCATGATGTTATACAATTCATGCGGGCTTTTTGCCGGTTCAACAGGCTGTACCCTGTCAAATCCTGCTTTGGCGGGATCTCCCAATTTGCCAATCAATTGTTTTATATGATCAAGGCATTCCTGCTCAGTTTTAAATTTATAATCAGCGATGCCGCTTATCTCTGTATGTGTTACGGCACCACCAAGCGTTTCATTATCTATATCTTCCCCAATGGCTGCCTTAACGAGATATGGGCCTGCCAGGTAAATACTGCCGTTGCCTTCCACCATCAGCGTTTCATCACTCATAATGGGCAGGTATGCGCCCCCTGCAACGCATGGGCCCATCACAGCGGCAATTTGTGTTATACCCATTGCGCTCATGCGTGCATTATTGCGAAAAATGCGGCCAAAATGTTCTTTGTCAGGAAATATCTCATCCTGCATAGGAAGAAAAACGCCGGCACTGTCAACAAGATAAATGACAGGCAACCTGTTCTCCATAGCAATTTCCTGCATGCGAAGGTTCTTCTTACCAGTGATGGGAAACCACGCCCCTGCCTTTACTGTTTGATCGTTTGCCAGTATTACACACTGCCTGCCGCTAACATAGCCAACACCGGCAACAGTGCCGCCCGCAGGGCATCCGCCGTATTCTTCATACATTTCATATCCAGCAAATGCGCCTATTTCTATAAAAGGTTTATCGGTATCGCATAAATATTCGATACGCTGTCGTGGCGTGAGTTTGTTTTTTTCTGCCTGTTTGTCAATAGCCTTTTTACCGCCGCCAAGCCTTATTTTTTCAAACCGTTCCTGTTTTTCATACAGTAAGCCCTTCATCCATTCTGCATTGCCTGTTGAAGTGTTCATAAGCGCAAATATCGTTGAAGGGCAAAGGTAAGGCAAAGGTTTGCAGTATTGCAACGGGCATATCTTCCTATTAGCAGGGCTATACTTTTTTTAGATATACGATATAAAACCAATCTTAAAGGCGGGAGGTGGAATAGTATGGGTATAATAGAAAAAAACTTTTGTGGCAGGTCTAACTTTTCAATAGAAATGCCTGAAATAAACCAGCCCGGCTCATGAGGGTTTACCATAACGGTTGTGGCTTTGCATCATCAGCCAGTAACATTTTGCGAAATAGCAGCCTTTGCATGCTTTGGCCTGAAAAGCCTGTCAAGGCTGTACTTGCCGCCGCCCCAAACTATAAATATCATAGCAAACAGGCAATAAGATATAGTGAAGCCCCCGTCAATATTAAAGTTTTCACCGAGGTTTGCTGTTACTGTCGCCATAAACATAGTAAAACAAATGAGTGAAGCTGCAATGCGCGTAAAAAGGCCGCCAAATAAAAAAATGCCGCCTGTAAATTCGGCACTTTTAGCGAGGAAAGCCATAAACAGCGGCATGGGATAATGCAAGTCGTCACCAAACCATTTTATAAAAAACGCTCTTTCTTTGGGATGGAAAATAATATCTATTACTGAAGAGTAACTGGCTGCTATCATTTTGTAACCAAGCCAAAAGCGTATGATGAGTAAAACAAGGTTCCAGGCAGTGGTTTTATCATATTGCAGTTTCATGGTGCAGGGTTTTGTAAAGTTTGAAGTTTATTGACTACCCTTAAAGTTATATGCTTTTTTTGCTGATGGCAGTATTTTATAATTTAAAGGGCAAACAATGATTACCGAAGCAGGAAAATGGGTTGCTGAAGAATTTAGGATACGACAGCTTTACATCTTTGGTTTTTCAAATATTTTTCAGGAAGGGGCTTAATTAAAAAATCCAGGTGCCTTACAGAGCACCTGGATTGACGAATTAATTAGTAACTATTTATTGTTATTGGGGATGTACTGTTGTACTGTCGCCGGTGTACTTTGTCATCTTAAACTGCTCGTCAGCTATTTTAGCTTTTAAATCGTTTATGTCACTGTTTAGGTTATTGAGCCTGCGTGTTTCTTTCCTTGAACTCCTCGCATCTCCCCTGGCATCTGCTGCCTTGTTATCCGCCTGTCTTGCCAATTTCCTGTCGTCCGGGCTACCGGTTAAGTTTGATGCCGCTGCGCTGTTTTCATTTGCCGACTTCTGAGCCTGGGCCGCAGCATCCTGTTTGTTTTTTGTTTTTTGGTCAACTTCATTCTGAAGCTTTCCTAATTTCAATTGGTGTTCGCTGATACTGGCTGCTAACGTGAGAGAATCAGTATTGGCCTTAGGTGTTTGGGCAAAAACTGCAATGCCAAACAGCATGCAGGCAGTTGCTAATAAGAATAATTTTTTCATACAAAATTTTTAGGTGTAATTAATAAATTAATGATTGATGGCCATGCAAAGAACAGGCATATAGAAACGTTAATTTGTCAAGTTAACAGCACCTTATTCAGTGGATGTAAATGAGTAACTAATGGATTGGCTATTTAGTACTTTGCGGAGATTAAAGAAAAAAGAGAGAGTGAGATATCATTCACTTTTTTATCGTTCGATATTCTCTGAACATCAAAAACAAAGATAAGCTGTTTAAAGTTATAAAGGAGTTATATTAATTTAACAAATGGGAGCGGCCTGTAATTACCGTGGATACTGAGTTTGGTTTAAAGAGATGTTTTGAGGAATTGCTTAATTGCGTAGATAAAGCAACGGCATATGAATGTTAGTGTACCGGAGCATAGACCTCTTTGTTATGCGAAATGATCTTCCCTGACAATGCGTCTATATCTATCGTTTCCACTTTTCCGTAGGGCTCACCCAACCAATTTTTATACTCGCTTAGAATGTTGCTTGCCGACCAGATGTATATTTGTTTTAGATAATCCCACTGTAGTCCAATTTTAACGGGTTTGACACCCTTTTCTTTAAAATTGGTTAATGAAATTGACAGAGCAACAGTATCACTAATAAAATTACAACTGTCATTATTTAAGATGTACTTGGGGACAAAATCTAAATTTAAGGGACGTGTTAAATTGAGTTTGCTATCAAATGAAATAGAAGTACTGTTACAGGGGCACCCATATTTCCTGATACAGAAATCGTACCGAACACTCATATCCGTAAATTTTCCCTTTGTTCTCTTACGGTCAGTTAAAGCTTTCCATTTTGGCCTCCCAAATATATTTTTGTACCCGTAATAAGAAAGTGAATCATATCGATAATATTGTTCAAAAATTCGTTGACCCACTGTTGATTTCAAAATACTATCTGCTTTTTTTATGATATTAGCGGCATAATAATGTTGCCCAAAACATACTGACGCAATTAGGAAACTTGAAATTATCAATAAGTATCTAATCATCTTTAGGTATTCAATAAAGTAAAAGGTTAATTACACAACTTAGCACTTTCCCTACCCCCAACTCCACCCATCCTTACTCAATGGTAGCCTCACCGGCCTTTCACCTGCTGCGGCAAGTGCATTGCAGAGGGCAGGGGCTAAGGTAGGCAGGCTTGCTTCGCCAATGCCGCCGGGCTCTTCGGCGCTGGGTATGGTATATACTTCAATAGGCGGTATATCGGGCATGCGTGCTACCTGGTAGGTGTAAAAACCATCCTGGTCCACACGGCTGTTGGTAACGGTTATTTCGCTCATTAAAGCCTGTGAGAGGGCAAACACGGTACCGCCTTCCATTTGGTTCATCAGGCCATCAAGGTTTATAATAATGCCGCAGTCAATAGTGGAGACGATCTTTTTTATGGTAAACTTTTTAGCGCCGGTCATTTCAATTTCAACGGCATGCGCTGCATACGATCTTGCAAAACTAAAAAAGTGTGTGGCAACGCCTATGTAGTGATTCTTTTTGCGTGGTTCGTGGTAGCTAATTTTTTCAGCCGCGAGTTTCAAAGCATTGGCAACACGCTGCGGGTCAAGATGCAGTTTACTGCCCTCTGTTTCAAAGGCGGCCCTGCCTTCTAATAAAGAGAGGCGGTATTGCAGCGGGTCTTTATTAAGCTTGCGCGCTATTTCATCAATAAAACTCTCCACGGGAAAAACATTTACGCACAATTCCACCGCGCGCACCCAGCCACGGTTAAGGTTAAAATCAACATGCGTGTAGCCAGTATAAACATTCGGTATATCATACCAAAGGTCGCTGCCCGCGCCGCCAAGCATATCAGGCGGGCTCTTGGTGTCCGGGCCTTCTGTCATAACCTCGATGGAGGTTTGCACCTTGTGGTGCTGCCATGTTTGCAGCTTGCCATTATTATCCCAGCTTGCTTTCATCGCATGCAGGCTGGCGGGGCGATACACGTCGTTGCGCACATCATCCGTTCTGTCCCAAATCACTTTTACCGGTTTAGCTATTTGTTTGGAGATGCGTACGGCCTCCAGCGCAAAATCAAAATGCAGCCTTCTTCCAAAACCGCCGCCGGATAGTGTAAGGTTTGTTTTTATTTGTTCGGGTTTCAAGCCAACTTCAGCAGATATGATTTGTACCGTCCAGTCAGGCAGTTGCAGGCCGCCCCACAACTCGCAAAACCCAGGCCTTACATCGGCAATAAAATTCATTGGCTCTATCGTGCCATGTGCAAGAAAGGGCTCAGCAAATACAAGTTCTAAAGTATTCGCAGCGGTATTGGTAACATCGCCTTTTTTATACACTTCTTTTACCGGTTTATCATTTGCTTTGGCAGCGAATGTTTTAAATAAGTCATCGGTAGATTGTTTGTTGTTTGCGCCCTCATCCCAGGTTATCTTTAATAGTTTTCTTGCCTTCATCGCGCTCCATATAGTAGTGGCAATTACTGCAACACCCGCATGCAGGTGCATAGGCACGCCAGAGCTTTCAAACGTTACTGTTTTAATAAACCCCGACACCTGTTTGCAGGCGGAATCATCCACGCTTGTCAACTTGCCATCAAGCACAGGGCAGCGCTCAACGCTGGCAAATACCATACCCGGCACTTTTACATCAATGCCATATTTTGCACGGCCGGTAAGAATATCTTTTAAGTTTGTTTTTTTAGCCGGTTTGCCGATGATCTTAAAATCTTTTGGCTGTTTTAATACAACATCTTTTGGTATGGGCAATATGGCCGCATCGCCCACCAGTGCACTATAAGGCAGGCGTGCTTTGGTAAGGGTATTTATAACAAAACCATTTTCGGTAATGCATTGCGCAGGCTGCACCTTCCATTTATTGGCCGCCGCGGTTATCAGCATCAGTCTTGCAGCAGCGCCCACTCTGCGCAATTCTGTATAATCCGTCATTATACTTTGGCTGCCACCGGTATCATAAATGCCGCCGCCATCCGGCTTATAGCCCGGTATCGGGTTTGTGCTGTAAGGCAATATTTCGGCGGTGACATTCTTCCAGTCTGCATCAAGCTCTTCCGCCACTATCATGGGCAGGGCAGTATTAACGCCCTGGCCTATTTCCTGGCGGCCAACAAACACTGTTATCTTTCCGGTTTTGTCAATCTTTAAATAGGCGTTGGGCTGTAAAAAATCACCACTTTCTGATGGCGCGGCCATGCCCTTGCCAGGCAATAAAAAGCCAAGCACTAACCCTCCTCCTGCGAGGGAAGATATTTTAATAAAATTGCGGCGGTTTATAGAAGAGGTTTGCATTGTTTGAGTGTTTGAGCGTTTGAAAGTTTGAAAGGTCACGGGTTACCCTTTGGCTGTTTCTTCAATTACCAGGTGAATGGCCTGTTTAATACGCTGGTAAGTGCCACAGCGGCAAAGGTTGCCGGCCATCATATTCTCAATTTGTTCATTCGTTGGTTTGGGGTGCGCCTTCAACAGCCCAACTACATTCATCATTTGCCCGCTTTGACAGTACCCACATTGCGGGACGCTCATTTTCTCCCATGCCTTTTGTACCGGGTGGCTGCCGTCTTCGCTCAACCCTTCAATGGTAGTGACCTTCGCATTACCGCATGTTTGTATTTGCACCTGGCAGCTTCGCACGGCCTGGTTATTCATCAGCACGGTGCACGCGCCGCAACTGGCCACGCCACAACCGAATTTTGTGCCGGTTAAATTTAGTATATCGCGCAACACCCATAGCAGCGGCATATCTTCATCCACATCAACTGTATGTGGTTTGTTGTTAACGTTGAAAGAGTAAGAAGGCATAAGGACAAATTAAGATGTTAGTAATGATTGTGTAAAGTACAAATGTTTTTTTGAATAGTCAACCACATAGGCACAATAGGAAAGATAGGTTCACATAGATACACAAAAACTATGTGTTTCTTATATGCCCTATTGTGCCTATGTGGTGAAAAAAAATAAAATACCTTTCCGTAAGTTTTTAAGCACACCTGCGTCTCTATTTGGCAAAACCAGTTTAAATATTTAATTTTTCAGCATGAAGACAGTATTAAAAAAGCATCCCCTTGCTATCCGCTGGTTTCACTGGATAAATTTCCCTATTCTTGGGATCATGATATGGAGCGGGTTGCTAATATACTGGGCTTATTCAAAATATACGCTTAGCGTGGGTAATAGGCAATTATTTCATTTTTTTTCACCGGGGTTTTATAAAGCGCTTAAAGTTCCGCACAGGCTTGCGGAGGGTATGAGCTTTCATTTTGCTTTTATGTGGCTGTTTTTTGGTAATGGGCTGCTGTACGTTACCTACACTATTTTTTCCGGCGAATGGCGCTATTTATTGCCTAACAGAAAATCATTTAAGGAGGGCTGGCAGGTACTTTTGCACGACCTGCACATCCATAAATATGTACCGCCGCAGGATAAATACAATGCAGCACAGCGTATTGCATACACAGCAATAATTGTTATGGGCTTTGGCTCAATCATTACCGGACTGGCCATTTATAAACCGGTTGAGTTTGGCTGGTGTACCTGGTTATGCGGCGGGTACGAATCTGCAAGGCTTATACATTTTATGCTGACCATTGGTTACTGTTTGTTTTTTGTTGTTCATATTGTACAGGTTATTATAACAGGGTGGAACAACTTTCAGTCCATTGTTACGGGTATTGAGATTTTTAAACCTATAACCCCGGAACCACAACCACAAATGCAAATAGAAACGCAGCCGGAGGAGGTGCAACCATCACCCATAGAACCATTACCAAATGAAGAAGCATAGTTATTTTGAACGTACAAAAACAGTAAGCGATTCTTCTTTCAGAAGAAGGATGATCTTTCCATTTGTGATTTTTGTTGTGTTGCTGGCAGGAGGCTTTTTTGCCTGGAAATGGCTTAATGACCAGCCGCAGGACCATATGATATTAAAGCCCCTGCGCAAAACGCTGGAGGCAAATGAAAAAGTATTTAAAGGCACGCTTGGCAAGAATAAAGAAAGTAAAACATACACTGTTGCTGATGCGGTTAAAAACGTAAAAGTAAATGGCCTTATCGGCATACAGGATACCATTGATGCAAGTAAATGGCGGTTACAAGTTATACGCGGAGCCGGCGATACTTTAAAAATAAGCCTCGATGAGTTGAAACAATTACCTAAAAAAGATATCATCTTCGATTTTAAATGTATTGAAGGATGGAGCCAGGTAACGCACTGGGCGGGCGTTTCAATGCGCGACTTTATGGAACATTACCATCTCCAGGGTTTTGAGCAAATGCAATATGCCGGGCTGCAAACACCCAATAAAAAATATTATGTGGGTATCGATATGAAAAGCTTTTTGGAACCGCAAACTATTTTGTGTTACGAAATGAATGATGCACCGTTGCCTATGAAGCAGGGTTATCCTTTGCGATTGATCATACCTGTTAAATATGGAATAAAGCATTTAAAATGCATTGGCACTATGTTTTTCAGTAACAGCAAACCGCCGGATTATTGGGCAGAGCAGGGATATGATTACTATGCAGGATTTTAGAATGAACCCCATCCCCTAAAGGGGGGAGAAGCAAACCCCCATCCCCCGTCTGTACCAGCACGGGCGGGCCTAAGGGGGGAAGAAAAAGAAACGTGAAACGTGCGACGGCAAGCGAGGGTTGTAATATTTCGGCTGAAATTAAAATGCCTGTTTAACTATATGAGATGCCTGCCTGCGCAGGCATGACGCCGAAGCAGTCTTACCTCCTGGCACTCAAAATTATCTTATCTTTTTATCATCCTGTCTTTTACAATTTCTTTAATTACGGTATCATAAAAGTTTTGGCTAATGGTAACTTTTGCTCCATTGCTAAGCTTTATCTCATTCCCTTCTATACTTTTTATTTTATTTACGTTTACGATATATGATTTATGCACTTTTAAAAAAATATCTTGAGGTAACTGTTCAATAATGCTTTTTATGGTTAGGTAAACGATCATTTTTCGTGCTTCAGTATGTAATACAATATAGTTAAGCATGGCTTCAATATATATTACTTCGCTGTATAAAACCTTCTCAATTTTTCCGTCACATTTTACAAAAAAATGATCATTGCTTATTTTATTGCCATTCGCGCTTTGGTTTTTCAACTCACAATAATCTTTCACCTTATTACATGCTTTCAAAAACCGCTCAAATGAAAAGGGTTTTACAAGATAATCCATCACATCCAGCTCAAAACCGGTAGTAGCATACTCCGCATAAGCGGTTGTCATTATTACCAAAGGCAATGAGGATGATGTTCTTAAAAATTCAATGCCATTTAATTTCGGCATATTAATATCAAGAAACATCAGGTCGATTGCTTGCTCGCTTAATATAACGTTTGCCTTTAAGGGGTTCTCGGCGCTGCCGGCAAGTTCAAGAAAATCAATATCCTCAATATATTCCTGCAGCACTTTACGGGCAATAGGCTCATCATCAACTATTATACATTTCAATTTCATTGTAGCTGAAGGTTTAAAATAACTTCATAGGTATCGTCTGTATTATTGATTTTTAGATCATGTTTTGCGGGATACAATAACTCCAGCCTTCTTTTTACGTTTGATATGCCGATGCCCCCTTGCCCTATCTCCGTTCTAATATTGGCCTCTTTTGTATTAAAAGCCCTGAAATGCAGCTCGTTCCCGTACCGGGTAAATAGTATTTCTACCCGGTTGTCTCTTGTATCACTGTTGCTTACATATTTAAAAGCGTTTTCAACAAAAGCGATATATAATAACGGCGCAAGTGTTATGCCCTTTATGTTTTCGTTTATATCCAGTTTAACTATAAGGCTTTCTTCTTTCCTTGCCTGTTGCAGTGCGACATAATTTTTTAAATAGGTTATTTCTTTTTCAATACTTATCTTTTCAACATTACATTCATATAGCTGGTACCTTAACATTTCAGAAAAGGTGAGCAGCATCTTTCTTGCCACAGGATTTTTTTTATCAATATGGCCGTAAATAGAGTTTATAGAGTTGAAAAGAAAATGCGGGTTGAATTGCGCTTTAAGAAAATCAAGCTCATTTTTTGCTTTCTCTTTTTCAATAGTATCAATATATTTTTGAAAACGTATCTTATCAATGATGATGTTTGCTGCAACCAGGCAAACTACCCAAACAAATATGTTTATAAATGAGTTTAAAAACAATTGTGAGAACGCAGGCTGCGGCTTATTAACGAGAAAGAAATGTTTGTTAAGATACATTGCCAGGGGCACACGCAGCATGGCTGCAGCCGCAATGCTGCCGAGTAATATTAAGCCAAACAGAACGTATTTTTTCCGGTAAAGAAATTTGGGGATGCTAAAATAAACCTGCAAATAATAAGTAGCAGCAATAAATACCAGGTAACAAAATTCAACTGTTATGGTTTTTGATATAGTAAGTGTGTGGTTTTGAAACAACACCACCCACAGAACATATAAGCCTGCCCATAGCGCAACGTTCAATAACAATTTTTTCCTGGCCATTATTATAAATCAGCGTTATTTATAAGTAAAAGTAAAGCGTAACTTACAGTATTGTAAAAGTTTTACATAAGGTATAACAATTACTTGATTATCCAAAAACGTAGTGCTTAATCAAGAAGTTGACACTGATGGTGTAATTGATTTACATGGCAGGCAGGGTTTGTTTTCTTTTGTGGCGCGATATAGTTATTTGTTCATCATAAATAAAAGAAAATGAAAAAGTTAATAAATTGGTTTTTTAGCCCGCCTGTTAAAGGCCCGTCAAGCATTTTTATTCTGCGGCTTATGGCCGGCGGCGTGTTTTTATCTGAGGGGATACTGAAATTTGTTTATACAAACCAGGGTATTGGCAGGTTTACAAAACTTGGCTTTCCTATGCCTGACATTACTGCCAACTTTGTAGCAACTGCCGAAATTGTTGGCGGCTTATTATTAATATTTGGCTTGCTTACACGGGTTGTTTCATTCTATTTTATTATTGAAATGATCGTTGCTATACTCAGCACTAAAATTTCGCTGTATATGGGCACAAGCCCGTTGCCTTTGCCGCCGGCGCCGCCAAAAGTTGGTTTTTGGGCCGTGATGCATGAAACCCGCTCAGATTATGCGCAGCTCTTGGTTTGCCTGTTTTTATTAATTGAGGGTGCCGGGCGCAGTTCGCTGGATAAGCTATTTAAAAGGAAAGATAGGTATAGCTTGCGGTAGTTCTGGTGACGCTGCTGATTTTACCACATAAAAATTTTTTGAAAGGCTTACTTGTATCTTCGCGGCTGATGAAGGCGCTTATTTATAAATCTACAGGTAGCTGGTATATTGCCAAAACGGAAGATGGCGGGGTGTTTAATACCCGCATAAAAGGTATTTTTAAGATTGATGGATTTACTTCTACCAACCCAATTGCGGTAGGTGATGAGGTGGAAATAGAAATTGAAGATATTGCTGAAAGGTCAGCTATTATTGACGAAATTCATGACCGCAAAAATTATATGGTGCGCACGTCGCCCCACCATAAAATGCACCATCATATCATTGCTTCCAACCTTGACCAGGCTGTACTTTTTGCAACATTAAAAGACCCCAAAACATCGCAGGGGTTTATTGACAGGTTTTTGGTTTCGGCGGAAGCATATCATATCCCCGCTATTATCGTATTTAATAAAAGTGATATATATAGAAAAAAGGAACTGGACAAATTTTCGGAGTTGAAATTAATATATGAAGATATAGGATACAGGGTGTTGCTGGCGAGTATGGAAAATGGTTCCGGTACTGATGAAATAAAAGCGGTGCTTTCAGATAAAGTTACCTTGCTTAGCGGCCACAGCGGGGTGGGCAAATCTACATTTATTAATACAGTATTTCCGGAACTTGGCCTTAAAACACAGGAAGTAAGCGGCTGGAGCGGCAAGGGTATGCATACCACCACTTTTGCTGAAATGTTCGACCTGCCGGGCGGCGGCAAAATAATTGACACACCCGGTATAAGGGAATATGGGCTGGTGGATATTCCAAAACAGGAACTATCCCATTATTTTCCTGAGATGAGAAAAATATTGGGTAACTGCCAGTTCAATAATTGTTTGCATATTAATGAGCCGGGTTGTGCGGTAAAAGAAGCGGTAGAAAGAGGCGAAATTGCCGCGGAACGTTATGTAAGTTATTATAACATTCTCGATTCAATCAATGAGAGCGATTATTAAACCGCCTTTTTAAGTTTTACAGCAAGTTTGTTGGCTGCCGGAAAATCTTTGTTGGTCTGCGGCATTAAAGTAACACCATTGTAAATGCTGTACTGCAGCGTTAGCTGGTGGCCGCGGTACTTAAAATGCCATTCAATGTTGTCAGCCTCGTCAAACTTGTTTGTAAAACGTACGTGCCGGGTTTTACTTAGCTGGTTTGTAAGCAGGTAAAACTTTTGCAGGCTTCCGTTTTCATCAATAATCATACTCGCATTGGTGTTATGGTCATAAGGTTCCATATAATACTCCCCCTAAATTTTTTTTGTCAATAAACTTTTGCTTTTTTCATCTTTAGCTGCCTGGGGGGTCGCCACTGAGTATTTTTCTCCACAAAATCAGTGCCATTAAAAGGGTTTTAGCTTCAGACGCACGAAATAGTTAAGAAAAATTTCAAAAACAAAAGGATAGTTCCTGCACGGGTTTGATCATAGTTATAAATTAAGCAGTAAGTTTTGATTGTGGATGCGGGAACTATCCGTGTAAAAAGACAACACCGTTTTTCATTTCGCTGCATTAAATTCTGAAAACCATGAAGAATATTTTACATAACTGTTTGCGATACGGTTAATTTCATCCCTGATCATGTCGGGAGATACCTCTTTTATTTTTTTAGCCGGTATGCCGGCATAAATACTTCCCGCTTCTACAACAGTGCCTTCCAGCACTACTGCGCCCGCCGCTATAATAGAATTTGTTTGCACTTCACACCGGTCCATTATAATAGAACCCATACCTATCAGTACATCATCATGTACCGTGCATCCATGCACTATAGCATTGTGTCCGATTGAAACATTATTGCCAATATTTGCAGGGTTTTTTAGGTAAGTACAATGTATAATAGCGCCATCCTGCACGTTTACTTTGTTGCCCATTTTAATATAGTGTACATCGCCCCTAACCACGGCATTAAACCATATGCTGCATTCGTCGCCCATTACCACGTCGCCCACTATGGTAGCGTTTTGGGCAATAAAACAATTTTTACCAAACTGCGGGGTTTTGCCCAAAAGAGGAAGTATGATAGCCATTCTGCGTTATTTATCATTAAAAATAGCCAGAATATTGCTAAGGCTGGTATCCTTTCGGGGATATATTGCGGGGTTACGGTAAAAACCTTACTTCGAATGTTTAAATTTGAATTTTTGAGTAATGAAACCGGAAAAGATGCAGGGAATTTCAAACAGGCAGTTGTTTCTTAGCCACGTTGCCCAAACTTCGCCCGAACCCATCGGGCTGGAGATCATCAGGGCAGCGGGGATTTACCAGTATGATATTAATGGCAACGCATATCTTGATCTTATTTCCGGTTTCAGTGTGTGCAATATCGGGCATAGCCACCCGGCAGTTGTGGAGGCTGTAAAAAAACAGGCCGAAGCGTATATGCACCTGATTGTGTATGGCGAATTTATAGAAACCCCGCAGGTAGCTTATGCTAAATTGCTGGTTGATAACTTGCCCGCCTCTTTAAATGCAGTATATTTTACAAACAGTGGCACCGAAGCAACGGAGGGTGCAATGAAATTAGCAAAACGGGCTGCTAACCGTTCAAAGATCATTGCCTTTAACAAGGGGTATCATGGCAGTACCCAAGGGGCTTTAAGTTTAATGGGTGATGAATACTGGCGGAATGCTTTCAGGCCGTTGTTACCGGGCGTGCATCATTTTGATTATGGCAGTTGGGAAGCTGTTGATGCAATAGATGATAGAACTGCATGCATTATTTTAGAAACAGTGCAGGCAGAAAGCGGTATAAATAAGCCGCCTGCAGGATGGTTAGAGGCGATAAGGCAAAAGTGCGATGAATGCGGGGCATTGATGATATTGGATGAGATACAGGCAGGGTTTGGCAGAACAGGCTCGCTTTGGGCTTTTGAGCAATACGGAGTGGTACCGGATGTGCTTTTATTAGGCAAGGCGCTGGGAGGAGGGATGCCGCTTGGGGCTTTTATTGCAAACCATAGTTTGATGAATTTGTTGACACACGATCCTGTGCTGGGGCATATTACCACCTTTGGAGGCCACCCGGTTAGCTGTGCTGCCGGTAAGGCGGCATTGGAGGTTTTATTAGAGGGAAATTATATAGCAAGTGTGAAGGCTAAAGAAGAAATAATTACACGCCACCTGCAACACCCCGGGATTAAAAAGCTAAGAACTGCAGGCTTATGGGCATCCCTTGAATTTGAAGATATTGAAACGAATAAAAAAATAATACACAGGTGTATTGAAAAAGGATTGATAACGGATTGGTTTTTGTTTGCGCCCGAATGTATGCGTATTGGGCCGCCGCTGATAATTAGCGAGGAGGAATTGGTGGAGGCTTGTGAGAGCGTGGTTGAGGTGGTAGAGGAGATTGCCAGTTAAAATATATAATTCAAAAACATAGTTGCACTTATAATCGATTCTTAACCCAATCCCGGCACCAGCATCGGCACTTTTTTGATATAGCTTTTATACTCATCACCAAATTCCTTTACCAGTTTCCGTTCTTCAAAATATACTCCGACCCTTGTGTATAAAGTAATGCAGATAGATGAAATGAGATTACTTAACGATGGCTTCCAAACGAAAAAGCACCATACAAAAAGCAGGGTGCCAAAATATAAAGGATGCCTTACATATTTGCGCAACCCTGTTAGCTCAAGCTGCTGGTTTTGCACCGGATAACTTTTGATAAAAACATTGATGCCGCTTAAATCAAGAAAATATTTTTTTATAGAAATTGCTATTACAATAATAGCCGGAATGGAAAGAATAATGGCTGCAGTTTTCTCTGCAACAGAATTATTCCATAATAAAATAGTGTTGATAGAGAAATGATACCATAAAACCGCAATTAAACTTATGGTCGCAAAAAATGAATAAATGATGCGGTAAAAACGATAGCCGCTTTTCATCCTTGAGTGTACTAATTGTTTAAACCTGCCGCCTGCAAGTAAACTGTGCAGCAAACCAAAAAGCAGCCATGCAACTATTAAACCGATGTATTTCATAGTAAAGTAAAAGTAAAATAATGTTTTTACTTTTTAGGTAAAGGGTTTTGTAAAGCATCCTTAAATTCATTCCATACCTCGCTTACAATTGTGGCTGCCGGCTGTATATTTTTTATTAAATAGGCTGATTGGCCAATTTCCAATTCACCTTCTCCAAGTTCCCCTTCGAACATGCCTTTTTTAGCCCTGCCCCTTCCCAGCAATTGTTTTAATTCTTCTTCTGTGGCGCCACGCATTTCCGCTGCTTTTATTTCTTCAAAAAAATTATTTTTTAACAACCGTACAGGCATTATTTTTTTCATGCTTAACATGGTATCGCCCTCAACCGAGTGCACTACCGCTTCTTTAAAATTATGATGGGATGATGCTTCTTCACTGCATACAAAGCGGCTGCCCATTTGCACGCCTTCCGCGCCCAATACCATAGTTGCCAGCATTTGCCTGCCAGTAGCAATACCACCCGCCGCAATAACAGGGATTTTTACCGCTTCGCATACTGCCGGAACCAAAACCAGCGTGGTGGTTTCTTCCCTTCCGTTATGGCCGCCTGCTTCAAAGCCTTCTGCAACCACCGCATCGCAGCCCGCTTCTTCCGCCTTCTTTGCAAACCTGCTGCTGCTTACCACATGCACAACAGTTATGCCTTTTTCTTTAAGTAAAGGGGTGAATGCTTTAGGATTGCCTGCAGAAGTAAAAACAACCTTTACCTCTTCTTCAATAATCACCTGCATGTGCTTTTCCACGTCAGCATACATTAATGGAATATTCACGCCAAAAGGCTTATTTGTAGCTGCCCTGCATTTTTGAATATGATGGCGCAACACATCGGGGTACATGCTGCCGCTGCCAATTAAACCAAGTGCGCCGGCATTGCTTACCGCGCTGGCAAGCCGCCAACCGCTTGCCCACACCATGCCTGCCTGAATGATGGGATACTGTATATTAAAAAGTTGTGTGGTGCGGTTTGAAGAAGTTATGTTCATGGTTAATAGTTCATGGTTCATAGCGGGAGAGATACCGTGAAATTATGAACGATAGGAATAAAAGGAGAGAATATTTATAACGAGTTGCTTGACCCGTTAAAATGTATTTAAAATAGATACATAATTTATCCTATCCAAAATCAATCTCTGTATTATCACCAATATTTAAACTGCGGCTAAGGCCCTTTACGCTGGCGTCACTGCCGATAAGCGAATTATCAATAACCACTTCAAACAAGTTGGTATAGCTGCCTATAATGCTGTCGCGCACTATAGAATATTGAATATTTGTATTGGCGCCAATTGCCACATGCGGGCCAATTATTGCATTCTTTAATGTGCACCCTGCGCCAATACTAACAGGCGGAACAATAATAGAATTTTCTGATTGAAGGCTGGGATGTATCTCGCCGCCTATCTTTTTTAAAAGCGTAGCATTGCTCTCAAGTAAAGTTTCTTTTTTACCGCAATCGTACCAGTGTTTTACCCTGAACGATTTGAATTTGGCACCACGTTTTATCATACAGTCGAGCGCGTCTGTAAGGTTGTATTCTCCGTGGCTTTTAATATTTTGCGCAAATAAATGATGCAGGCATTCGTATAAAAAATTGGTTTCTTTTATTTTATACAGGCCTACCAATGCCATATTGCTTTTGGGGATGGAAGGCTTTTCAACCAGGTGCTCAATAAAGCCTTCACTGTCAATTACGGCTACGCCAAAATTCCTGGGGTCGTCCACTTTTTTTATACCCAGCATGCTGTAAGGGCTGTCAATCACTTCAAGTACATCATATTCGCAAATGGTATCGCCCAAAACAACAAATACTTCATCTTCTCCAACAATATTTTTTGTTAGTTCAATGGCATGGCCTGTTCCCTGCCGCTCTGTTTGATTAACAAAATGGCAGGTAAGGTGCGGGTAGGTTTGTTTTACATACTCCTGTATTTTTTCGCCGAGATAGCCTACAATAAAAATAAATTCAGAAATGCCGGCACTGTGTAACTGGTCAACAATAAAACTGAGAATAGTTTTACCTGCAATGGGAATTAATGCTTTGGGCTGGGTATAAGTATGCGGCCTTAACTTTGCCCCGGCGCCTGCTACAGGAATAATAGCTTTCATTTGGAGGTTCTTTTTTTCATTGGCCTGTTGGTTAGTGTCAATTCTACACTTCAATGAGGTGGCGAAAATAGGGAAATACCTTGCAATTTAGTATTAAGAGATATTAAACATCATATTTATTTTTTAGATATACAAGAAGAGTTTTAACTAATGCAGCAAATGCAATACCAAAATGAATGAATAGAATAGATGATGTTTAATAATAATGTGTGCGCGGTTTTTGAGATTTGCAGCTAAACGTAAAATATGGACAAGTTTAAAATAAAAAAAGCTCATATAATGAGCTTAGTGGAGAATACCGGATTCGAACCGGTGGCCTTCCCGCAAATACTTGCGGGACGCTCTATACTTTTCTGAGTAATGCCTCGATATATTTTCTGCTTTTCTTCTTCTTTATTTCCTGTTCTCGATTGAGAGCCTCAAGCCGGTTTGTAAACACTTCCGTATATTTTAGTTCCCAGTCATTCGCTTTTTTAGTTGATTTTGAACCTGAATTTTTGTGCCGATAAAGCCTGTCTATCAAATTTGATGTTTGACCAATGTAGTGTTGATCTAATGCAGAAGAATATATTATGTAAACATAGAACATCCTAAAAAGCTCACTTTGTGAGCTTAGTGGAGAATACCGGATTCGAACCGGTGGCCTCTTGCATGCCATGCAAGCGCTCTAGCCAACTGAGCTAATCCCCCATTATAAAACTGAACCTGTACCAGTTGCCTTCCCGAATGCTTATCGGGACGCTCTAGCCAACTGAGCTAATCCCCCATTATAAAACTGAACCTGTACCAGTTGCCTTCCCGAATGCTTATCGGGACGCTCTAGCCAACTGAGCTAATCCCCCATTATAAAACTGAACCTGTACCAGTTGCCTTCCCGAATGCTTATCGGGACGCTCTAGCCAACTGAGCTAATCCCCCATTATAAAACTGAACCTGTACCAGTTGCCTTCCCGAATGCTTATCGGGACGCTCTAGCCAACTGAGCTAATCCCCCATTATAAAACTGAACCTGTACCAGTTGCCTTCCCGAATGCTTATCGGGACGCTCTAGCCAACTGAGCTAATCCCCCATTATAAAACTGAACCTGTACCAGTTGCTTTCCCGAATCCTTATCGGGACGCTCTAGCCAATTGAGCTAATCCCCCATTATAAAACTGAACCTGTACCAGTTGCTTTCCCGAATGCTTATCGGGACGCTCTAGCCAACTGAATTAATTCCCCCAGGCGGGGTGCAAAAATAGGGTGCTGAAAGGTCTCACCAAAATTTCATCTAAAAATAAATTCCATTCCATTACTTCTCTCAGCTAAACAAGTGCTTTACTGCTAAAAATACCCAAACAAGCAATAAGATCATAATACCGGCAATAACTGCTGCTATTATTTTAAGCTTGCGGGCATGCTTCGCGGCATTTATCATACTGTCGGCTTTTACCAGTGGTGGCAGCAGCCAAACTGAAACCTGTAACAATAACGGAACAATAACCAGGTCGTCAAGGTAACCGGCAACAGGAATGACATCGGGGATAAGGTCTATTGGGCTAAGCAGGTACAATAATGAAAGTATTGCGGGCAGCTTCGCATAAAAAGGAGTACGCTTATCCCGCAGGGCATAATAAAGTATCAGTATCTCCGGTTTAAATACGCGTCTTGCCTTAGGGATTTTTACTGCTTTAATGTTCATGCTTATATAACTCCAAAAAGAATACCTTATTTTATTAGCGGCTTATATTTTACTTCCTTCTGCTTACTTTTATAAATAGTTTTATTCCCCGTAACACCAATACTGCATGAAAAAGGTTACGCTCATTGCTTTTTGCTTTATTATAGGTTTGTATTCCATGCTATGTGCACAAACATTGCAAAATGTTTATGCGCGGCATACTATAAGCCTTAACGGGCAGTGGCAGGTTATTATTGATCCCTTCAATGCGGGTGCCGGCAACTGGAAACCTGTTTGGAAAGACCAGAGACCAACCGGGAAGAGTGATTTTTATGAGTACGCCTTTACAGATGCAGTTACCTTAAAAGTACCGGGCGACTGGAACTCGCAAAAGCCGGAACTTAAATATTACGAGAGTACTGTTTGGTATAAAAAAACATTTACCCTTAAACCCAAACCCGGCAAAAGGGTGTTTATATATTTTGGTGCAGTTAACTACCAATGCGATGTTTATTTTAATAACCAATTGGTGGGGAGCCATGAGGGAGGGTTTACGCCTTTCCAGTTTGAGGTAACCGGTAAATTAAGAGATACCAATTCAGTTATCATAAGGGTGAATAATCAAAGAAAACCGGATAATATACCCGCAATGAATTTTGATTGGTGGAACTATGGCGGCATCACACGGGATGTATCCATTATAGAAACACCTGAAAGCTATATACAGGATTACAACATACAGCTTGCAAAGAACAAATCAGATATCATTGCCGGTTGGGTGCAGCTTAACGGTAGTGGCAATACAAGCCAGCCGATCTTAATAAAGATACCTGAGCTGCATGTAAGCTATGCTGCAGTTACAGATGCCAATGGCAAAGCGTGGATACACATACCATCGTCACCTGTTTTATGGTCACCCGGTAACCCTAAACTATATGATGTTATTATTACCTTATCAACAGATACCGTTCATGACTTGATAGGGTTTAGAAATATTGAAGTAAAAGGCACCGAAATATTATTGAACGGCAAATCCGTATTTTTAAAAGGCATAAATATACATGAAGAAGTGCCTCAGGAGGCACGCAGGGCATGGAGTGAAGCAGATGCGGAAATGTTGCTGCATTGGGCAAAAGAGCTGGGCTGTAATTTTGTTCGGCTCACCCATTATTCTCATAACGAACACATAGTACGCGTTGCCGACAAATTAGGCATCATGCTTTGGGAAGAGGTACCACTTTGGCAAAACATACAGTTCAGTAATCCTGCCATTCTTAATAAGGCGGATACTATGCTTAAAGAAATGATCACACGCGATAAGAACCGTTGTTCTATTATATTGTGGAGCATGTCTAACGAAACCTCACCTTCTGTTTACCGCAACAGGACTATTACCGCGATGGCAGAATATGTACGCAGCATTGACAGTACAAGGCTTATCACTTCTGCCATTAACGATGCTCATATTAAAGATAACACAGCTACCATTGATGATTCTTTATGTATTGTGCTGGATGTGATTGGTGTGAATGAATACCTCGGATGGTATGTACCCTGGAGCGCGAAGCCGGAAGAAATGGTTTGGAATAGCAGCTATAACAAGCCGTTGATCATGTCAGAATTTGGCGCTGAGTCGCTTTATGGCAATCATGGAAGCGCAGACAGCAACGGTTATTGGGCTGAAGAAAGAGAAGCACAGGTTTATAAAGATCAGATTGCCATGTTTAAAAATATCCCTTTTTTGCGGGGAACGTGCCCGTGGATATTAGCAGATTTTCGTTCAGAAACCAGGCTGCAACCTGTTTATCAGCAGGGATGGAACAGAAAGGGATTGTTAAGCGATAAAGGATTGAAAAAGAAAGCATGGTACGTGATGCATCAATTTTACGAGGAGATGCCAGATTAAAGCAGTTTTATGAATTGCCCCATGCTTCAGCATGGGGTTAAATAAAAAATAACATCACTCTGATGCCGGCTTTAGCCGGGCAATAAAGAACAAAGTTTTAAATAGTCTTTTAAACTAACTGGAATTATGCAAACTTTGCATTCTCTATTATAGAAAAGCATTTGATATTATGGATGACAAAAGGCCTAAAAATATTTTTGTAAAGGGCAGTATTGCAGCATCGTTTATTGCTGAAAGCATTCAAAAGCACAGTGATAAAACCGGCATTGGCGCCCACAGTATCTTTCTTGGGCAGGTGCGGAGCGATATTATTGATAGCAAAAAAGTTTCAGCAATTGAATATACCTCGTATGAAGAGATGGCTTTGCAAAAAATGCAGCAGATAAGAGAAGCCATCTTTCAAAAATACCCCCTTACCTGTATGCATGTATATCACAGCATCGGTACAGTGGCAGCAGGGGAAATCTGTTTATTTGTATTTACTTCGTCCGCACACCGCAAAGTGGCGATAGATGCATGCGAAGAAACAGTGGAGAGAATAAAAGCGGAATTGCCTGTATGGGGTAAAGAAATACTGGAAGATGAAACTTATAAATGGAAAGAAAATAAATAATAATGGTTGACATAACGCATAAAGTAAGCAGCCTTCGTAAAGCAATAGCCACAGCGGTTTTAAAAGTGTCGAAACAGGAAACCATTGATGCGGTTAATAACAAAACGGTGCCCAAAGGGGATGTATTTGAGTTTTCACGCGCTGCGGGTTTGCTTGCTATTAAAAAAACAAGCGATGTAATTCCTGATTGCCATCCCTTGCCTGTTGAATATGCGGCGATAAAGCACAGTATTGATGGGCTGGCTATTAATATATCTGTTGAAGTGCATACTATTTACCGCACCGGTGTTGAAGTGGAAGCAATGCACGGTGCCGCAATAACTGCATTGACCATATATGATATGCTTAAACCTATTGATAAAGGAATAGAAATATCAACCATAAAACTGGAAGGTAAGAAAGGCGGTAAATCTGATTTTGATAGCGGCGGCATGGATAACCTGCGTTGTGCTGTAGTGGTTTGTTCAGACAGCGTATCCGCTGGTGAAAAGCAGGATATTGCAGGTAAAGCAGTAATGTCAATATTAAAAAAACAACAATTAGAAACTTCCTTTTACACTGTTATCCCGGATGAATTTACCGAAATACAAACTATAGCAAAGCAATTAAGTGATGATGGCTATAACCTGTTGGTATTTACAGGTGGCACAGGTTTGTCACCAAGAGATGTTACACCCGAAGCGGTAGAGCCAATGTTTGACCGGGAAATACCCGGCATTATGGAGGCAGCCCGAAACTATGGCCAGGAAAGAACACCTTATGCCATGCTTTCGCGCGGGGTAGCCGGTTTTATAAAAAATACTTTAGTGCTCACCCTGCCGGGGTCAACCCGCGGTGCAGAAGAAACAATGAATGCTTTGTTCCCATACATCTTACATATTTTCCGTGTTGCGGAAGGCATGCGGCATACAAATGATTAAAATTCCGGGCTTACCTTTCTTTCAAAAATATTTTTATAATTAGCGGGCGATTTTGCAACTTCATCGTTAATGCAGTTTCGTTTGTCGAAATCATTTAGGCGTTTCGCAAACCGGTTATAGTTTAGAGCAACCTTAAATTTATAAAAATGGAATTTGATAATGACCGTAGAATAACCCCCACCCGAAAAATTGAAATAGCCTGCTGGTTTTTTGTTGTATTATTATACCCTTCGGCAAATTGGCTTGCTGTTTTTTATAACAGCGGCATACTCATATTGCCGTCATTGATCCTTTTTAGCTTATTGGTTTTACCTGCTTATTGGTTTTATTCGGCGGTAGTGGTACCCGTGCTTCTTTTTAGGCAACGGTATATTTTCTTTGTTTTAATAAGCGCAGCAATTTATATAGTAGTATTAACTGTTTTAACGGGCATTTATTCATTAATTGCGAGAGACGACCTGTCTCCAATGCAGCATGGCTATTTTTATCCTTCACCCACGGCAATAATCCGGGAAAGCTTGTGGGTACTGGTAAATATGACATTTGCTATAGGTATAGCTTTTTTGAAAAAAAGCCTGGATAATAAACTTATGATGGAAGATCTTAAAAGAGAAACCACCATACTGCGCCTGAAATATTTGCGTACACAGGTTAAACCGCATTTCCTGTTTAATACCCTAAATAGCGTTTATTCACTTAGCCTTCAGAAATCAGAAAAAACGCCGGAGGTAATTATAAAATTGGCCGATATAATGCGGTATTTAATTTATGCAAGCGATGAACAAAAGGTACCCCTTAGTAAGGAAATAGAATTTATTGAGAATTATATTGAAATTGAAAAAGTACGGTTTAATGCAGACATAAGGTTTTCTGTTGAAGGCGATACGGACGGTGTAATGGTAGAGCCTTTTTTGTTTATTTCCTTCATTGAAAATGCTTTTAAACATGCGCTAAGCGATTCCTTTGCTCAGCCTTTCATTTATATAACCATAAAGGTGAAGGGAGATGAACTGGCTGTAACCGTTGTGAATAACACTGATATAGACCTGGAGACCCAGGCAAAAAGATTAAACGGGCGGCCAATTACCGGCAGCAAGGGTTTGTTGGAAATATTATATCCCGATTCTTATGCGCTTAATATTATTCAAACCGAAAAGCAGGACAGGAAGATAAGCGCTATTGGTATTAAAAATGCAAGGGAGCGGCTGGAAATTTTATACCCGGATTCTCATACACTTGATGTAATTTTCAGTAATAATGTTTTTACCGTTGCATTATTAATAAAACTCGACCTGCAGTGATAAAATGTATTATAGTTGAGGACGAAGTACTTGCACAGAATGTTATACAAGCCCACCTGGCAAAAATTGACACCTTTGAACTGGTAGCTATTTGTAATAATGCAATGGAAGCAGGGAATGTTTTAAATACCCGCGAGGTTGACCTGATCTTTCTTGATATTCAATTACCGGGAATGACGGGTTTAAATTTTCTGAGGGCATTGCCCGATCCGCCATTAGTTGTACTGACGACTGCTTATGCGGAATATGCTTTGGAGAGCTATGAATTAAATGTAATAGATTATTTGCTGAAGCCTATATCGTTCGAGCGGTTTTACAAAACAGTGAATAAGATAATGGATGGCCGGTTGTTTGAGCAGGTTGTAAAAGACGAAGAAAATTTATTTAATGATCACATTTTTATAAAGTCGGGCGGCAAATTTTTTAAAGTGAATTTTTCTGAAATTATTTATATACAGAGTATGAAGGATTATCTTAAAATTCATACATCGCAATATAATCTTGTAACGCATCAAACCATGAACGATATTGAAAAGGCTCTTCCTTCAAAGCAGTTTATGCGTGTCCACAAATCTTACATCATCGCCATTGCGCATATTAAAAGCATCTATGGAAATAGTATAGAAATTGATAAGGCAACCATACCGGTAGGCAATAATTACAAAATGAATGTGATGAGTTTAATAGGAAAAAAATCTCAATGAATTGCTCCGCCCCTTAGAGT
>JABDFW010000003.1:94296-118498 GCA_013286305.1 Bacteroidota bacterium
CCTTAGAGTGGGGAATAAATTTTAATTGTTACCAGGTTTTAGCCGACACAAAATATTCTTACGCAGCAACGACATCCTTGTTTACCGTAATCTTTCTCAATTCATCTCTCAAAAAGCCTTTCAAACTTAAATCTTCATCAAGTGAAGGCCAGTGTATGCCCGTACCTTTGCCAATTAATTCATATTGCAGCAGTGCTTCTTTGTTACCCATTTTAAGCCCTTCATAAGATGATAAACGTTGATGCAATACTGCCTTTGTATTCAGTATTACCAGCATTATATCTAACTCCGGGTGAATATCTACTTTTTCAATCCGCAGCCCTTCCTCATTTATCAATGCTTCTATCGAGTCATATTTATTTATTGAAGTACTCATTTATACAAATTTACTTATTGGTAATCCGTCGCATTAAAAAATTTATTTTAAAAATGTGCATAAAAAATTTGGTTGAACTAAAAAAATTAGTATTTTGCATACTAAATCAGTTAGTTTATGAGTTTTGCAGGAAAAAATCTGCGCTATTTGCGCAAGCTGCGTGGGTGGACGCAGGAAGAATTTGCTACCAAACTTAAAATAAAACGCTCCCTCATTGGCGCTTATGAAGAAGAGAGGGCGGAGCCCCGCTTAGATGTGCTGGAGAACATGTGCAGCATATTTAAATTAAGCCTTGATGAGCTATTGCTTAAGGACTTATCATCAACAAAAAACAGTGGTTCTTATCTTGATAAGCGCCGCCAGATGAAAATGTCTGCTCCTGCACAGGATATACAGTTTGTGCCGGTAAAAGCAGCAGCGGGCTATCTTGCAGGCTATGCTGACCCCGAATTTCTTGATGAATTGAATACGTTTACCCTGCCGATGCTGGCTCCCGGCCAGTACCGGGCATTTGAAATTGTTGGCGACAGCATGCTGCCTACCCCAAGCGGCAGCGTAATTGTAGGCGAAAAGGTGGGTGGTCTTGAAGATATAAAGGCTAATAATACATATATAGTGGTTTCTAAAGGGGAAGGCATTGTTTATAAACGGGTGATGAAGAATAACCGCCTGAAAAATAAGCTTACCCTTGTAAGTGATAACCCTGTTTATGAACCTTATAATGTAAGTGCAGAGGATGTGATGGAATTATGGAAAGCGCAAATGATCATCACCAAAGCCAATACGCAGCAACGCTGGGATGTAAACCAGCTTGCCGGGCTTGTAAATAACCTGCAGGAACAGGTGAGCAGCTTAAAGAAGAAGATGAATTAGGGCGAAAGGGCAACGGGATATGAAATAGCTTATTGGCACTTTTTTTAGTCTATTTGCAGCTTAAGGTTTATGTTGTTATTTATTTTGCTTTCGCAGCAATAGCTGCATATACCCAGCTATTCATTTGTCCCTGTACTAGTTAGATTTTCATCAAACCACTTTTGTCCTACAGTTGCACCATAACCATAATTGTCGATAAATTTAAAATTTGTTACAATCGCGCCTTTGAACCCTGCAGATTCAATAAGGCAATTTTTTATTAATGCATTTGTTAGATTGGTTTCACTTAGGTCAATCTCCTTTATATTGCAACCAATAAATTGGGCATTCGTTAAGTTGCTATTTTTGAAATCGACATAAAGAAAACAATTTTCAAAAATGATGTTTGAAAAATCCTTATTAGAGAATCCTTCTACGTACTCAAAGTCTAAATCTAAAAAATGTCTTTGCCCATTGTTATAAGCTTCAAAAAATTCAATATAAGTCATTGGGTTCTGCTGCTTCATGTTCAATTGAGTTCTTCACTTTGTGTCTGTTAATAGTTGCTTTGCTAGTAACGGTTTAAAGAGGGCGGCCCTTTATTCTGATTAATTACAATATAGCTTATATCCCCTTTGAAAGGTAGCAATTCAATTCCTAATTCCTCTTCTCTGCATTCAAACTATCCCGTATATTCTTTTGCACGGTAACAGCCCCAAACAGGGCCAGCAAAAACGCAAAAGCGTAAAAACCCTTTTCACTCGGTAATATAGTGGCGTTCCACAAACCAATGGTTAATAGCACAATTGATAAAATAGTGGCAAACCAGCAAATGCCATAATACAGGTCTGTTACAGGCAACCCTTCCAGCCTGTCCCTAACACTTTTTTGTAACGATACCACAGCAAAAAGGCCAAACATCAATACAGTAAAATAAAAACCTTTTTCGTTTAGTTGCATGGCGGCATGCCATAGCCCTATAAAAAACCCGATAGCCCCTGTTCCCAGCGCTATCCATGATGCACCAACAAATGCGGCGGATGGTTTTTGTGTCATATTATAAGTTTTGTTTTATTGGTATTTAAGAAATATACCTGTATCAAATGGCGTCCACAAGCAGGCTTTTTGCCCACATTTTTTTAAACCTGTATTTGCCCAGGTATTGCAGGTATGAAACATGTTGAAATTTCCCTTCGCTTCATAAAAGGCATCGTCGTCACCGTAGTTCGCGTTCGTAATTATTCTCATAACATGCCCTGCCTTATCATGCTGAAAACTGCCCGTTATATAGTTTATAAGCCTTATATATTGGCTGTTGCTGATCATGATCTTTTTGCAGGCAGAATCCTGCACTAATGTATCGTAATAGGTGGCGTGAATGGCGGCTGTGCTTAAACCAAATGCCGCCCTGAATGCAACACTGAATTTCAAATCTGCCCAGGTAGGTGTTTGTAAATAAAAACCTTTATCACCCCAGCCCATGGCCAAATATTTAATTGCTGACGTGTCTTTTAGGTGAGTGTTTGAATACTTTATTTCTTTACTCCAGTCAGCCTCCGGGTTTTTAACGGGAACAACAAGGTCTGTATGAACGCCATTTGTTTTAATATAAATAGCTACATCGCTTGCTGTACTGGCTTCCCTTGCAACCGTGATCCTGGATAAACAATAGGCAGAAAAAAGATAAAGCAAAACAAAAGCAATAAAGCCGAGTATAAAATACAGGGTATATTTAAGAATTTTTTTTAAGATGCGGGGCATGTATGGAGGGTTAGGTGAAAATTGCTATTGCTATATAAATGTATAAAAGGTTTTGATAGACTAATGGTTGAATGATTTTTTTAACATTCTTTACTTTTTTAGTGCAGCTTCGCGGCCTTGATAAAAGATTTCACGCAAAGACGCAAAGAGAAAAAGACGGGGTCGGTTAAAAATAAAAATTTATGAAGTTTTATATAAAAACAGGCTAACTGTTAAATCCTTTAACAATACAAATATTTGGCAATCTTGTATAACCACTTGTCAATTTCTGAGGCCGCGCTATGGGTATAATAGTATTTTTGCTTAGCCAAACTAACCATGCACATGCCCCTGAGAGTACTAACCGCTGTTTTACTTATTCTTATATCTTATTGTTTAGTTGCGCAGCCTAAAAAGCTTATGGCGGTTAAAGTATTGCAGCCCCCTAAACTTGATGGCAAGCTGGATGATGCAGCCTGGCAAAATGTTCCTTCAGCTATAGATTTTATTATTAATTCCCCTGATTTTGGCAAGCCTTCTTCCAAGCGAAGCGATGTTAAAGTTGTTTATACAGATGAAGCAATTTATGTTGGGGCTTACCTGTATGATGATCCAAAAGATATAAGGCGCCAGCTTACCCAAAGGGATAATGAAAAGTTCCAGGATGCGGATAATTTTGGTGTCGCCTTTGATACGTATAAGGATAAGCAAAACGCCTTTCAATTCATTGTTACCTCTGCCAACGTACAAAGCGACGTGCGCATTTCTGCGACATATATCCCTTCAAGCGATGGCTTAAGCACTACAAATAGCTTTACTAACCCGGGTTTTGATTATAGCTGGGATGCTGTATGGGACAGCCGGACATCCATCACCGCAGATGGCTGGATAGTTGAAATGGAAATACCTTTTTCTGCTATTCGCTTTGCAAAAAAAGATGTACAGGATTGGGGCATAAATTTTTCCCGGTTTGTACGCAAAGTGAATGAGCAGTCTTACTGGAACCCGGTTGACCCTAAAACTTCCGGCTTCGTAAACCAGTTTGGTGATCTTTCGGGCTTGCAAAACCTTAATCCGCCTTTGCGTTTATCGTTGCTGCCATATTTATCTACCGGCTACCAGGATATACCGACCAATAACGGTACCATAAGAAATGCTTTGCATAGCGGTGGTATGGACGTAAAATATGGTGTTAATGAAAGTTTTACCATGGACATGACTTTGATACCGGATTTTGGTGATGTGCAAAGCGATAATGTAATTTTAAACCTTAGCCCTTTTGAACAGCAA
Source organism: Bacteroidota bacterium (assembly GCA_013286305.1). Taxonomy (GTDB): domain Bacteria; phylum Bacteroidota; class Bacteroidia; order Chitinophagales; family Chitinophagaceae; genus JABDFW01. The sequence continues at coordinate 98,555 of JABDFW010000003.1, forward strand.
TATGCCGAGAACAGGCCCTTTTTTACAGAAGGCACTGAATTATTTAATAAGGCAGGCATCTTTTACTCGCGAAGAGTTGGTGGTGTGCCCACCCACTATTATGATGTGTTACAACTTGCATCGGACAGCGGTTATACCATTCTTAAAAACCCATCAGCCACACAATTGTATAATGCCACAAAATTCTCAGGCAGAACAAAAGGAAATTTAGGTATAGGCATCTTTAACGCAGTGGCTGCCCCCATGTATGCTGAACTGCAAAAACCCAATGGTGAAATTATAAGAACACAAACAGAGCCGCTTGCCAATTACAATATTATTGTGCTTGACCAGGCTTTGAAGAACCGGTCATCCGTTACTTTTACCAATACCAATGTTACGCGCAGCGGTGGCGGAAGGGATGCCAACGTTACAGCGCTTGATCTGTCATTATTCGATAAAAAGAACACGTACAATTTCCAGGCTAAAGCACGGTATAGTGCTATAAGCGGCGATTCTTCCTACAGTGGATATAGGCTTTATACCAGTCTTGATAAAGTTAGCGGTAAATGGCAGTGGGGTGTTTTTGGAGACCTTGAATCAGAAAGATACGACCCAAATGACCTGGGAATAATAAAGGCGCCAAACGACCTTGTGTATGGCAGCTATCTTACATTCAACCAGTTTACGCCAAATAAGTATTTTCTTTTAAGAAATTATACAGTCAATGTTCAGAATACCTATCTATTCAGGCCGTTCACCCTTGGAGAAACGCATGTAAGCGCAAGCTTTTTGCATGTATTTAAAAACTTTTGGGATGCAAGCCTTTTAATAGAAAGCTCCCCGTTTTGGTTTGATGATTTTTATGAATTGCGTACACCGGGCCGTGTAATGAAAAGAACACCCTGGGCTTTTTTTGGAGTAAGGGGAAGTACCGACAGCCGTAAAAAATTGTATATAAGTTATTTTTATGGATACGCCGATCTTTCACCGCTTAAAAATGATCCGTATTACATAATAAGTAATGGTGCGCGATACCGGTTCAGCCCAAAATTCAGTATTGATATTAATGGCGAGAGCCAGCACGACCTTGGTAACTTTGGGGCAGTACTCGATTCTTTAGGCAACCCTGTGATCATTAACGATTCTTCTGTTATTGGCCGCCGTCACGTAACGCAGTTCACCACTGTTATTGACGGTATCTATAATTTTAAAGCAAGAATGAGCCTTAGTGTGCGCATAAGGCATTATTGGAGTAAGGTTAGCTACGATACTTTTTATAATACCAAAGCAGATGGTTATTGGGTAAACAGGCCTTATATACCCGGCCATGATGAGAATTTTAATGCCTTTAATATTGATATGTTCTTTACCTGGGATTTTAGGCTTGGCAGCCGTTTGATCATTGGTTGGAAAAATGCTTTAGGCCCGGATGCTGCACTAAACGGGTTGCAATACGGCAAATATGTTGGCAACCTTGATCATATTTTTAGCGTACCACATAGCAACGAGTTAAGCATAAAGTTTGTGTATTACATTGATTATAACGATCTAAAGAAAAAGAAGTTGTAGACTGCATTATTCCAAATTACTGCAATTTCGTACGGCAGGTGTTCGCTTTCGTACACCTGTAGGTATCTAAATCCCCATAACGTATTAATTAGCAATGTTTTTCATCTTGGCATAACCGTTGTTCGATTGCATACAAGATTGTTTCCGTTTGATAAAACTCTCTTTATTGAAAGCAAATACCAAATGTGTGATATGACAGGGTATAAAAGGAAATATCTTCGGCCAACAACTATAAACTATCACAAAGTGACCAATTAGGGCAAACTGAAAACTATCACAAAGTGATCCATTAGGGCAAACTGAAAACTATCACAAAGTGATCCATTAGGATAAACTGTAAACTTTTCCTATATGTTTAAAAATTATTTTAAAACGGCTATCAGGAATCTTGGAAAGAACAGGATATTTTCTTTCATCAACGTGCTTGGGCTTGCAATAGGCCTTGCCTGCTGTATGCTTATAGCTGTATTTGTGTTTGATGAACTGAGCTATGATAAATACCCCGCACAGGCAAAACAAATATACCGGGTAAACCTGGGTGTATTAGGTAACACAGATATAGCATCCTACCCAATGGTTGATGTAGCTGTAGGCGAAGGCATAAGAAACGCATTGCCCGGTGTGGAAGCATCAACCCGAATTAAGCAGGCGGGCGACAATTTCGTGCGTTACAACGACAAACAATTTAAGGAACAAAACCTCGCCTTTTCCGACTCAAATTTCCTGCAAATATTCTCCATACCTTTTATAAAAGGCGATGCGGCAACGGCACTTGTAAGGCCAAATACCATGGTGGTTACCCAGGCATTTGCTAAAAAATATTTTGGCGATGAACAGCCCGTTGGCAAGTCGTTAATAATAGGTACAGACCAGCCATACGAAATAACCGGTTTGATAAAAGAAGTACCGCCAAATTCTCACTTTCATTTCGATGCTTTTATTAGCGTGGCATCCCTCCATATTACTTCCCATACCTGGAGTAATCTTGGTTTCTATACTTACCTGGTGCTTAAAGAAGGAACTGATCCCAAAAAACTTGAAGCGAGGTTTCCTGAGCTTGTTGCTAAATATGTGGTACCGGAAATTCAGCACGACATGGGCGTAAGCCTGGCTGAAGCCCAAAAATCTGTAAATACATTCCGCTTTACTTTACTTCCTCTAACCGATATTCATTTACATTCCGATACCAGGTTAGAGATGGAGCCAAACGGCGATATAAACTATGTATATATTTTTGGTGCTTTAGCCATATTTATACTCTTGTTGGCATGCGTAAACTTTACCAATCTTTCCACCGCAAGCTCTGCCAAACGCGCCAGGGAAGTAGGCATACGCAAAGTAATGGGTGGCTTGAAAGGCCAGTTAGTATCGCAATTTCTTATCGAATCTGTGTTGCTTACCTTTTGTGCGGTATTGTGCGCCTATGTATTGGTGTTTGCCTTACTGCCTTACTTTAACCAGTTGTCTGGAAAACAGGCAAGTTTTAGCTTTTTCCTAAATTATCAATCAATAATTACCGTATTAGTCCTGGGTTTATTTGTGGGTATATTGGCAGGTATTTACCCCGCTTTCTTTTTGTCATCTTTCAATACCATTAAAGTTTTAAAAGGTTCGTCACCCGCACAGGGTGGACGGAAAAGTATATTGCGCAGCGGGTTGGTGGTATTCCAGTTTTTTGTATCAACCGCTCTTATCATCGCAACCATTATTGTTTACAAACAACTGCACTTTATGCAGGATAAAAAGCTGGGCTACGACAAAAACCAGGTGCTTTACCTGCAGGATACTTATCTGATAGGCAATAACCAAAATGCTTTTAAACAACAATTGCTTAAAGATAACCGCGTGGTAAATGCAAGCCTGGGCAGATACGTTCCGGGGGGCGCTTCGATCGACGGGACCGAAATATATCCGAAGAATACATCAACCGGTCAAAACGGAAAGGAAATACATGCCAATATTTATCATATAGATTATGATTATGTGCCTACTCTCGGAATTAAAGTGGTGACCGGAAGAAATTTTTCAAGGGAATTTCCTTCTGATTCTTTTGCGGTGGTAATAAATGAGGCAGCTGTAAATGATCTTGGATGGAATGGCACAAACCCTATTGGTAAAACAATTGTACGCTCGGGGCAACATGAATTTAAGGTGGTAGGTGTAGTTGCAGACTTTCACTACGCCTCTGTAAAACAAAAAATTGCGCCATTGATGTTGTTATTGGGTAATAATGGCGGCGGTATTATAGTAAAGGTTAAAACAGCCGATATACAGGAGCTTTTGGCAGATGTAAAAAAGCAATGGGATGCGCTAAAACCGGCCGGCCCTTTTTCTTATTACTTCCTGGATGATAAGTTTGCCTCATTATACGCCGCAGAGCAAAGAACCGGGCAAATATTTACTGCATTTGCTGTTATTGCCATAGTTATTGCAAGCCTTGGCCTGTTTGGCCTTGCCGCGTTTATAACAGAGCAGCGTACAAAGGAGATAGGCATACGCAAAGTGCTTGGCGCATCAATGCAGCAAGTGCTTATACTTGTGTCAAAGGAATTTTTATACCTGGTAGGCATTGCCTTTATCATTTCAGTGCCTGTAACATGGTGGGCAATGAGCAAATGGCTGCAGGATTTTGCTTATCGTGTTAATATTAGCTGGTGGGTATTTGCACTTGCCGGTTTTACCGCCATTTTTATTGCGTTGCTTACGGTTAGTTTCCAGGCGCTTAAAGCGGCTGTTGCAAACCCGGTGAAGAGTTTGAGGAGTGAATAATGGCGTGAAAAGTAAAACGTCAAACGTGAAAGGGCGCAGGAAAGAACGCCTGCCGGGACGGCCAGGCGGACGGACGGATTGTCAGTCACCCTTCCAATCTGTAAAATCTGTGTTCCGTCACCCGCAATACTACGTACGTTTTCGTACATTAAGTGTTCGTTTTCGTACACCTGCTTTAAGAATATTCTCTAAAACGCTTTATGGATAAGGGTTTTATTATTGGCACAACCCTTGTTTTTGCATTAAACAGTAAAAGGCAGCTTAAAAATTTATAAAAGAGGGGAATTAGCTAAGATAAATATTAAGAATTGTAACCTTTTTAAGGTATAAATAGTATTAGAGTAAAGTACTCATTTTATATGAGTTTGGCTAATAAGGAGGAAGTTTCCACTTCCTCCGCTTTTATAGTACTAATGATAAATAACAGCGAATAGTAAGATAAAATATTAAAACTGCTTTCATGTTCAAAAATTATCTTATAACAGCATGGCGCAATATCATTAAAGATAAAGCCTATACTGCTATTAATATTTTAGGCCTTGCAACAGGTATGGCTGTTGCCCTTATAATTGGGTTGTGGGTGAATTATCAGTTTTCGTACGACCGCTTTCTTCCGGGTTACCTGCAGGTGTACCAGGCAGAATACAGGAGCAACCAAAATGGGGAGATACAAACACAACAGCCGGTGTCTTTATTATTGGCCGGTGTATTAAAAAGCGATATTCCTGAAATTAAATATGTTACACAAACGGATTGGATGGGTGAGCACGGCCTGGTTGTAGGGGATAAAAAATTGTACATAGCGGGCGCACATGCAGGAGAAGATTTCCTGAAAATATTTAAATATCCTTTACTGCAGGGCAATGCGGGAACAGTTTTAAGAGAACCCAATTCAATTGTACTTACAAAATCTACAGCTTTTGCCCTATTTGGAAAAGCAGACCCTTTGAATAAAATAGTACGCGTTGATAACCTGTACAACCTTAAAGTTTCAGGCATACTGGATGATATACCGGGCAATTCAACTTTAAAGTTTAACTACATTATCCCTTTTAGTTTTTATGTGCAAACTGAAGAGTGGGTTAAATACGCATCAACGGATTGGACCAATAACTCTTTTCAAACATTTGTACAATTACAACCGGGAGTTACTTATGCGCAGGTAGAACCAAAGTTAAAAGCCATTATGCCAAAATACAAGCCTGACTGGGTTAAGGCGATTAAGGCAGAAGTATTTATGCATCCCATGAAAGACTGGCACCTGTATTCAGAATTTAAGAATGGTGTGGAAAATGGCGGCTTTATTGATTATGTGAAAATGTTCGGCATTATTGGTATTCTTGTTTTGTTAATAGCCTGTATAAATTTTACAAACCTTTCAACCACCCGTTCAGAAAGAAGGGCAAGGGAAGTGGGGGTTAGGAAGGCTGTAGGCTCGTTGCGCAAAGACCTTATTTACCAGTTCTTAATAGAATCTGTGGTAGTAACATTTGCAGCATTTTTGTTTTCATTATTATTTGTACAATTAGCCCTGCCTGCGTTTAACCTGCTAACCAAAGACACGATAAGTATTCCGTGGGGCAACAGTATTTTTTGGGCAATTATGATAGGGTACACATTGCTTACAGGCTTATTGGCAGGCAGCAGGCCGGCGTTCTATCTTTCTTCATTTCAGCCGGTAAAAGTTTTAAAAGGCGCTTTACAGGCAGGTAAAGGCAGTACACTGCCGCGAAAAATATTGGTGGTATTGCAGTTTAGCTGTTCCGTTGCGCTTATAATAAGCACCATAATTGTTTACCAGCAGATACAATACGCTAAAGACAGGCCGATTGGATATAATGCCAACAAGCTGATGATGACTGATGGCAGCAGCGATGTTGACCGAAACTATGCTGCACTTAAACATGATATGCTGCAAACAGGGCTGGTTACAAGCGTAACAAAAGCCTCAACCACCGTTACATATCTAAATTCATGGCGTGGCATAGATGACTGGCAAGGCAAATACCCGAACGAAGTTTTGAACGTAGCCACAATTGCTATTAACGATGATTATTTTAAAACGGTTGGGATGCAATTGAAAATGGGTAGCGATTTTGCCGGGATTGTTGGTGCAGATTCATTAAACGTTTTATTAAATGAGGCAGCGGTAAAACGGTTCCGGTTTAAAAGCCCTTTAAACCAGGTGATAACCTGGAATAACGGGCAACAGCGGATGCGGGTGATAGGTGTTGTTAAGGATGCTTTGATGATGTCGCCGTTTTTACCGGCACAGCCCACTTTTTTTATATATAAACCCGAGTGGACATATAATGTTTTGTACAGGTTATCACCAACTGCAAATACACATAATGCTATTGCTAAACTTTCCGTACTATTTAATAAATACAATCCATCCTATCCTTATATATATCATTTTGCAGACGAAAGTTATGCAACCAAATTTGATCTTGAAGTATTGATCGGCAAGTTGGCCGGCATATTTTCAGCACTTGCAATTTTTATTTCCTGTCTTGGCCTATTTGGGCTCGCAGCTTATGTTGCACAGCAGCGTACCAAAGAGATAGGCATACGCAAAGTGTTGGGCGCATCTGTGCCGCAGCTGTGGATGTTATTGTCAAAAGATTTTATTATATTGGTGTTGTTAAGCTGTGTTATCGCATCACCGGTAGCCTGGTATTTCTTAAATGGATGGTTGCTGAAATATGATTACAGAATAAGTATCGGCCCATCGGTATTTATTTGGGCTGCGGTTATGGCGCTTGTGATAACTATTATTACCATAAGTTTCCAGGCAATAAAAGCAGCTGTGGCCAACCCGACGAAGAGCTTGAGGAGTGAGTGAAGCCCCCTTTCCCTACCCTTTCCCCCTTTAGGGGAAAGGAATGGAGAGTGAAAATATTTTACAATAGGAGATATAGTAATAATTGGGGGAACTGCAAACTGGAAACTATCACAAAGTGATCCATTAGGATAAACTGTAAACTTCTTTTATATGTTCAAAAACTACTTTACAACGGCTTTTAGAAACCTGTGGAGAAACAAGATTTTCTCACTCATTAATATTGTTGGCCTTAGTGTTGGCCTGGCATGCTGTATGCTTATTTTTTTGTACACAAAAGATGAGCTGAGTTACGACCGTTTTCATGAAAACAAGGATAAAATTTACCACCTTACCGCTGATTTTACAAACCCTGAAGGACAGGTAAATAAAGGATCAAGTACTGGCATGATGCCCGGCCCTAATTTTAAAAGGCAGGTGCCTGAAGTAGAAGATTTTGTAAGGATACAAAGCGCAAACTTTACAGTAAAGCGCGGAACGGATGTTTTTGACCAGGAGGCTTTGTATGCAGATGATAATTTTTTTTCCATTTTTACATTTCCCATGCTGCAGGGTAGCCCGAAAACGGCATTAAAGGATATGCATTCTGTAGTGTTGTCTGAAGAAATAGCGGATAAATATTTTGGTAAGAAAAATGCACTTGGCCAGGTTCTGGAGCTGAAGGTAAACGATACTTTCAGGATTTTTACTGTAACGGGTATCACTAAGAGATCACCCCAGAATTCTTCTATAAAAATAAAGATGCTGCTGCCTATGAAATTTAGCCAGAGCTTAAATAACGATGATCAATGGCTGAATTTTTTCCTAAATACTTTTTTTACAATAAAACCGGGATCAAATATAAAAACGGTGGAAGCCAAATTTGCAAAAGCGTTTAACGAAGATGCAGGGAAGCAAATTAAGGAGGCAGCCGAAAAATACGGATTTAAGGATAAGATACGGTACGGGCTACAACCCCTGCTGCAAATGCATACGAGTACGGACTACCCATCAGACAATGGTTTAACCGATGCGAGCAAACCAGTATATTCTTATATTTTGTCGGGAATCGCTGTGTTCATCTTAATTATCGCATGTATAAATTTTGTAAACCTTACCGTCGCACGCTCCCTTAAAAGAGCAAAAGAGATTGGCATACGCAAAGTTGTTGGCGGATTGCGCAGCCAACTGATCGCGCAATTCCTTGGCGAATCATTTATATTAAGCTTTATTGCCTTTTTATTCGCGCTTGTTTTATTGCAGTTGGCACTTCCTTTTTTTAACACCCTTGCCAATAAAGCGCTTTCTTTTTCTTATTTGTTCGACCTGAAATTAATAGCAGGTTATATATCAATTTTTCTCGTAACAGGATTGCTGGCAGGTTTTTATCCTGCTTTGGTATTGTCGGGCTTTAACCCTGTACAATCGCTATACGGGCGCCAGCATTTTACAGGCAAAAATTATTTATCAAAAGGGCTGGTGATATTACAGTTTACACTGGCTACATTTCTAATTATTTCAACCATAACCATTTATTCGCAGTTTGATTATTTAATGCACTACGACCTGGGGTATAACGATAAAAATGTTGTTTTAATAACCGCAGGAAACCTTGACAAACAAAAACTGGATATGTTTAAAACGGAGTTATTTAAAAACCCATCTGTAAAAAATGTAACAGCCGACCAGGGAGGCAGGTGGGGAACGATAGCGCATGTGAATAATGCACAACAAATAGAATTTGACATAAAGCATATTGATGAAAATTACCTGCCGCTTTTTGAAATTAAAATAGTTAAAGGAAGAAATTTCTCAAAAGATCTTGTTTCTGACAGTGGACAATCAGTATTGGTTAATGAGTCATTCGTTACGAAAGCCGGGTGGAAAAACCCATTGGGCCAAACTGTGGATTTCTTTTACAATAACAAGAAGTACAATGTAGTTGGTATTGTAAAAGACTATAATTTTCTTTCTCTTACAGAAAAAATAGGCCCCCAGCTTTTTTCAATGAACCCAAATTATCCTTATGGCGATGTTTTTATAAAACTAAAAGAAGGTAACACCTCGCAGGCGCTCAACTATATTGAGAAAACATTTAAAAATTTATTCCCCTTCAAGCCATACCAATATGCTTTTAGGGATGCCAAAATTGCTGAGCAATATGACAGCGAAGCTAAATGGAAGCAAATAGTGACGTTTGGTGCAATACTCACTATTTTTATTTCATGCATCGGGCTTTTTGGGCTGGCAACACTTTCCGCAGAAAAACGCAAAAAGGAAATCGGTATCAGGAAAGTATTAGGTGCATCAGTGCAGGGTATTGTAAAAAAACTCTCAAACGACTTTTTAAAACTGGTGATCCTTGCCGCTTTAATTGCTTCGCCCTTAGCATGGTGGGCTATGTATAAATGGCTTAACAATTATCCTTACCGTATAGCAATAAACGGTTGGATATTTGCATGTGCCGCTATCCTGGTTTTATTAATTGCGCTGGTAACAGTAAGCTTCCAATCAATAAAGGCAGCAACGGCGAATCCTATAAAGAGTTTAAGAACGGAATGATCTTCCTTTTTTCTTATACCTACAATCAAAATAATAAGAGGCATTACAGGATCAACTTGTAATGCCTCTTATTTTATGCGTAATCAGTTTATAACACCTTCTCTATATACCGGAATTTATTTTAGCTGCAGATAACCAAACAGGCCATGGCTTTCAGAAGCAGGCCCCGCCGTAAAAAATAAGCGGTTAGGATTACCGGCAGGCTCACCATTTACCGGGAAGGACATGTCCCATATGCCGTTAATAGACAACGTATTTCCGTTACTGTCTTTTAGCGGGCCAGCCGTTGTTCCATCCTGGTTAAACACATTAATAGTGCCGTCGCCAAAATTACTTATAAGAATTGCATTTTGCCCGGCTCCAAACCCTGAAGGTGCTGCAGCAATCCCCCATGGGCTGTTAAGGCTACCCTGGGAAGCAAAACGGCTCACCAGAGTGCCGTCTGGTTTATAAATATCTACATAGCCATTACCAGGACCGGCCTGGTCATCCATATTGTCAGGGCCTTTTTGCATGGCATAGGTAACATACAGCATATTGTTGATGTTCCTTACATTAAAAGGTGCAAACCCAGCAGGAATGTTGGGGTCGGTAAAGGTTTTGCCGCTAACATAGGCAAACGTATGGTCAAATACATCAATAGTTCCTCCTTTAAAATTGGCGGCATAAATAAAGTTGCCGGTTCCATCGTTCGCAATAGTAAGCCCTTTATAAACGGCGCCTGCAGAAGACCTGTCTGCCACAATTAAGGCTATGCCAGCAGAGCTCCAGGCTGCGATCGTGCCATCCTCGGTTGCGAAAATAAATTTACTTGTTTCTCCTGTTGCAGTGATCACAAAATCTGAGGTGCTGTTAAACACAACGCCGGACGGGGCGCCTCCTGACAATGCCCCTGGCTTAGGAATAACGATGGGTGCTAATAACGATGCGCCTGTAGTATCATAAATAGTAGAAACGCCGCCGTGGTTGGAAGATATAAAAAATGACCCCGAACTGCTAATCGCAAGGCCCCATGCATTAATAAGGTTTGGATCGGTGTGGGCTGCTCCGGAACTGCTTTGGTCCGCAACAAGGTTTACCTGCTCGTAATTGCCTGTTGCCATTACAGTTGGTGTTTGATTTTTTTTGCAGCTAACAATTGTTGCGAAGGATAAGGACAAAATAATCAGCGGTACGGCTGAGCGAAAACCAGCCATTTGTTGAATGATGCTCTTCATACAGGTTAATTTTATAGTTAACAAAAAGACGGCTTAAAGCTATTTTTTAGAAAAGGCAAGCCCTCCAAAATTTTTAATACCAAAAACCGGGCTATCATTACAAAAAAAATGTTAAAAACTTCCAATTAGGAAATTGAAAACCAGGCGCTTTCTTTTGTTCAATTTCATACATTAAGTGTTCGTTTTCGTACACCTTTAGTTTCGCTGGTTGTTATAAAGTGCTTATATACAAATGCTTTTAATGCTGGCATAACGGTTGTGCTCAATTAGGTCGCCTGTAAATTTTATACACATTATTTAGAATATAAAACAAGCCTTTTATGATAAAAACCTACTTTAAGATCGCGTGGAGAAATTTTAGAAATAACAAGGTATTCTCTTTTATAAATATTATCGGTTTATCTGTAGGGCTTGTTTGTTGTATGCTTATAGCATTGTACATTATTAACGAATTAAGCTATGACAAGTACCAAAAAAATGGTGAAAATATTTACCAGTTAGGTACAACTTTCTCACTCCAGGGAAAAGAGATGAAAATGCCCAACACACCTGCAGCAATGGGGTCAATAATGCAGCATGAGTTCCCGGAAATTCAGCAGCAGGCCCGGTTAGTAAGGCTGTTTTCAGAGGATAAAACTTTGTTGCAATACCGTGAGCAAGGCGGTGAAGCCAAATCATTTTATGAACCAAAAGGATATTTAGTTGACCCTACATTTTTCAGGATGTTCACTTATAACTTTATTGAAGGTGATGGCGCTACTGCATTAAATAACCCCAATGCCATTGTTCTCTCAGAAGAAATTGCCCAAAAACTGTTCGGCAACAAACCTGTTCTAAACAAGATTATTCATATTAGCAGCAGCAGCAATGGCGATCATGATTTTTTGGTAAAAGGTGTCTTCAGGCCTTATGATAAGCCCTCTCATATTGATGGAAGATTTTTTATGAGTATGATGGGTGGCAATGTTGAGCAAATGATAAAAAATGCCGGCAGCAACCTGGCAAATAATAACCTCTATTATACCTACCTGCAGCTAAAGCCAGGCAGTAATGTGAATAATCTTGCTAGCCGCTTTCCCGCGTTTTTAGATAAGTATGCAGGTAAAGACCTTAAAGCGCAGGGCTTTAGCAAAAAACAGTTTTTGGTTCATCTTAAGGATATTCATTTGTTTTCGGGAATGGACAGTAATGTTACTGCAAGCGGCAGTGTAACTTATTTATACATTCTCGGTTCAATTGCCTTATTTACCCTGATCATTGCCTGTATAAATTTTATGAACCTTTCAACTGCACGCTCGTCAAAACGGTCGGCGGAGGTAGGTATCCGCAAAGTATTAGGCGCGGAAAAAAATTCGCTCATACGCCAATTCATCGGCGAATCTCTTGTAATGAGTTTAGTGGCATTTTTATTTGCGCTTGTTATAACAGAACTGTTATTGCCTGTATTTAACCAGGTTTCGGGTAAGCAGCTTACACTGTCGTTTTCTGCTAATTTACCTGTTATCGTATCGTTTATAGGGCTATCATTATTTGCCGGGCTGCTCGCAGGCAGCTATCCTGCATTTTATCTTTCATCATTTAAGCCAAGTAAAGTGCTTAAAGGCCGATTTTCCAACTCCTTCGCCGCTGCATCGTTGAGAAAAGGGCTTGTTGTTTTCCAGTTTTTTATTTCAGTGGTGCTTATTATTGCATCTGTTGTTATCGCCAACCAAATGTCGTATCTGCGTTCGGCAGACCTGGGCTTTGACAAGGACAGGCAGATAATAGTGCCGCTGCAAAGCCAAACGGCAAAAAACGCTTATCTTTCTCTTAAAACCCAATTGAGCAGCCAGGCTCAAATAGAAGGCGTTGCTGCCTCCGCTTTTTACCCGGGCATAGCAAATGTGTCTGACAATCTTTTTCACAAGGAAGGGGAAACAATGAATAACGCTAAGGATGTTCAAATGAATTACGTAGATTATGGTTATCTTAAAACACTTGGCATACAACCGGTTGCCGGTCGCTTATTTTCAGAAGAATTTCATTCAGATACTAATAACGCCATTATTTTTAATGAGTCGGCTATAAACACTATTGGATTTGGTTCAGCTAAAAATGCAGTCGGCAAAAAAGTTTATTTTGATTACCAGGGTAAAAATTATGCGTTTCAAATTGTGGGCGTTGTAAAAGACTTTCATTTTGAAGACTTACATTTAGCCATAAAGCCTTATGGTTTCCAGCTTTCGCAGGGGGGATACAATTATATGATTATACACGCCAGGCCCGGGGACATTGGGCCCCTGCTTTCAACCATTAAAAATACCTGGCATTCCTTAAACCCAAATGAACCATTTGAATACAGTTTTTTAGATAGTGATTTTCAAAAGAACTACGATGCGGAGGACCGGTTATCTGCCATAGTGGGATATTTTACGGCTATCGCTATTTTAATTTCCTGTCTCGGATTATTTGGGCTTGCAACGTTTAGTGCGGAACAACGTATAAAAGAAATCGGTGTTAGAAAAGTATTGGGCGCGAGCGTAACAAATATTGTTGCTTTATTATCAAAGGATTTTTTAATTCTTGTTGGTATTGCCATAATAATTGCCTCACCTGTTGCATGGTATGTAATGAATAAGTGGTTACAGAATTTCGCCTATAAAATAAGTATTAGCTGGTTTGTATTTGCAATAACAATTGTTGTTTCAATGTTTATTGCTTTAGTGACGATTAGTTTCCAGGCGATAAGGGCGGCTTTAACAAACCCGGTAAAGAATTTAAGAACGGAGTGACAACGTGAAAAGTAAAACGTTAAACGTGAAAGGAGCGGAGAATGAAAGCATTTTTATTATGGGAAGAATTGAACGGATATAATTAAGGTTGTAAGAATTGTAGCAGATAAAAATAAAATTATTCTCATCCTGAATATCCCGATTATCTGCCTGGCCGGACGGGCGGGCAATCATTCGCTTTGTTGAAACATAAAACACAGAACCCAAAACATAAAACCAAACCACTGCTATGATAAGAAATTATTTTAAAACTGCTTTTCGGAATCTTTTAAAAAATAAGGCAACCAGTTTTATCAACCTTTTCGGATTGTCAATTGGTATGACGGCTGCAGTGTTTATTTTTTTATGGGTGCAGAATGAAATAAGTTTTGACAACTATCATCCCGGTAAAGAGAATATTTACCGAATAACCAGTGCTATACCGATAAGTAAAACTGAGACATGGGTTTGGGAGCATGCGCCGGGGCCGGCGGCGGCTTTAGCTTTAAAAGAAATACCTGAAGTTGAAAAGGCAGCCCGCGCCAGGATAAATTCATGGGGAGGGCCTGTTTTAACCGTAAACAATAAATTATTCCAGGAAAAAACCACCGCGTATGTTGATAAAACCTGGTTTAATGTTTTTCATTATGATTTTGTGGAGGGGAATGCTTTAAGTTTTGGCCAGCATCCATTTAGTATTATCTTAACCGAATCGAAGGCAAAAAAATATTTTGGCGAGGCGCCTGCATTGGGCCAGGTAGTGCGTGTAGATACAATAAATTATACAGTGCAGGGGGTAGTAAAAGATAACCCCGTTAATTCCAGTTTCCAGTTTGACATAATGTTCCAGATGGAGGGCTATTTATCTAATCCGGAGGCACTTAAGGATGATAAAACATGGAATAATTTTAATGATATGACCTTTTTGCAGTTGCGCCCGGATGCAAACAGGTTGCTGGTTGAAAGCAAGCTTAATGGGATCATCAATAAAAACCGCTCCAAAAATACCGCAAAGTTAAGCATTGAGCCTTTAGGGGATATGTACTTTGAAAGCGACCTGCAGAGCTCAGTTTTGCCGCATGGCAGCAAAAAAGCCACGTATATTTTTAGTATCCTTGGGCTGCTGCTATTGCTTACAGCTTGTATTAACTATGTAAACCTTACAACGGCGAGAGCAAGCCTTCGTGCGAAGGAGGTAAGTGTAAGAAAGATAATCGGCGCGCAAAAGGGTGATCTTTTCTTCCAGTTTATTGCAGAATCACTTACGATAAGCATATTTTCTTTATTGGTTACTTTGCTGCTTATCCAGCTTTGTCTTCCATTGTTTAATGCTATTACTGAAAAGAGTTTTCAATTGCCTTTAACATCCGTTGCCATGTGGCAGGTATTGCTGGGCACGTTGTTATTTGCAACGGTATTAAATGGCCTGTATCCTGCAGCATTGCTTTCATCATTTAAACCGTTGAATGTGTTCAGGGGCAAAAGCGTTTTGAAGCTGCGGGATGGTTCCATACGCAAAGGGTTGGTGGTATTCCAGTTCACCTTGTCAATGATATTGATAATTGGCACAATGGTTATTTACAGGCAGTTGCAATTTGTACAAACATCCAACCCCGGTTATAACATATCACAGGTGGCTTCTATTCAAATTCCTTATAAAGCCTATGGTTCCTTAAATGATAAAGCGCAGCAGGCATTTTTTTCAAGTATGAAACACGAGTTGCAATCAGAGCCCAATATTGCGGCGGTGTGCGGCGGCGGAGCGGAGATAGATAATGTAAGCGGCTTTAGCTCGGGCAATGCAGATTGGGATGGCCGTGATACCACCTTTAACCCCTCTATAGCCAGGCTTTCAGTTGATGAAGATTTTCAAAAAATGTTTCAATTGCAGTTAAAAAGCGGCCACTGGTTTAAGCCTGGAAACGAAGACTTACATAATTATATCGTAAATGAAGAAGCTGAAGCGGAACTAAACATGCATAAACCGACTATAGGGCAGCGTTTTACCTGGGGCGGCGATACGGGCAGGATAATAGCTGTTGTAAAGGACTTTCATTTTAAAAGCATGCACGAAAAAATAGGGCCAATGGTTTTGATGAATAACCAGGGCAGCGATGGATATTTTTTTATTAAAACAACGCCGGGTAATATTCCGAAAGCGCTAAGCGCCGCATCATCGGTATGGGCTAAGTTTATACCAGGCCAGCCATTTGCCTACAACTTCCTTGATGACAGTTTTAATAACCTGTATAAAACGGATATTAAAACATCCAGGCTTATTTTTATTTTTTCCATTATTGCAATCATTATTTCGGCATTGGGGTTATTCGGCCTGGCAACCTTTACCGCAGAACGCCGTACAAGGGAGATAGGCATACGCAAAGTATTGGGAGCATCAGTGCAGCAAATTACCACGTTGTTATCAAGGGAGTTTGTAATACTTGTTTTAATTGCGATTGTTATTGCCAGCCCGCTTGCATGGTGGATGATGAATAAGTGGCTGCAGGACTTTGCTTACCGTATAAACCTGAGCGCCTGGATATTTATAGCCGCGGGCGTATTGGCTTTGCTTATTGCATTACTATCTGTAAGTGTGCAGGCAATAAAGACTGCTGTTGCAAACCCGGTAAAGAGTTTGAGAACAGAGTGAGGAGAAGTGAAACGTGAAACGTGAAAGGAGTGGAGAGTGAAGGCATTTTATTACGAGAACAGTTGAATGCCTGTCCGACCCCGTCATCCTGGCGGACTGATTTTCAAGATAATCAGCGTGAAAATGATTTTTTCATCTGCGATAATCCTTTCATCTTGATAATCTGCCCGTCCGAACGGTCATCCGGGCGGGCGTTCTATACTTCGCTTAAGCTACCAACCGGAAACTGCTTTAACCTACGTTCAAATTCGTACATAAAGTGTCCGTTTTCGTACATCTGCACTATTATTTATTTCCTAAAGTGCTTATCCACAAAGGATTTGATTATTGGCACAGCCGTTGAACACACTCTGCGGGTGTGCTATGCCTGTATTTTCAACAGAATGGGAGATGTTGGGTACCGGCGGCAAGCGGGTTAAAACAATAGCAGCCATCGTAATATTTTACAAAAAAATCATTGTTTTATGTTCAAAAGCTATTTAACTACAGCCTGGAGAAATATCAGAAAGAATAAGATATTTTCCCTGATCAACATTGCGGGCCTGTCCATAGGTATGGCTGCCTGCCTGCTGATATTGCAATACGTAAATTTTGAATTGAGCTACGACCAGTTCAATAAAAATGTAAGTGATATTTACCGGGTATATAATGACCGTTACCAAAACGGCAAGCTAATACAGCATGGTACTATTACTTATTCCGCCATCAGCAAGGCTATGCAAAATGATTACCCGGAAGTAATAAACCATTCCAGGGTTGAACCTTTTGGTAACACTATTATATCTTATGATAATAAAAAATTTGGCGATCAGCAGGTTACCGCAGTGGATAATTCCTTTCTAACAATGTTTTCATACCAGTTGATTGCGGGGGATGAAAAAACAGCTTTGCAGGCGCCTTTGTCTGTGGTTATAACGCAAACAGCTGCTAAAAGGTATTTTGGCGTGAACGACAATAATGTTAACTCAGCACTTGGCAAAGCGATAATAATGGGGCGGGATTCACTTCCTTATAAGGTAACAGGCGTTTGTAAAGACATCCCGGAAAACTCGCACCTTCAATTTGACATCCTTGCCTCTTATATTACGATGTACACAGGTAAATATCCTTACAAAGAGTCTGACTACGATTTTACAGATTCTGACTTTTGGCATTATATACAGCTACGGCACGGTACGGATTATAAAGCGCTCCAGGCGAAATTTGCGGCCTTCAGTCAAAAATATTTTCAGGGTAACAAAGTTTCCGGCAGCGTGGAGAAATTTTATTTGCAGCCTTTGGCAAAGGCGCATTTATATTCAGATTTTGAATATGAGATTGGCAAAACTGGCAGTGCAACGGTTGTTTGGGGGCTGCTTATTATTGCTCTATTCATCATTGTTATAGCATGGGTTAATTATATCAACTTATCAACCGCACGTTCTGCAGAAAGGGCAAGGGAAGTGGGTGTGCGCAAAGTTACTGGCGCAACAAAAAGGCAGTTGATCCGCCAATTTCTTACTGAATCGTTTTTAATTAATGTAATTGCTTTACTGCTTGCCGTTTTACTTGTACTTATTTTGCAGCCGGCTTTTAATGCACTTGTTCAGCACAAGCTGTCTTTCTCATACCTGTTTCAAAAGAGCCTTGGCGGGTATAGCATAACCATAGGGCTGTTAAGTTTAATTCTTTTTGGCATTTTTGTTTCAGGGTTTTATCCCGCTTTTGTGTTATCCTCATTCCGGCCCATATTGGTTTTGAAAGGAAAATTCACTGCCTCTAAAAAGGGTATCTTTTTACGCAAAGGGTTAGTAATTGGGCAGTTTGCAATAACCGTTGCACTGATAATTGGCTCGTTCATAGTCTATAAGCAAATAACATACATGAACAAGCAGGACCTGGGGATGAATATAGACCAGATGCTTATTGTAAAGCCACCCATGCTCATGGATTTTGATTCAACATTTATGGCAAGGGAAAACAGCTTTAAAGAGGAAGTAAAACAAATAGCCAATGTACGGGGTGCAACCACATCAAACCGTGTGGCGGGCGACGAATTGGGGCGTGCATTTAATGTACACCGGTCTGATGATAACAGCGGTAATCATTTTACTGTGAGGAATACGGGTGGCGACTACGATTTTTTGCAGGTTTATGGCATAAAATTATTAGACGGAAGAAATTTTTCAAGAGCTGATTACAATGCCGATTTCAGGAAACTGCATAATATAATTATAAACGCTTCCGCTGTTAAGCTGCTTGGGTTTTCTTCAAATAACGATGCTATTGGCAAATCCATTTCAATGTTTGGCAATAAATGGGATGTGATTGGCGTAATAAATGACTATCACCAAAAATCATTTCGATACCCGCTTGAGCCAACGGTGCTGCTGCCTACCTATGGTACTTACAATCCTATTTCGGTAAAAGTAAATGCCGCAAACGTTTCATCCACTATTGATGCCATAAAAAGATTATATACAAAATACTTTCCCGGCAACTTATTTGACTATTATTTTCTTGATGAGAAATTTAATGAACAGTACAAGAACGACCAGTTATTTGGAAAAGCGTTCAGCATATTTGCGGGGTTTGCCATTTTTATAGCCAGCCTTGGTTTGTTGGGGTTATCACTTTTTGCCACAACACAACGCACTAAAGAAATTGGCGTACGAAAAGTATTGGGCGCATCAGTTACAAATATTGTGTTACTTCTGTCAAAAGATTTTATACGGCTGATAATTATTGCATTTATTATAGCATCGCCTGTCGCCTATTTTGTAATGCACCAATGGCTGCAGGATTTTGCTTACCGCATAAATATTGAGTGGTGGGTATTTGCTATTGCCGGAGTACTTGCTGTATTTATAGCATTGGCAACTATAAGTTTCCAGGCAATAAGGGCTGCGATGGCAAACCCGGTAAATAGCTTGAGGACGGAGTGAGAGGCCCTCACCCCCAACCCCTCTCCACAGGTGGAGAGGGGAGAAGAGCCGGAGAGTGAAGGCTTTTTTATTATGAGAACTATTGAACGCAGATTTTCAGGATAATCAGGATGAAAATGATTTTATTTATCTGCGATAATCCTTACAATCCTGAAAATCTGTGGTCAATCATTCGCGTAACTATCACAAAGTGACCCATTAGGGCAAACTGAAAACTATCACAAAGTGATCCCCCTGGGATAAACTGTAAACTTTTTTATATGTTTAAAAATTATCTCACTACGGCGTTCCGCAACCTCATCAAAAACAAGGTTCATTCTTTTATAAACATTGCAGGCTTATCACTTGGTATGGCTGTAACCATATTGATAGGCCTTTGGATTTATGATGAGTTATCATACAATAAAAATTTTGAGAATTATGATACTATTGCGCAGGTAATACAAAATGTAACAAATAATGGTGAGGTGCAAACCTGGAAAAGCGTTCCCTACCCGCTTGCCGAAGAACTGCGCAGAAACTATGGCAACAATTTTAAACGTGTTGTTATGGCGGTGGATTTTGGTGATCATATTCTTGGATATAATGATAAAAAACTGACAAAAACCGGCATTTATTTTGAAAAGCATGGCCCGGAAATGTTCAGCCTGAAAATGCTGCTTGGCTACAAAAGCCTTAATGACCCCACATCAGTGTTAAT
>JABDFW010000004.1 GCA_013286305.1 Bacteroidota bacterium
GCGCAGTGATGGGTTGTACTGCCGCAACTCGCGCATGATGATGGTAAAATCGTTCTGCCCTTTTTCGGTGCGGGTATCTTGTTGTATGCCCGATGGGTCGCCATAAATGAACATGCCCGCTTTGTGATTTGGGTATTTTGTTCGTATTTTTTTGCACACATCGGTTGTGCGGTTAAAGGGGTTGGGCAGGCACACCTCGTCAATTTGTAATGCCTTTTTATTTTGTAATTGCCATACGGTGCAGGTGATGTAGGGGTTTACATTAAAGTCGAACGAAAGGTGCAGCGGCAGTTTTGCATTATACAATTGCGGCAGGCCTTTTATTATTTTATTTTCAACAGTGTTGCGCGATTGTGAGAACAGTTTATAAAACCCCGCGCCACGTTTCATGCTCTGCGGGTTTTGCTGGTATTGTGCTTCAAACACAAGCTCGTTAATGCGTTTAAGGTGCAGCAGTTCCGCTACCGTATGCTTAAGCGGCCAAAGAGCCTTACCATTTGGCTGCAGGCAGGGCAGCGTTATAACGGTCCACACGTCGGGCTCTTTCGCCACCAGGTAACCGCTAAGGTCGTTCTCATGCACCCGCTGCTGAATAACGATTATAGGCGTTTTACGGCTGTTAACCCTGTTGCGTATGGTTGTTTCAAACCGCTCGTTAATACGCTCCCGTTTAACCTCGCTGTGGGCTTCTTCGGGCTTTATGGGGTCGTCTATTATTATTGCGCCGCCAAATAATCCCTTCTCATTCAATTCAAACATCGCGTTGCTAAACTCCATCATATCAGGCTCATTCACTTCAAATGCATCGCTTGCAGGCATGGTTTCATTTTCTTCTTCTATATTACCGGCGCCAAAACCGGTAACCTGCCCGCCTGTTGCAGCCGCATACACTCCGCCGCCCATGGTGGTGTACCATTTGTCTTTCGCGTTGCTGTGTTTGGTTATCCTCACTTTTTTAAACAGCCGCCTGAAATCTTCATGCTGCACTATTTCTTTTGCTTCTTCCGAATTATCCAGCGCGAGCTTTGATGAATAAGTGAGATGAATAAATTTTGCAGCAGGGTTTAATGCCAAACCATGCGCGATAAAACTTTTTACAGCGATCTCTGTTTTTGAATAACGTGGCGCTACATTGATGATGAGGCGTGTTATTTCGCCACGAAGCACTTTGTCCAATGCATAACAAATGGTTTTGTGATGATGGTTTATAATAAACTTACGGCCATAACGCCGCCCGTAAAAAATACTGTGTTTGAAACAGCAGCGACTTCAAACATCTGCGCTGTATTATCCTGTCTGATTTTATAAGTTTACTCATCTGCAATTTAATTGTTTACGCTATATGCTTTACGCTTTCATTTCCGAAGCTTCATAATCCCTTCCGCCCTCCACTTTTAACTTTTCACTCCCGATACTTCAGGATATGACTTACTGACCCAATGACTTCATTGTTAACTTTACGCCATCGTTGGTGTTTTCACCAACGATTATAACCATTGTTCGTTGCAGGTGAAAACACCTGCAACGGCGAAAATGACTTACTGACCCAATGACTTTACTGTTAACTCTTCACTCCTCCACTCCGTATTTTTTCGTCCAGCATTTTATAACCATTGTTCGTCTCCCCCAATGACTTTTTAACCATTGTTCGTCTCCCCCAATGACTTACTGACCTACTGACCCAATGACTTTACTGTTAACTCTTCACTCCTCCACTCCGTATTTTTCATCCAGCATTTTATTTATCATCATCGCTTCTTCCAGATCCATAGGGCCGTCATCGTCAATGATACCCGGGAAGGCGGCGTCAGATGCTGTGCGGTCTTTATAATTATCGGGCATGTGCGATTTAAGCAGCATGGCGAGCAGCGTATCGGAATATTCTTTTACGGTGTCCACCTTTTTACCCTGGTGAAATATGGCCTTATCAATACCATGCACCGCGCGGCGAATGGCCTCGTCTTCCAGGTAAGCGTTGATGGTTTGCATAGCGGCATTAAATTTAATTTTAAAGGCGCGGCTTTTACTAAGCCAGTCGTACACGGTTTGCCTGGTAATACCGGTGGCCTTTGCTGCGCTGGTAACGGATAACGATTCAGTAAGATGGCTTAAGAATTCGGCCTGCATGGCGGCTTTGCCGCGTTTTGCTTCTTCGTTTTGATTGATAGTTTGTGTCATATTATTTTGCTAAATTATTTAGTAATTTACTAAAAATAAATGAAGAAAACAAATGTTTTTGGAGGAGATGGGGAATTAATAATTGGAGGAGTATAATAATTTTTTGATAATGCGCTTTTTTTAATTGCCCCGCGCCCCGTCCGTACCGGCGCGGGCGGGCTTTAGGGCGGGGATAAAAGGCGCACCCCCCGGCTCTGTCCAAAACACAAAAAAATATAGAGGGCTAAAGTCCTCTATGTTGCATATATTTTGCCCCCGCCCTAAGGGCGCGGGGCAATTGATAGGATAAGTTTCGTCAAACTCTCTTGTTTTTGTATCGACTGGCTACAAAGCAACTACAGCTTCAATGATTGATTCCCCGGCTGTTTAGCTCCATAGGAGCGGCACGTTAGTAGCAGATAACAAAACAGATCCATACCCCAAAGCCCCGCCACGGTGGGGCTGGAATGCGTTAATTTATTACATTTATGTACTGTAATTGAAAGATGGGCATGGCGAAAAATACAAACAACGATAATGAAATCCCTAAATGGCTTAGATATATTCTTATCATAGTTGCCATATTAGCGTTAATAAAAATATGTACAACATGGAGAGATCCTCAATCAAATAGTTGGCCTGTTCATTAAATAATGTATAAGTTCTTCCCTGTTGTTGTTGTGTCGCCTGACCAACAATATACAGCCTATTTTTTACGTGGCTCCTACGGAGCCAAAACATCCACTTCTAAATATTTCTATAAACACGTTGCCCCGATAGGGCAAGGCATAAAGCAGACAAAACAAGTAGTAACCTGTTACCATCGCTCTGTAAGAGCGGCGTGTTTATAGAAAAATATATACAACGTCCCCGGCTGCTTAACTCCAGCGGAGTGGCACGTTAGTAGAAAAATAAACATTATACCCCTCGCCCAAAGCGCCGTAGGTGCGAAACAATAAAAATAAATGTGCCGCCCCGCCGCGGCAGGGCTGGGCTTACGCACGTAACAAAAGGGCTTAGCCATAAAAACGTACGGATGAGCAAGAGCAAATTCCTTAAGATCACAAAATGTGACCTTAGAGGATCAAAAACTCAACAACCTTTCTTCCTGTTATTATTAATTATTCATTCTTAATTATTAATTCCTACCCCCTTCTCATTCCCTTTAAGATCACAGATCGTGACCTTAAAGAATCGGTATTTTCCGATGCGGTCACAATTTGTGACCGCATAGTTTATCAGTCAAACTCCTGCCTTCTTCTTTTAATTATCAATTATTAATTTTTAATTCCCATCACTCCTTATTTCTTAAATCCTATTCGCTCCCTTGCACCCCATTTTCTGTCTGCGGCCTTTTCGTCAAGCAGGTTTTCCATAGCATCATAAATTTGGTTTAGTTGTATATCATGCTCGCCTAACCGTTGTTTTAGCTCCAGTAATTGTTCCTTTAAGTCACTTTCGCGCAGCATTATCCGCCTTATTTCAACAAACGCCCGCATAATGGCAATATTCATGTTAATGGCCTTATCGCTGTTTAATACCCCACTGAGCATAGCCACGCCTTGTTCTGTAAAGGCGTAAGGGGTTATTTTGGTATTTCTTTTATTTTGGTATGCGGTCACAATTTGTGACTGCATGCCGGCCTGGTTTTCCAATGAGGTCACTGTCTGTGACCTCAAACTTTGCCATTCCTCTACAGTAAGCCGGAACATAAAATCTTTAGGAAACCTTTTTATATTGCGCACAACAGCCTGGTTTAGCACTTTGGTGGCTACTTCGTACAGGGCTGCCAGGTCAAAATCAAGCATTACCCTTTCGCCCCTTATTTCGTATATCCTGTTTTGAATGGACTGTATTATTTGCATCGTTAGCTTTTTATTACAGGTGTTTGGTTTAGCAAAATGGCCAATTATAGAATAAATATGGTGCAATATTTATCCTCACCAAAGGTTTAATAATTATTTGTATAGGTTAAACAAGTGTGGAATTTGTATTTGTATGTGGGGTAAAAACACGACGTGTAATTTGATCCAAAAAAGTGAAATATTATCCACACCGGTACTTTTTTTACAAAAAAAATGCCTCAAAACACATCATTTTGAAAAATATTAAGAGTTGCATGAATTTTGATGGCAGATATAATACGCTTTACGATAAAAACTTATAACGGTTATGGAAGAGATTAAAGACTTGCAAACGGACGTTCTAATGGACATGCTTGCCGGGTACACTTCAGATTATTCAAGAATGATTAAAGAGGGATACGAGGGCAATGAATTTATCAACTGCCAAACAAAAATAGAAGAGATTCAATCAGAAATATTATTCAGGTCAAAGTTTGAGCAATTTAAACACAACGCAGAGGTTATGGCAGTTGTGTAATGCCTGTAATTTACAGGTACAGGATAGATATATAATATTTCACTCCCCCCGAAATTACATTTCTTTAACTACGGCATACTGTCGGTCAGGGTACGTGTGCGGTACATTTATTACAAAATAGTGTATTCGCTGCGGGCTTATTTAAACCAGGGTAATGTGTGGCTAAAAAACAACAGGTAATTAGCAAAAAGTTAAATATAACTGCAAATTGTTACACAAAAGGTATTATATAAGCAACAAGCTTTTTTAAGCCCGAAGATTGCACGGATTTTGCAAATAGCTTATTAGGTTATATAGTATTGTTAACCATTTTAAATCTATTATTATGAAACTAAAATTAAAGTTACGGTTTATCACTTGTTTATTAGCAGGCGCTATGTTTTTATTGGCACGCAGCACTGCTTTTGGACAGGAAGAAAAAACTTTGTCACCTGTTACCGTAACAACATCCAGCAATGTTACCAAAGCCGTTAACAGATCTTTCAATAAATCATTCTCTGATGCCGTTAACACGCAATGGTATAAAGTTAACAGGAAATATTTAGCAGAGTTTATGATGAATGATCAGCAAAATAGGGCTTTGTTTCAAAAAAACGGGTCGCTTATTTATCACATCACTTATGGTTTTGAAAAAGACGTTCCAGCTGATGTACTGCAGCTTGTAAAGGGCAGTTATAACAATTATAACATAACAAGAGCAATTAACGTGGAGGAAGACAACAGGAACATTTGGGTGATAAATATGGAAACCGATAAAAAACTCGTACTTGTGCGGGTAGAAGACGGCGCCCTGGAAGAAGTGGGCAACTATGATAAATCAGAATAGTAAATTTTTAGCCCGGGATTAATTGGGAAGTATTACTAACAAAACAAAGCTTCGGCAGCGTGGCATATATGAATGAATGTGCCACCCCGCCGGGGCTTCTTTGTTTTATGCCCTGTGTCCCTTCAACATTCAAAATCCTTTGTTCGTTGTTCGATATTCATTTCCTTGTTCAATATTCCATCCCTTCAACATTCAAAATTCCTTGTTCCTTGTTCGATATTCATTTCCTTGTTCCTTGTTCGATATTCCATCCCTTCAACATTCAAAATTCCTTGTTCCTTGTTCGATATTCATTTCCTTGTTCCTTGTTCGATATTCCATCCCTTCAACATTCAAAATTCCTTGTTCCTTGTTCGATATTCATTTCCTTGTTCCCTGTTCGATATTCCATCCCTTCAACATTCAAAATTCCTTGTTCCTTGTTCGATATTCATTTCCTTGTTCCTTGCTCGATATTTGTATTTACGTTTATTCACCGCCTCTCAGCATCCAACAATCGTATTTGCATTTTATAGTTAGAAGGGAGTACAGCATTTTTTAAAACACCATCCAGCTTTATTTTGCGTGCGATTTTATATACCTGTACAACAGGATATAAAAAAGAAATATTGGTGAATGAAAGCAGTCTGCGCACCCGTGCCGGGATCACCAGCAATTGCGCCTGTTTTAAAAGCAGGTAACGCCCAATGCCCAGGTGTTTTCTATATTGTTTAAAAAGGTCTTTTGTATAATGGCTTTTAATAAGGTTTTGCTGCAGGTGGCCGGCACGCATCACTTCCCATTCGCTGTAAGTAGCGGGCAACCCTGTTAGCCCCATGCGTAAACCAATGGTATAAAATACAGTAAATGTTTCTTCCTTTTCTGGCACAGTTAGTTTGCGCTGCAGCAATTGATACGAGCGGATGGAATAATCAATCAGCATAAAAAGTACATCACGGTAAGCCCAGTCGGGTATGGCAGCGCCACGCTGCTGCTCAACATTTTTATGTATGGCTGTAATACTGTCAATGCTGGCAAGGGCAGCATCATGTTCAGCAAAAACGATCCGTTGTGCATATGCTACGGTAGAGAATAACCTTGCAAGCGGGTCTTTGGGCAGGCGGCCTGTAAAATAAAGCCAGTCCACGGCTTTGTTTAAAGCAAATTCAGCAGAGGCTCCGGCAAAAATAAACAGTATGGTATCTGCACTGCCCCATATTTTACGCACAATACTATTTTCCGGTACAAAAGGTTGCATACAGTTTATTTTATACAGTGCCGGGCACTGTGTTTTTTGCCCGGTTTGCAGCTATCATTTTTTCAATTATAATAACTAATAGAATACCTAAAGTATAAGCCAATATATCAGTGAACGAAAAAGAATTCCCCAGCAAAATATTCGCAAGCTTTGAGTCTTTAAGCCCAAGGTGCACCACCAGTTTAAAGTATTGCGATACCTCAACCGTGTAAGCAAATAGCAGCACACATAGAGCGGTTATTATAACCGGAGTGTTTACAAAACTTTTTACAAAACAATAAATAAGTATCACCACCAAAAAATCGCCGCCGTATGGCCTTATAAGGCTATCGTGTGCGTATGCAGCTATCACCACTTCTGTAATAAACAGCAAAATGGTTAAGGCAAAATATCGTTTATTAAATTGAAACATTTGAGTTATTTAAAAGCACTTTGAATTACAAAGTAAAATATAAATTACCGTTATTCCAAAGAAATTTTTTATTACCCCTTGTTCTGTGTTTTTTGTTTTTGGGGTTCTTTTTGAGAGTATGTGACATTATATTGTAGAAAAGAAATACTAAATGCGCTGAATCCCGAAGGAGTGACATAAAAAAATGTTTTAGATCTAAAAGCTTAATATTTATTGGTATGTCACCCCGTTGGGGTTTGTACCAGGATGTATTATAATTTGCTATAATAATATCATCCCTGCGGGATTAAAGAAATATGCGTTATGGGTTTGTTTTCTTATTGCTTGTTCAATATTCAAATCCTTCAACATTCAAAATTCCTTGTTCCTTGTTCGATATTCAACCCCCTACGACGGGTTTATTATAAAATGCACCCTATACACAAATGTTATGTCGTCAATGGGTATGTCCTGCGGGGGAATTTTGTCGTTGTAGCTTACAATTTTTATATACTCTTTGCCCTGCATTGAAGGGTGTATAAATTTTACCATGCTTTGGCCATAGCGGGTGTGTATGCCATATTTTTCGCCGTATATTATGCCGCGCTTGTCAATTATTTTACCTACTACAAATGCCTGGTTCATGATGAGGGGGTACATGCTGTCGCCGTTTACTTTTTCGCCGTGGTTGCAGCCGGGAAAAACGTTTACAGGCAAATGCGCAATAGGAGTTTGCATTTCGGGGTCGTCGCTGTACACCTGTATGGTGCCTGCTCGTGTGTTGCCCACATACACCGGAATATCTTTTACAGGCTCATCATTTTTTTTGGTGCGGCGCTCTTTTAAATAAGCGCCCTTTTGTTTTTCGGGCTCGGTAGTTTGTGGAGGCTGCAGCAGCATTTCGCCCTCGCCGGTTATAAGCCAGTTGCTGTTTATTTCGGGTATATGTTTTAGTATGTCGTTTACAATTTGTATGCTGGGCATATTGCCTTCGGTTTTTAGCCTGTTTATTTTTTCAGACGACTTGTAACCCAATAACTGGGTGGCAAACAGGTTTATACTGCCTATTTTTTTATACTTGCGTATTTGCTCAATGCGGTCAAAAAAGTCGCTCATGGGGTTTCAAACTGGTTTGTAGGGGGAAAGATAAGGGTTTTTATTAAAATTAAGGGGGTTTGGTGGGACAGGCTGGGGAATGGCTATTTGGCTGCAGTGGCGTCGCACTCGTGTGCTGTTGCACATTAATGGGCAACCCGTTATGCCTGCGCAGGCAGGCATCTCATAAATATAAGCGAGTATAAATAATGTTGGCTTTGCCCATGTTTTATTTTCTGATGGGCGTTGCCCGTCGCTGGTAAATGATGCGCCTTTCAGCCCGCCGGACGAACTTGGCCGTGCCACAGGCTCTGTTGCCAGTTTTGTTTTTGCGTAGCCTAACCTGGCCATTATTATATTAAGGCAATACCCCAAAATGAGGAAAGGATTATACATATAATATATTTATATTATTTCTAAAACACTGATTTTAAACATAGTGGGGGGGGGGTATAAACTTTGTGGGAAAAATGTTATCACGGCTTTTAAAACTGCTAAGATTTTATGGAAGATATTAAAAACATTCAAACTGATACACTTATTGACATGCTTGCTAAGTTTACCGCTGATTATTCAACAATGCTTAAGGAAGGGTATATGGATGATGAGCTTACAAACTGTCAGCTAACCATTGATTCTCTTCAATCTGAAATAACGGCCAGGAAAAATATTGAGGCAACAATTTCTAAATATAAGTTTGTAAGTTCTGTTACAAAATAATGTTTGTGGTAGTAAAACTCCGGCGCTTTTTAGCACAAGAAAAATACTGCGTTGTTGTTGGCCGCTTCCCTGTTATTGTTGGCCGCCCTGCAAGATCAACAAACAGTATTCCAATAGTCAATCCATTTCTTTTTTACTTCATCTTCTGATATGCCTGTATCGTAAGCCGGCGAAAACAGTGGCATTACCCGCTCAATTTTTACCAATACAATATTTTTAATGTTATGCTTTACGCCTGCGCCACGGTAAAATAAAAGTATATCGTTAAACAACGGGCCTTTAGATAACACCGTGCCGGTGCCTTTAAACCGGTAGCCTTTTCTAATAAAAATATCAACCACATTTATTTCAATGGACGGGTTAAGCAAAAGATTGTTTATTGTGCCGGGGGAATGAATATCGGCAAATATCAAATGATCATCATCCCACACATTGGTTGTGCCTTTTGGCGACAGGTTAGGTGTTCCGTCGGCGCAAACAGTTGCAATAAAGCCAAGCTTTTGCTTTTTAACAAACTCCTTTATTTCATTGGTTAACATGCCAATTATTATTATTGGTATTGGTGAGGTACACAAAATTAGTGTGCGCTCTTATACAATTGTAAACCTTCGCGAAATTATCTTCACATCATTCTTTTCGTCCCAACAGTCAACCTTTGATTTACATGTAAATACAAATATATTTGAAAAATATGTAAATTACTCACAAATATATTTGTATTATTCAAACATGATTGCTATTTTTGATCTGTCAATTACTTTTAAAACAGAAGCAGAAATACCTGCTTTTTTATTGAAAGATGATGCTAAAATTATTAGTAAACAGGCGAGTGACTACCACAAACTGGAAACTGGAAACTTGAAACTCGAAACTATGTGCAATTTTTTAATAACGGAACAAAAGCAGCATCTGCGGTCGCTGGAAGAAACGCTTGGCCATATTGAAAGCTGCAATTTATTAGGCGAGATAGACCCCGCTTATTATGTCGACAAAAAGAATGAATACATTCTGCAGTATGCCCACCAGCTATCGCAATTGGCGCAAACAGTATTCGAAAAAAAAGTGCACACGCCAAACGCATTGCTTATCGGCAACCTTAAGGTGATGAAGAAAGGATGATAAAAAAAGTCATTAAGTCAATAAGGAGGCAACCGTCATCTGTCAGTTTTTTTAATGACTTAATGACCCAATGACCACTTCCTGTCAACCGTCAACTCTATTAAAGTGTGTGTTTTAGGTTTTTTGGGGTTAAAAAACGGCCCTGCTTTTCTAAGTGGGGCCTCTTTTAAAATTAATTGTAAAGAGTAGTTGATTGGTAAGAGAGTAGTTGATAAGTAAACGGGCAAATGAACAGGAACACAAAACCGCCAACTATTGTGCCCCCTATGTTTCCTACATGCCTATGTGGTTAACAGAACACAATACACAACTATTGTGCCTCTATGTTTCCTACATGCCTATGTGGTTAACAGAACACAATACATAACTATTGTGCCTCTATGTTTCCTACATGCCTATGTGGTTAACAGAACACAATACATAACTATTGTGCCTCTATGTTTCCTACATGCCTATGTGGTTAACAGAACACAATACATAACTATTGTGCCTCTATGTTTCCTACATGCCTATGTGGTTAACAGAACACAATACATAACTATTGTGCCTCTATGTTTCCTACATGCCTATGTGGTTAACGAACTGGAAACTATAAACTGGAAACAGCTCACATGAACGACCTGCTAAACTCTTTAATTAAAATAATGCCGTCGCTCAGTTATCGGGGCTGCTGCATTAATATTCATAAAACCCATTGTACCGTAATGGGTAAAACATTTGTTACGGTGCATGATGCCAAAACCGCTGTGGACAATGGTTACAGGGGTTTGAAGGAATCTATTGTGAGAGTTAGAAGTGAAGAGTTAAAAGTGAAGAGTAATGAATTAACAATTAATAATTAATAATAATACCGCGATGCGGGTCTGCTATGCTTAAATCAAAAAATCACCAGGACACAAGGGAGATACACTTTCATGTAAATGTGCCCTTGCTGAGGGCGCCAAAAATTGCACGCACTACCATGATTGATGGCAAACGGTTTTATATTGGCCGTAACAAAAAACAATACCGCGCCGACCTTTACGACAAAATGTTTAAAGTTACCAAAGGCGAAGTATTGCCATGGACTTACAAAGGCGCCAACCACAGTGAGATAAAGAATTTGAGATGGAGGGAGAAGGAGGAGTTGCAGATTGGGAATGAAGAGGACTAACATTAGAAACATGCAACTGCAAACTATCACAAAGTGATCTATTTGGGACAAACTAAAAACTTTTTATTATGGCACGACCAAAAAAATACGGACTTGATTATTTTCCGCTGGATGTATCTCTTTTTGAGAACAAGAAAATGGAAGCCATCTCAGGCGAATTTGGCGACGCTGGCCTGCTGGTAACAATCAAACTGATGTGCGACATATATCAAAACGGGTACTATACCCATTGGAAACCGTTGAATAAAATGCAGCTGCTTAGCAGGATAAAAGGTGCAACCCCGCAAATTGTAGAAGATGTAGTACAAAGATTGATAACTTTTGAAGTTTTTGACGAGCATATTTTTAACACATACCAGGTGCTTACCTCAAAGAAAATTCAGGAAACGTTTTTAGAGGCTACAAAAAAAAGAAAGGACATAGAGTTTGAGCTTTATATATGCCAGGAGATAAATGTATGCAGAAACCCCACCATTGCTGTACTTAATGACAACATTAATACACAAAGCAAAGAAAAGGAAAGCAAAGAAGAGGAAATAAAAGAAAATAAAATTAAAGAAAACGAAAGCAAAGAAAGCTCATTTACGCGCGGGCCCGTCCGAACGGATCATCCGGGCGGGCCTGAAATTCTACATTCAAATTTATTTAGACAGCCAAAAGTGCCTGATAAAAAACAGGTGGAAGAGTTTTTTTTGCGAAGCGGCGGCACGCTTGAAATGGCTGATCATTTTTTTAAAAGGCACGAAGCAACCGCGTGGTTTTTAAACGGCTCGCCGATAACTAATTTTCATAACCTGGTGCCATCGTATATAAAAAACTGGATTGCAAATGTAAAAAATAAAGGCAGCACCTATAAGTTTGATCATACAAAAGTTGGTGCACGAAACGATTACAGCACACCTTTTTAACTATGCAGCTTTTCACCACATAGGCACAAAGAAAACATAGGTACACATAGATTTTAATAAACACCCCCGTTGTTATTATGTAGCCTGCCTGATAGCATTGCAGGGTAAAACCGTGTTGCCCACCTTCATCAACGATATATGGCACAAGTGTGCGACGCAAGGGACGATGCCATGAAATGCAAATGCCCGTAGCAATAGAAAAATTCCAAATTTTAAATCCCAAAGTCCAACACACAACTACCACAAAGTGATCCCTTTGGGACAAACTTCTATGCGCCCCTATATTTCCTCTATGCCTATGTGGTGAAAAACAAAATAATAAACCATGCAACAATTACATACTATAAAAAAAATGTTACCACCGCCGCCGCCCGAAGTAAAAGAGCTGTTTGATGCGGTTGAGCTAAACGATGAAGAAATAAACTCCGCTATTTTTGATGCGAAGAGAAATAAATATTTTGTGCTTGATGAGGAGCGAAAACAACAGGAGAAAAAAGATATTCGCGATGAAGCATTGAGGCCATGGAGCACTAATGAGCTTTTTCATTTCGCAAAAAAAGAAGCGGAGGTGCTGGTAAAAATAAGCGGCAAAGTGCACTGCTTAGATGAATATGTTGAACCGGTTTTTAACCAGCTATGCCTGTATTTTAGCAACAATGCGTTATTTGAAAGCAATGGGCTTAGCCTTAACAAAGGCATAATGCTTATTGGCAATGTGGGCGTAGGCAAAACCGACCTGCTAAAGGCTTTCAGGAAAAATAAACGGCAATGTTTTTTGCCTGTTACCTGCAACGAGGTGGAAGAAAAATGCAGGGACAAAGGGCTGCGTTACAGCGAAACATTTGCAGGGCCCGTACCTGGCCATGGCAATACGCCGCAATATTTTTTTCAGCACCAGGTGGGCTGGATGTTTGACGACCTGGGCACCGAGGGCATTATAAAAGAATATGGCAACCAATTAGAGGTGATGGAAAAAATAATTCACATGCGGTATATGCTAAAAGAGCATGTGCCCTTTAATACCATGCATTTAACCACCAACATACCCGTTGACGACCTTGAAAAACGTTACGGTTACCGCATGCGCAGCCGTGTGCGTGAAATGTTTAACGTTATTACACTGCCCGGGCCTGACAGGAGGAAATGAAGAAAGTTTACAGTTTGTCCCAAGGGATCACTTTGTGATAGTTTACAGTTTGTGGTTTGTTCCAAAGTGATCCCTTTGGGACAAACTATCACAAAGTGATCCCTTGGGACAAACTATCACAAAGTGATCCCTTTGGGACAAACCATCACAAAGTGATCCCTTTGGGACAAACTTCTATGTGCCCCTATGTTTCCTCTATGCCTATGTGGTGAAAAAAAACTACTTCCCCTGCAACTCCCCCAACTTCTTTCTTGTATCCGGGGTTTCTTTAATGGATAATGCTTTTTTATAATTCTCTATCGCCTGTGCTTTGTCGCCTTTTGCACTGTACAGGTCGCCTATTGAATCATACACATTAAAGCTTTCAGGATAGTTTGCTATGTTTAATTTAAACAAGCTCTCCGCTTTATCAAACATTTTATTCCCCATAAACTGGTAAGCCATTTCATTTACATCCTGTTCGGGGGGCAATACACTATACCCAAACTCGGCTGATATTAGTTTGTAGTGCACTGTAAGAAATGAATCTATCTTAAATGACTGGTCTGTAAAATAACTGTTCTTTATTTTGAGCGGGTAATTTTTAAAAATAAAATGCAACCCGTCGTACTCTGTAATTAAAGGGGAGGAGCCGTGGTTGTCTTCATTATAGTACCTGTAATTTACGCGTAAATTATTTTGTTTATTGGCTGCAAAGTAGTGGCTTAGTTTTAAAATAGAACGTATGTGTGCGGTGCTGCCGCTGGTGTCGCTTTGTACCCTCGTGGTATCCATGCCTTCGTCCATGGTGTTGGCAATGCCCATATAAATAGCCGTGCCTGCAAATGAATTTGTTCTTAAATATTCTTCTGTTTGTTTTAAAAGCTTTTGATTGTCCCACCACATGCTTGGGTCAACCGCTATGTACGATCTGAACAGGTTTGTATGATGCACCAGCGTATTAATTACCGTTAACCCGCCAAATGAATGCCCTATAAGCATGCGGTATGGTGTGGTGGGGTACAGCGAATCAATATGCGGTATCAGTTCCTTTTCTATGAACGCCATAAATGCTTCGCCGCCACCAGATGTTTTAGTTGCAGCGCTGTCCATATATAGCCCGCCAGCAACATGTGTGGGGGTTAAATCCCTTGTCCTGTCAGTGTTTGGTATGCCCACTACAATCATCTGCGGGCAAATAGTATTGCCGTTTACGCTGCTTAGTTGCTGTATCATTCCCACAACAGAGCTAAAATGCCCGTCGCCATCCAGCAGGTAAACAACGGGGTACCTCGCCCCTCCATAAATAGCATTGCCCTGGTTATTGGGCACATATACCCATATTTTGCGTTGCTCTTTTAGTATGGTTGAATTAACGCTGTCAATAATGCCAATGCTAATGGTATTTTTATCCTGCGCCCTTAGCGTTATTATTGCAATACATAAAAAGGCTATAAGAAGAAATGTTTTCATTGCTGAATATTTGGGGTAAAATACAAATTTTAAAATTCAGTGAGAAAGAATATTAGTTGATTGGCGAAAGAGAAAAGTTGATTGGTATGTAACAGGAAGATGAAACACATAGGCAGATAGGGAACATAGGGGCACAATAGGAGTTTATACCCGTCCGTCCGCCCGCCCGTTCCATACCTAAAAAAAATATCGAAGGCCGGGGGCGGAGCTCTCCTGTAGAAGAAAATTCAGTTTAATGACCTGCAGGGAGAAAACTTTGATACGTTTAAAAAATAAAAAAGCAGGGGTGAGTACAGGTTATAGGTTGAAGGAATATAAAACCCGGCTTTTTAGATTTATAATTTTTGATGGTATTTTGCGATGTAGTCATAAAAGAAGGCATTATGATATAATATCATTGGAGCCCAGCCACCTTTGTAATGAAAAGTCTTATCTTTTGAATCTATAAAAATGGTATCCCCTTTTTTACAAAAGCCTCTAACTCCCTCTTGATAAATTTCCGCCTTATCGTTTTTTATAATTCCATAATAATAATCAGCTTTATTACGGAGATCATAATATTTAATATTTGATTGCAAAACATGTAAATCAAGAACACAAAAGCCATTGTACCCATTTGTACAATCAGGTTCATCAGTTATCACCGCTACCATTTTTAGATTAAGATTTTCAAAGTATTCGTCATTACCATTTTTATCGCTTGCTATTTTATAAAAGAAGAAAATAGTAACCAAAAGAAACATTATAAAAATTGTAATTTCTTTCATTCTGCAAATGCCTTATAAATAGACTAAGCTCGTCAAAATAGCGCAACCTTCGTAGTTTTTCTGAAAACAATATGTATACGTAATATGGCATAAAAAAAGCCGCTCAAATTAAGCGGCTGCTAAGTGCCCCAGACGGGAGTTGAACCCGTACGACCGTTGCGGGTCACAGGATTTTAAGTCCTGCGTGTCTACCAGTTCCACCACCGGGGCGGTAGTTGAAAAAAAATCCCGCCTTTTCTGCGGGACTTTACTTTTCAGAGCGGAAGACCGGGCTCGAACCGGCTACCCCGACCTTGGCAAGGTCGTGCTCTACCAAATGAGCTACTTCCGCTTATATCTCTCTCTAAGAACTGTGTTTAAGGGGTGCAAAAATAGCAATTTGAACTGTATGGCAAAATTTTTATGCCTTTTTACTTATAAACAGGGGTATATTCACTGCTGCTCTGCACTTCTACATCCGGTTTGCCCTTATAACGCTTTTGATACAACATGGCACAACCGCCTAAAGTTGCGGCTGTAAAGCATAAAACCTGCAGGTAAAACAAAAAACGGGATGAGTTAACCCAGTTATAGCCAAATTCTTTTTTTCCTCTTATATTTTCGCTTTCGTGTGATGCTGCTTCGTGTACCATATTTTAAAAATTGCAATGCAAAAATAAGGATGGAGCGATAAATTAAGTAAACTTCTTTTTAACAATTTCCGAAAATCTTGTTTTATGTTCAACAAAATACTCCCAAACAATGCTTTTTGCATAAACGCCGTCAAGCTGTTTTAGTGGTTTGCGTGGCAGTATATTGGGCTTTTTGCTTTTAAACATCCATACCAATAACGCGTAATGCGCTTTAAATACCGCCTTGCAAGGTGCCGTTTGCCCTGCCAGTAAGTTTTTTAAGGCAAACACTATATCCAGCAAAATGCGGAAGGGCAGTTTCCAAACCTTCTCTGCAAAAGGCAGGTTCTTTGCCATCATAATAAGGTTATTACGAAAGTTTAAAAAAACCTTCCTGCTGTTACCTTTGGGCAGGGTGCCGCCGCCAATATGATATACCACCGATTGCGGGCAGCAAATAATGGAATACCCGGCCAGTTGCATACGCCAGCAAAGGTCTATCTCCTCCATATGCGCAAAAAAGAAGGCATCCAGCCCGCCCAATTGTTTATATACTTCAGCCCTAACAAACATGGCCGCCCCCGAAGCCCAGAATATCTTCTCCACCCCGTTATACTGGCCTTCGTCTTTCTCACACACGTCAAACACCCGCCCGCGCGAAAAAGCATAGCCTAATGCATCAAGCCAACCGCCGCAGGCGCCGGCATATTCAAAATATTCACGGTCGTTATAGGCTAATATTTTCGGCTGACAGGCAGCAATGGCAGGGTTTGCTTCCATGGCTTCAATAACGGGCTCAATCCAGCCCGGAACTACTTCCACATCGGAGTTCAGCAGCACATAACAATCTGCCTGTACCTGCGCCAGGGCCCTGTTATAGCCTTCGGCAAAGCCATAATTCTTATCCAATAATATCCGTTCAACCAGGGGAAAATCTTTCTTAAGCATCTCAATACTGTCGTCGGTGGAGGCATTGTCTGCCACGATGATCTTTTTATTGGCGTAGGTTGATGCTGTTACCCCCGGCAAAAACCTTTGCAGGTAATTGCTGCCATTATAATTAAGTATCACTATTGCAACCAGGGGATTGTTCAATCCGTTATATTTTTTCAAAAATAACATTGTAGCCAATAGCACGGCAGAATAAAAAGCAAATATTTAAAACACGGCACAGTGTTAGGGTTATCTTTGGTTACAGGTTGCAAGTTGCTGGTTGCTGGTAACATGGAAAGTAAAAATTCACAATTTATTATTTAGTATTTGTTAATTCGCTAACAGAAGCTGGCAACTTGTAACCTGTAACTGGCAACAGAATACTTTTTTTTAACGTGATAGCCTATGTTTGGTGTAACTATTTTAGGAAATAATTCTGCGCTGCCTGCCTACGACAGGCACCCAACATCGCAGGTGGTAACACTGAACGACCAGGTATTTATGATCGATTGCGGGGAAGGCACCCAAATGCAGTTAAGTAAATACAAAATACGTCGCAGCAGGATAAACTATATTTTTATATCGCACCTGCATGGCGACCATTATTTTGGTTTGCCCGGTTTAATAACCAGCCTGGGATTGTTAGGCCGCGAGAACCACCTGCACATATACGCACCAGAAGCGCTTAAAGGCATTATATTGCCGCTGCTGTTTGCTGCTGATGCACATTTGCCGTACGAGCTGGTATTTCATGCATTGAAAGAAGAGGGAGTGATATTGGATGATGAAAGATATTCAGTAGAATGTTTTGCTGTTACACACAGGATAGAATGCTGGGGGTTTATTATAAGAGAAAAAAAGAAGCCGAGAAAAATAAATAAAGAAACCATTACGAATTATAATATCCCGGCTACATTTTATGAGAGCCTTAAAGACGGGCAGGATTACATTGCGCCCAACGGCGATGTTATAAAAAACGAACTGGTTACCATTGCCAATACACCCGGCAAAAGTTACGCTTATTGCGCCGATACGCTGTATGATGAAGGCCTTGCACAAAAGGTGAAGAATGTAACCATGCTATACCACGAAGCCACTTATCTAAAAGACCTTGAAGACAAAGCTGTGGAACGGTTTCACTCCACATCGGTGCAGGCAGGCAAAATAGCAGCGCTTGCACATACCAAACATTTGCTCATCGGGCATTTTAGCAGCAAATACGAGTCGCTGGATGATTTTCTCACCGAAACAAAAGAAGTTTTTCCTGATACGCAACTGGCTATTGAAGGGGTGACGTTTTTTATTTAGCGGCTGTGTTTTGGGTTTTGGTTTTATGTTTCGGGTTGGGCGCTCATTTTAGTCCATGTTGCATAGTCCATAGCCCACAGAAAGAAGGGCGTAAATTAATGCGCATTTATTTAGAAATATGCACAGCCATTAACAGGCTGGATAAAAAAGTAAAACGCAAAAAAATACCCCGTAATATTACCTTTGCACCGAAAATATAAGGACAGCATGAAGTTATACCCGGAAACGGCTGATGTGCAGTTGGAGCTTACCAAGGTAAAGGCATTATTAACAGAGCATTGCAAAAGCGAATATGCAAAAAATAAGGCCACGCATTTGCGTGTTCATACCAAAAAAGAATTTATAGAGCTGCAATTGCAGCAAAGCCATGAATTTAAGTTACTGCTAACGCTTGCCCAATATTTTCCCAATGATGATATACTTAATGTTTCAAAAGAAATAAAGTTGCTGGGCATTCCCGGCGGTTCATTGGGCGGCGAGCAATTTATACAAATACGCAAGCTGGCAGAAAGTATAGAAAAAATATTCCGCTGGTTTGATAATGAACGCAGGCTTGCATACCCCGCCCTAAGCCAGGTAATAAAAGATACATGGTACGAAAAGGCCATTATTAATTTGATTGATGAAGTGCTGGACGAAACAGGCAGTGTAAAAGATACCGCATCTGCCGGTCTGCAGAAAATACGCATGGGCCTGTATAAAAAGCGTAATGAGCTACGCAGGGCATTTGAAAAGGTAATAGCAAAGCTGGCAAAAGCAGGCTATACGGCTGATATTGATGAGAGTTTTAGCAATGGCAGAAGGGTAGTGGCTGTTTTTTCTGAACATAAACGCCAGGTAAAAGGCATTTTGCACGGCGAAAGCGACAGCCGTAAAACAGCGTTTATTGAACCGGAAGAAACCATCCATCTTAATAACGATGTTTTTGCTTTAGAGAATGATGAGCGCAAGGAGGTACTACGCATACTGCGTACGCTTTCAGCAAATCTTTCTGTCTATAGCGGTTTATTAAATACCTGGTACCAGGTGGTAGGCGAATACGATTTTATTTGTGCCAAGGCAAAGCTGGCAATTGATATGAATGGCAATTACCCCAATGTAGTTGATAAGGCCCATATTGAATTGAAAGATGCTTATCATCCATTGCTCTATTTATACAACCAGCGCTCCTCCAAAAAAACAATACCTGTTACCTTAACCCTTGATGAAAAAAGCCGCATACTGGTTATAAGCGGCCCCAATGCAGGCGGAAAGACGGTTACCATGAAAACGATTGGGCTTAACCAAATGATGATGCAAAGCGGCTTGCTGGTGCCGGTGCACCCAACATCGGTAATGGGTATATTTAAACAGTTATTTATTCACATAGGCGATACGCAGAACCTTGAGTTTGAGTTAAGCACCTACTCATCGCACCTGCTGCACATGAAATTTTTTATTGAGAATGCCAATGGCAAAACCCTTTTTTTTATTGATGAGCTTGGCAGCGGCAGCGACCCTAACCTCGGCGGTGCTTTTGCAGAAGTGATACTGGAGGAACTATCGCGCAGGCATTCCTTTGGCGTAGTTACCACGCACTATCTTAATCTTAAGGTAATGGCAAACCACACCAATGGTATTTTAAACGGTGCTATGGCTTTTGATGAAGCTAACCTGCAGCCACTGTATAAGCTTATCCCCGGTAAGCCCGGCAGCTCATACACATTTTCTATTGCAGAACGTATTGGCTTGCCACAGTATTTAATTAAAAGGGCAAGAACGCTGGTGGAAGAAGATCATTTTAGGTTAGATAAATTGCTTAACAGTACCGAACAGGATTTACAGGCATTAGACAAGGAAAAAAAAGAGCTTCAGAGGCTGCTTAAAGAAAATGACCGCCTGAAGAAAGAGATGGAAACAGTGATGGATAAAGAACGGCACCGGCAGCAGGTGGAACTGTTAAAACACCAGAACACCGTAACCGAAGAGCGGATAGATTACTTAAAAGATACCGAACGAAAATTAAAACAGATTGTTTTGGAATGGAGAAAGAGCGAGAATAAGCAAGAAGTGTTGAAGCAAATACAGAACCTGTTGTTTAAGAAGAAAGAGCAGGCAATAGACAATAAGCTGGCAAAAAAAGCAAACTCAAAATACCTTGAAACAAACGCTGCTATTGCAGTTGGCATGAAAGTGAAGATGAAAAAGAACCACCAGGTAGGCGAGGTAAAAGAAATACGGGGCAAAAGGGCTGTAGTGCAAATAGGGATGCTGCCGATGAGCGTTGATCTGTCTGATCTGGTAACGGTTGAAGAAAAAGTTATTGCCTAAACAAAAATTGTTATAATTTCAATGCTTTATAATTACTAACCCTGCAAAGCTGCGATCATGCCTTTATTTGATAAAGTTTTACTTGTTGAAGACGACCCTATCACCATACTGGTTTGCAAAAGAACTATAGAAATATCTGGTTTTGCAAACGAAGTACGATCGGTTATTAACGGCCAGGAAGCCATTGACTATTTAAAAGACTTTCAAAATTTTCCTGATCTTATTCTGCTTGACCTGAACATGCCTATACTTAACGGGTGGGAATTTTTAGAATGGTACTCAGAATGGGCAAAGTCTGTATCCAAGGTTCCGGAAGTATATATTTTATCTTCCACTGTTGACCCGGAAGATCAAAAGAAGGCAATGGAATACCCTTATGTAAAAGGGTTTATTTCAAAACCGCTTACCAGGGAACATTTGGCAAAACTGCAAAACGAGCATAGCTCCGGCAACGGATCGGTATAAGCCATATTTGCCTCTTATTCATTTACCCTTTTTATGACTATCCGCATATTGCGATCCTTGGTGCTCTTCGTGTTGCATTTTCTTAGTGGCCTTCGTGGTTCTGTTCCTTTTTTTACCACAAAGTCCTCAAAGGAAGAGCACAAAGCACCCGTCCGACCAGTCATCCGGGCGGGCACAAAGGCTGTTCATAACATTGTTTAGGTTGATATATGCGGATAGTCAATTACCTTTTTATAATGAAACGATTGTTATTGCCGGTTATTCTTCTTATAACCATCAACATACTATGTATTGCACAGCACGCTTTAGCGGTACATACCTATTACGTTAGCGCAAACGGCAGTAACGGCAACGATGGCAGCAGCATTGCTAAAGCCTGGAGAAGCATTGCAAAAGTAAACAGCACTATATTCAGCCCCGGTGATAAAATACTTTTTGAAGGTGGCGAAATTTTTTATGGTAATGTTCGCATAGATAATGCCAGCGGCACAGGAGCCAACCCTGTTGTTATTTCATCGTATGGTAAACAAATGGCTGTTATTGATGCCGGCGGTGCAAGCGGCATTGTTGTACACAACTGTTCCAACATAAAAATCTCAGGGCTTCATTTTAAAGGCAACGGCGTAAATGCAAACACAGGCAGCGGTATAATGTTTTATTCCGACAGGGTTGATAAACAGTGCAACAACATTGTTATTGATGGTTGCATTGCAGAAGGGTTTAACCAATACGGTATCCTCATCAGTTGCGCCGAAGGAGAAAATATTAAAGGGTACAATAATGTGCTTATAACCAATTGCATTGCCACCGCCAATGGCGAAGGGGGTATAGCATCTTCGGGCGGGCAAACATCTTTTCATCACACCAATATTCATATCACACAATGCAGGGCCTTTTTAAATAAGGGCATACCTTCTAAAACTACTAACCATTCAGGCAACGGCATAGTAATGAGCAGTGTGGAGCATTTGCTGATAGACCATTGCCTGGCTTATGAGAATGGTGCTGATAACCATTGCACGGCCGGCGGCCCTGTAGGTATATGGATGTGGCTTTGCAAAGATGGTATTATTGAGCACTGCGAATCGCACCATAACCATGCCGGGCTTAATAAAGACGGTGGCGGCTTTGATATTGACGGTGGTTGTAACAGTTGCATACTTCAATATAACTATTCGCACGATAACGAAGGCGCTGGTTATTTACTGGCGGAATATGGCGCCGGCCTGCCTTTTACAAATAATACAGTAAGGTTTAATATAAGCCAAAACGATGGCAGAAAAAATGGATATGGGGCAATATCGTTTTGGGGCGTGAATGATGCGTTTAAAGTAACCAATACCTATGTATATAATAACACTGTTTTTGTTAATGGCGCAAATGTTGTAAATGGTATTCCTGCTGCTGTAATGGCTTTGGGTAACCACTTTAGCCATGTTATTGTTGCCAATAATGTTTTTCTTACAAATGGCAGTGCAAGATTTCTTAACAGCGATGCACCGCTTGATACAGACGCCATTTTATTTTTATCAAACAACTATTTCAGTTATAACAATGCTTACCTGTTTAATTACAACAATGT
This sequence comes from Bacteroidota bacterium, assembly GCA_013286305.1. Lineage (GTDB taxonomy): Bacteria > Bacteroidota > Bacteroidia > Chitinophagales > Chitinophagaceae > JABDFW01. The sequence continues at coordinate 22,564 of JABDFW010000004.1, forward strand.
GCCGGTGCATAGCATAAAGGAGTGGCTGCAACATGATGATGCCCAGGAAATGTTTCATGGCAAAGCAACTTACCTTTCAACTGATCCATATTATACAGCGGCAGGCAGCGGCAAAACTGTTGGTAATACCTTATCGTTATCCTCTTTGCTTACAGAATATCATATTAGTGGCAATCATTCATCAAATAAGGCCGTTAACCTGTACAGCATGTATGCATGGGATATTGGAGGCCATGATTTTTACGAAAATATGCTTACAAAACAAAACCGCAATTTTGCCGGAAGCGTACTAAAGTGAGTAATTGATAAGATATTGAGCCTTAATATTTTTGATTAACCCAATTTTACTATTATTTTAAGGCGCGCTTAATTCATTTTGGGGCTGTTGTCATTATCATTTTGTAAAATTGCATATTGTTTCGCTTTAGCAAAAGCATATAAAATTCAATGTCACCTATCCAATATTGCGTAAAGTAATATTTCCTATGAGTTTTAACCGGTGTTTCACCTTCATATTATTATTGCTTGCCCTTTCATCAAAATCGCAACGGCAGAACCTCAAATTTGAGCATCTTAGCACTGCTAACGGCCTTTCTCACAGCAATGTATTGGCTATTTTGCAGGATAAGCGTGGTTACATGTGGTTTGCTACGCGCGACGGTTTAAACAAATACGACGGCTATAATTTTACCGTGTACAGAAACAATCCTGATGATATTTACAGCCTTAGCGGCGACTATGTAATTGGCATGGCCATGGACAGTTCCGGAACTTTATGGCTGGGCACAGTTGGTGGAGGGCTTGACAGTTTTAACAGGCAAAAAAACAGGTTTGTAAGTTTCAGGCATGATAACAAAAACCCTGCAAGCATTTCAAGTGATTATATTAACTGCCTTTTGGCAGACAGCAGGGGAGATCTTTGGATTGGCACAGAAGGAGGGGGTGTTGATAAATTTGACCATGTTAAAAAAACATTTACCCATTACCGCAACAAACCCGGTGATGCAAATAGCCTTAGTGACGATTTTATAAGAAGCATTTATGAAGATAAGGAGCATAATATCTGGGTAGGCACAATTAATAACGGGCTAAGCGTGCTTAACACTAATACCGGCACATTTACCCGTTATGTAAACAATTACAACGATGCCTCTTCATTAAGCTATAACGATGTGCGTTGTATTTATGAAGACAGCCGTAAACAATTATGGGTAGGCACAAACGGTGGTGGCCTTAATTTACTGAACCGGAAAACAGGAACATTCTCACACTTTGTAAACGATCCGCGCAATAATAACAGTTTGTCAGGAGACGCGGTTTTTGATATTTGGGAAGATGATAAAGCAAATTTGTGGTTGGGTACCGAAAATGGCGGCCTTTGCATTTATAATCCTGTAACGGGTATTTTTAATACTTACCTGCATGACGACATAGATTATAATTCAATAAGCAATAATTCCATTTACCATTTCTGCAGAGATACCAAGGGCAATATATGGATGGGCACTTTTTCAGGTGGCGTTGATTTTATTAATATAGACAACAACAATTTTGAACATTACCGCCAAAGTTCGCTGCAGTCGGGCCTTAGCAGTAATAAAGTATTGTGTATATATGAAGATAATAAGCAAAATATATGGGTAGGCACCGACGGTGGCGGCTTGAATATGCTTGATGTAAAAACAGGCCTGTTTACCCATTATATGCATAAAGAAGGTAGTAATAACAGTATTTGCGGCAATTATGTATTGCATGTAACGCAGGATAGCAAAGGCAATTATTGGATAGGTACCTGGGGCGATGGGTTAACTGTTTTTAACAAAGAAAAAAACACCTGGGCACACTATAAAAACAATACCGCCGATACGGGAAGCTTAAGCAGTAATAATGCATGGTCAATTTATGAGGACAGGGAAAAAAATATATGGATAGGTACCATTGGCGGCGGGCTTAATCTCTATAACCCTAAAACAGGAAAATTCACCCACTACCTGTCTGATGAAAAAGATCCTAACAGTATTGGCAACAATAAAGTACGCACTGTATTTGAAGACAGTAAAGGCAGGCTTTGGCTTGGCACTGAAGCAGGAGGGTTAAATTTGTTTGACAGGGCACATAACAAATTTATACGTTACCTGCACGATGATAATGCAAACAGTATTTCTGATAACAGCGTAGAAACTGTTTTTGAAGACCATAATGGCAATTTATGGTTAGGCACGGCAAGCGGATTGGATTGTTTTAACCCCGAAACCAATAAGTTTATTGTTTATACAACAAAAGATGGGCTGCCCAACAATGTTATATATGGTATTTTACAGGATGATAACAATAATTTGTGGGTAAGTACCAACATGGGGATCTCAAAATTAAATTTACTCACCCGCAAATTTGAGAATTTTACCGTTGCCGATGGCTTGCAGGGTAATGAGTTTAAAGAGATGGCTTACTGCAAAAGCCAATCGGGGGCAATGTATTTTGGCGGCAATAATGGCTTTAATGTTTTTTCCCCGAACAAAATAAAAAGGGTTCCTTTTGACCCCCCGCTTGTATTTACTGCCTTCGAAATATTTAATCAGCCTGTTCCTGTTGCCGACAGTTCAAATGCCTCATCTCCTTTAACAAAAGATATTTCTGAAACAAAAAACATAACACTGTCGTATAAGCAATCTGTTATTTCATTTGAGTTTGCATCGTTGAATTTTAGCCCTGTCAATAAAAAACAGTACGTATATAAACTGGAGGGGTTTGATGAGAACTGGAATAATATTGGCACAAAACGCCTGGTTACTTATACAAACCTTAACCCGGCAAAATATACATTAAGGGTACGCGGACTAAATAATCAAGGCCAGTGGTCAACCGAAAAAGAACTTGTTCTTGGTATAGCTATCACACCCCCCTTTTGGCAAACCTGGTGGTTTAGGGTGTTGGCAGTATTGGCAGTTATAGCCATAGCAACAACTTTTTTCAGGATGCGTATAAGAATGGTACAACGCCAAAAAGAGCACCTGGAAGAACAGGTGAGCGAGCGCACACTGCAACTGGCACATTCAATAGAGCAGGAAAGAACTGCCCGCCGTAATGAAGAAAATGCAAGGCTTGAAGCCGAACAGGCAAACAGGGCTAAAAGCGTATTTCTGGCAACGATGAGCCATGAGATACGCACGCCTTTAAACGGCGTTATCGGCATGTCGTCTTTATTGTCAGAAACAGAGTTAACAGGTGAGCAGGAAGATTTTGCCAGTACCATAAAAAGTTGCGGGGAAAGCCTGATGTCGGTAATAAATGACATCCTGGATTTTTCGAAGATAGAATCGGGCAATATGGAAATTGAACACACAGACTTTGACCTTCGCGCCTGTATTGAAGAAGTACTGGATGTGTTTGCCGGCAGCTCAGCAAAAACCGAAATAGACCTTGTATATCAGATAGACCATAACGTTCCTTCACAGATAATAGGGGATATGCACAGGATGCGCCAGGTATTGATGAACCTGGTGGGCAATGCAATTAAATTTACCAATAAGGGCGAAATTTTTGTAGGCGTACACCTTTCCAAATCACCGGATCCATCTCAATTGAACCTGGTGTTCGAAGTACGCGATACCGGCATAGGCATACCGGCGGATAAGCTTAACCGCCTGTTTAAAGCGTTTTCGCAGGTTGACTCTTCAACAACGCGCAAATACGGCGGAACAGGCCTTGGATTGGCTATTTGCGAAAAGCTGGTAAAATTAATGGGAGGAAATATTTATGTTGCCAGCCAGTTAGGAACAGGAACAACATTTTCTTTCAATATCATTACAGAACCAAGCAGCCAGCCCCAAATAAAATATGTACACTACAATAATGTAGACCTGGAAGATAAAAAAGTGCTGGTGGTGGATGATAATTCTACCAACAGGCGTATTCTCTACACACAACTTGAACAATGGAAGCTCAATCCAGTTCTTTCTGCTTCAGGCACTGAGGCGCTTGAAGCCTTATCGTCAGGCACCAGGTTCGATTTCGTAATTACTGATATGCATATGCCCGAAATGGATGGCATACAGTTAACAAAGCTGATAAAACAAAAGCATCCGTTGTTACCTGTTATTTTATTAAGCTCCATTGGCGACGAACATTCCCGTAAATACCCCGACTTGTTTAGCGCGGTGCTTAATAAACCCATTAAGCAGCATGCATTGTATAAATGTATTGTGCAGGTATTAAAATCAAAAGAAAAGCCGGTTGCTGGAGCCGGGGTGGCGGCAACAAAAATGCCGGCTGTAAACCTCGCGCAAAAATATCCGCTTGAAATACTTATTGCCGAGGATAATTTAATTAACCAGAAGCTGATAATACATGTACTTAGTAAATTAGGATATACGCCTGTTATAGCGGCAAACGGCCAGGAAGTGCTGGAAAAAGTGGTACAAAGCTTATTTGATGTAATTTTCATGGATGTGCAGATGCCCGAAATTGACGGGCTGGAAGCAACGTGCATTATTCGCAAGCAACAGGCGCAACAACCCGTAATTATTGCCATGACAGCCAACGCCACAAAAGAAGACCGCCAGGAGTGCCTTGATGCGGGCATGGATGATTATATAAGCAAGCCGATACAATTAGATAAACTGATAAGCATGCTTGAAAAATGGGCTAAACAACGAAGCGAATATATTGAAGAATTTGATTAATGGTTTCCCGGTGTTATTGTTAGCCGCCCGGCCTTAAGCGTTCACAAGACAGAAGCAACATGGTTCTTCGCATTGCTAAAAATATTTAAAGGGTACATGCCGGATCGTCATGCACAGGCAGGCCACTCGCGTTGCTAAAAATGTTTAAAGAGTAAATGCCGGATCGTCATGCCTTCGAAGGAAGGCATCTCAACAAATTGAACGAGTTCGGTGAAAAAAGAGTTTTCATAAATAAGATGCTTGTTTAAATTTATAGATGCCTACGAAGGCAGGACGTCACCTCACGGTTTTGGCAGAACGTGGACAATTGTGATCTCCCAAACAAGTGTTGCTGCCTGATCAATAACACTTCTTTGTTTTATGCTCCGTCCCTTCAACATTCAAAATTCCTTGTTCCTTGTTCGATATTCACTCCCTGTTATTGTTGGTCACCCCTGTTACAACCCCCCTACTCATAAATACTCGCAGCCGTTTTTTCAGCAATACTTTTTGGCGCCAGCCATGCCAGCGCCGCTCCCAGCTTGTTAATAAAGCCGGTAATAACTTCAGTTTTGCGGGCAAACATTTTTTCTACCGCAATTGCTGCAACCTCCTCCGGTTTCATGTTTAATTTTTCTGCCGCCTTTTTGCCTTTTGCGCCAACATTCGCCCGGTTAGGGAAATCAGTATCCGTAGCGCCGGGGGAGATACAGGTAACAGAAACGGTTGTCTTTTTAAGCTCGTAATGCAAAGCCCTTGAAAAACTTACCACAAATGATTTGGTGGCTGCATAAACGCTTAAATAAGGCACGGCCTGGTAAGCTGCAGAGCTGGCGATGTTTAAAATGTATGCCTGCGGTTGCTCTTTTAGTAAAGAAAGAAATAAAGAAGTCATCTCCACAAGTGCAAGCATGTTTACCCGCATCATATCCGCATGTTCTTTGGCAGAATATTTTTCAAATGAGCCGCTTAACCCGTAGCCTGCATTATTTACTAATATATTAACCGGGTAATTATTGGCGGTGCACCAATGTAAAATATTTTCGGGCGCATTTGTGAGTGACAGGTCGGCAACAAAATAATATGCTTTAACACCAAATTGCGCCCGCAGTGTACTGCACAACTCTTTAAGTAACATTTCGCTCCTCGCAACAAGCAGAACATCTGTTTTACGTTTAGCTAGCTCAAAAGCAATATTCTTTCCTATCCCTTTACTGGCGCCTGTAATTAATGCAAATGACATGAATGATGTTTAAGATAAAAAAGGCCGCACAATCAGCGCGGCCCCAAATATACTTTTTACTAAGGTTATTAACGGTTAACTTTTGAGGCAAATTTATGATAGAAAGGTGTTTTGCTGTCCTCAGTCTTTGGTTTGTATTTGCCGGTTATTATTGGTATGTACATTACCCTTCTGCGGCTTTTTTCCCCATAATTTGGTGACTGTTGCACACGGTGCCATAGCCTTCCGTCATGCACTGACAGGTCGCCGGCAAACATATCAAAACCCGCTTCGCGTTTGTCGGAATTATTATCAACAAAATATTTTTTGGCAAATAATAGCTTTAATACACCCTGTTTATGTGTGCCGGGAATAATTCTAAGGCCGCCGTTTTCAAAGGGGCAATTATCTAAGTGAATACCAACATTAAGCATAGGCATAATCTTTTGCCCTAAAAAAATATCCCGTGGGGCGTCGGTGTGCCACCCCATTTGCGAAAAAGCGCTGTTAGGGGTACGCACATAATTATTCATCACCAAACCATCTTTCTCATTTTCACCTATCCTTCCTTCGTATGGTTTAAGAAATTCGGTTAACATTTGCAACCGGGGGTCTTGTAAAAGCTGGTGTAATACAGGGCTGTAGAGCGAGAGAAAGCATAAACGCTGAATTGTTAAATTACCATTTTCGTCTTTGCCGTATTTAAGCGGTGTGCCATTTACTTTTTCCCTGCCTTCCTCAATCCATTGCTTTTCAATTTTTGTCGCCTCACTTAAAAATATTTTAGCAGTTTCCGGGGTAACAAAATTTCTGAAGACTATTACACCATTTTTGTCAAAATAATGCAACTGCTCTTCAGTTAACTTTTCACCCAATGTAAAAACGGGTTCTGTTATTTTTTTCATATAATCCTGTTAGGGGACTGGGAGGTTTCTTTTATTTAATAAAACTAACTGTTAACGCCAATATTACAAAATTGTAAATTTTAAAGGAATAATATTTATTTTTTTCCTTTTTTAAATGAAACTTAATGTTTTAAGTATGATATAAGTTTAATATTTACGGTTATAAAAATACTGATATTGGTAAAGACCGCCTGTATTATTTTTTTGTACTGCCCTTTTTGTATGATGGCTTAGCCGGCAAACATCCCTCAAAAATAAAAATTATTTAGTATTTGCCCACAACATGGCTGTTGATACCCGGCCAAAGGCACAGGTGCGGCAGGGCTAAAATATTTACAAGGGTACTACTATGCTTTTTATAACCATATCCTGCTGCCAAACACAAATAAACCCGTTATTATTAACTGATCTTTGCATGGGCAAAACTCCTTTACCTAACCCTTTTTGTTCCATCCGGTAAAACATTTTTTAGCTGCATAACCCTTAATTTTTTACCAGGGATGTAAATGTATAAACATTACGGCAGAGGGGGTGTTAAAGATAGGGTTTATCATCCCCTTGTTTTTTTGCACAAACCCTCCTGGCACAAAAAAATAAGTAAAAAAGTCATTTCAATACAAAAAGTTAATCCTGTTCTATTTTACCGGTAAGCATCTGGCTATGTTTACTTTTTTGCGTAATACAAATAAATAATGGCTGCCATGGCTGCAAACGTTTTACCTGTTTATACTTTACGGCAATTGATCCTGTATTTTTTAAAACTTGGGTACAGCGGTTTTGGCGGCCCTGTTGCATTGGTAGGATATATGCACCGCGACCTTGTTGAAAAGCGTGGCTGGATAACCGAAGAAGATTACAAGGAAGGCCTTGCCCTGGCACAGCTTGCCCCGGGGCCATTGGCGGCCCAGTTATGCATTTACTTAGGTTTTGTTCATTACAGGATTTTAGGGGCTACATTGGCAGGTATTGCTTTTGTATTGCCTTCTTTTATAATGGTGGTGCTTATTGGCATGGCCTATAAATTATTTGGAGGCCTGCCATGGATGCAGGCAGTGTTTTATGGAGTAGGTGCAGCAGTCATCGGTATCATTATAATGAGTTCGTATAAGCTTACGCTTAAATCAGTTAGTAAGCTCAATATAAAAGCCATCAGCCAAAACTGGCTGTTATGGTTATTTTATGTTGCAGGGCTGATAATAACCGTTGTCACCCGGTCAGAGCAGGTATTATTCTTTGTACTGGCCGGTTTAACCTATATGATCATAAAAGCACCACCTGAATGGATGAGGGAAAGAAAAGTAATGCCGGGCATACTCCTTGTTACGGGAACTGGATTTTGGAGCTATAAGCCCGGCATTTTACCGGAGATATTAGTGTTCTTTGCCAAAGCAGGCGCATTTGTATTTGGCAGCGGATTGGCCATTGTCCCTTTCCTGCACGGCGGGGTGGTAACAGAGCATCACTGGCTTACTGAAGAGCAGTTTGTAGATGCCGTCGCCGTTGCCATGATCACGCCTGGCCCCGTGGTTATTACGGTTGGTTTTATAGGGTACCTTGTGGCAGGTTTCCCCGGTGCGTGTGTTGCATCGCTTGCTACGTTTTTGCCCTGTTATTTATTTACTGTTATTCCCGCGCCGTATTTTAAAAAGATCGCTAAGAACATCTCTATCAAAGCTTTTGTTGATGGTATTACTGCCGCGGTTATAGGCGCCCTGGCTGGTGCTGTAATTATAATAGCTTTACGCAGTATATATGATATTCCAACTGCATTGATCGCTGTGGCAGCTATTCTAACGCTTATATATGTAAAAAAAATTCAGGAACCTTATATCATTCTTGCGGCAGCATGTATTGGGCTTATTTTAAAATTGGTTATATAACGTGGGTTCGGGATAAGCTATTATAATTCTTTAAGCTATTAGGATTAAACTTTTAAAGTTCCAGAGGAACCTAATATTGGTAGAAAAAATAATTTAATGTCATGCCGTGCCGTCAGGTACGGCATATTTAAAAAAAATATGAAATTGAATTTGATGAGCGGTATATTTTCCATGATGTTCTATAAGAAGATATTGCTTGCCTACGGCACGCTGTGAAATGTGGGTTTTATTTCTACCAATATTTTGTTCCTGACGGAACATTGCCCGGTTACATATTTGCACACTTATTTTAAAACTTGTTATATAGATTAGATATTATTCAAACCTCCAAAAAAGTAAATATGAACCTCCAAAGAAAATTGTTGCTTGCCTTGTTACCGGCCTTTATTATTAATGGCAGTTTTGCACAAGTGGATTCTACCGGCCTTAATACAGTATTCGGTAAAAAGGGAACAGTTACAGGAAATGTGTACAAGATCACTTTTCCGCGTTACGACCTTAAAGTAAAAGTAAACGGTTTTCCTGTAGCGCCTGGCCTTGCATTAGGCTCATGGATTGGTTTTTATACAACGGGCACCCAAACAATGATGATGGGCGATCTTGTTCTGCTTGATTCCGAAGTAGCACCTGTGGTTAACAAACTAGTTGCTTCCGGCTTAAAAATAACCGCTATCCATAACCACCTGGTTAACGAAAAACCCAATATAAAATATATTCATTTTTCCGGTGATGGTAATTCGCTGCAGCTTGCAAACAGCATCAAATCCGTGCTTGCAGTAACTGCTACACCGCTGGCCCCTCCACCGGCATCGCAGTCGCCGGCTCCTGATTGGTCAAAGGTAGAAGCAATATTAGGTACCTCCGGAAAACACAATGGCATACTTTTACAATATAGCTTTGCAAGAAAAGAAACATTAACCGAGAGTGGCATGGAAATGCCTGCAGCCATAGGCATGGCAACAGCCATTAATTTTCAGATGGATGGAAGCATTGCGGCAATCACCGGCGATTTTGTTTTGTTGCCGGATGAGGTAAACCAGGTTGTGAAAGCACTTACGGAAAATGGCATAGCGGTTACGGCTATACATAACCACATGCTGTACGATAACCCGCGGTTATTCATGCTGCATTTTTGGGCGGTTGATGATCCGGCCAAACTGGCAATGGGGCTAAAGGCTGCGCTGGATAAAACAAATTCAAAAAGATGAATATTATCAACAAATGCACAAGTGTTATATGTTTTTCAATCATCATTTGTTTTGCCGGCAGTTGTAAAAGCCAGCAATCGTTCGGCGCCAGTTACCTGCAGTTAAATAAAGTTATTGCTATGCCGGGTATAAAAGGCAGGATAGACCATATGGATATTAACCTTAAAGCCGGATTGTTGTATGTGGCCGCACTGGGCAATAATACACTGGAAGTTGTTGATATAAACAGCGGAAGAGTGCTGCATAGTATAAACGGCCTTGACGAACCACAAGGGGTTGCTTACATCCCTGGACAGGACGAGATTTTTGTTGCGAATGGTGGCAACGGCGAGTGTTATTTTTTTAATGCTAAAACATACGAAAGGACAGGAGTAATAAAGCTTTCATCAGATGCGGATGATGTACGCTATGATGCCGCAGAAAGAAAAATATATGTGGGATATGGCGACGGCGGCATAGCCATCATAAATGCCGCTACACACCTGCAAACAGGGGATGTAAAGCTTATGGGGCACCCTGAATCTTTTCAAATAGATAAAAAGGAAAATAAATTATACGTAAATGTGCCGGATGATAATATGATAGTGGTGATTGACCTCGGTACTTTAAAGGTGATGAGTGAATGGAAGAGAAATACGCTCTCTGCTAATTTCCCCCTGGCAATGGATACGGCCAGCCACCTCATTTTTATTGGTTACCGGCATCCCGCAAAGCTGCAGGTGCTTAGCGCTATGGACAACGAAATGGCGTTATTAGATATGGCCGGTGACGCAGATGATCTGTATTATGATGAGAAGACAGCCGAAATATTTGTAAGCGGCGGAAGCGGTTATATAAACATGTTCAGGCGCGATAATTCAGGTGCATATAAACAAATTGCAAATATCCCTACACGCAACGGGGCAAGAACCTCGTTGCTGGTGCCTGCTTTAAACCTTTTTATACTTGCAGGGCGTGCTGGATCGGGGAGCGATGCAAGCGTTTGGATATATAAGGTTACACCGTAAAAATTGCTTTGCTTTTTTTTTATTTTAACTGGTTGGCGGGCGAGCCAGGGGGCCGTTTGGTTATTTTGGTGGCTGCATAAAAAGCAAGAAACGCAAACAGGGGGGCGATTGCCACATCAATAGTATAATGCACATGCTGTACCAAAACCAATGCGCCTACTATAAATGTTGCTGCTAAGGCAAGTATTTTTTCCACCTTGTTCCTTAAACAAAAAAATATAACAAACATATAAGCAGTGTGTCCCGAAAAGAAAAGGTCTTTTGATACAAAAGATTTGCCGTAAACCATATTGGTTAAGGGATCTATTAAAGGAATGATCTTATCCGGGGGATTTAGCGGTGTTAATGTTATAGTGGCCATGCGAAACAGGGTAAGAAAGATAAACGACCACAAAAAATTAATAAATATTGTTGGGTCTGTAAACACTCTGAATGCGGTTATGAGCCCTATGCACCAGATGGTGATAAAAATAGGCACAGACATATTTTTTACCGGCAGGTTTTGCAGGAAGGTATCGTTTATGGTAAATCCTTCCCTCTTTTCTATATATTGAAAGAAGAACGGTAAACATGAAAGTATAACCACTGCGATGATCAACCCGGTAATGGATTGCCATTTAAAAGACCGTGCGCTGAATTCAATTTTCCAGTTTTGTTTTATTTCTGATATATACATTATCCAACGCTGTTACCGGTTTATAAAACAGGCGGCATATTTACATGCCGCCTGTTAAAAATTGTATTAATAATGCCATCTTACAAATGCTTCCATAGCCGCGTATTTGGTTAGCCCCAATGCCGCATACAGGTTGGCTGTGTTACCGTTACGTTCCTCGGCACGCTGCCAAAACTCGCGGCTGTCTGTACCCTGGAAAGGCACACTGTCTTTCTGGCTCTGGTGAATAAAAATGCCATAGCGTTTTTTTATTACCTGGTCGGGGCTCATAGGTATAGCCATTTCAATATCAGCAATATCCCATTCCTGCCAGGCGCCTTTATACAGCCATATCCAGCAATCTTTCACCCATTCTTCGCCTGCGGCTTTTAACCTGTGCAGGCTTTCAAAAACTACGTCAAGGCATACTTTATGTGTGCCGTGCGGGTCAGCAAGGTCGCCTGCGCAATAGATCTGTTGTGGTTTTAATTTTTGTAACAATTCTATTGTTACTCTCACATCTTCCTCACCCATCGGTTTCTTTTCAATAGTACCTGTTTCATAAAATGGCAGGTTTTGAAAATGGATATTCTCATCCTTCAACCCAACATATTTACACGTAGCTTTTGCCTCGCATCTTCTTATCAATCCTTTTATTGAACGTATTTCAGGTGTGTCTATCTGGTGAAGTTGTTTGGTTGATAAAAACTTGTGCGCCTCTGCCAATATTTGCCTGCTCTTTTCATTGTCCATATCAAACATCTGCTGAAAGCCTACGGCAAAGTCAATAAAGCGTGTAACAAATTCGTCAGTTACCGCAATATTACCGCTGGTTTGATAAGCTACATGCACATCATGCCCCTGGTCGTGCAGGCGCATAAATGTTCCGCCCATGCTTATAATATCATCATCAGGGTGCGGCGAAAATATCACACACCTTTTGGGATAAGGGGTGCTTCGTTCAGGATGGTTTGGCATCACCGAATTTGGCTTGCCACCCGGCCAGCCGGTAATGCTGTCGCGTATCAAATAAAAAACCTGCAAGTTTATTTCATAAGCATCGCCCTTTTCAACAAGCAGGTCACCAAGCCCGTTTTCGTTATAGTCGTGTGTGGTAAGGCTTAAAACGGGTTTTTCCAGCTTTAATGCTAAATTTACTACGGCACGTTTTATCATTTTTGGCGACCATTCAATTTCCCCCGTTAACCACGGCGATTTAAACCTCGTAAGGTCCGACGCAGCCAGTTCATCCAGCACAAATGTGCAGTTATTGTGTTGTTGTAAAATACTTGCCGGTAATTGTTCCGTTACATTGCCTTCAACAGCCTTTGCTACAATGGCAGCTTTGTTACCCCAGGCCATCAATAAAATACGTTTTGCCTTCATAATGGTGCTTATACCCATGGTAATTGCAAGGCGGGGCACTTTGGCAATATTAGGAAACTCCTTTGCATTGGCAGTGCGGGTGTTATTGTCTAAATTGGTAAGCCTTGTTTTGGAGAAGATGCTGGAACCCGGTTCGTTAAAGCCAATATGGCCGTTATTGCCAATACCCAATACCTGCAGGTCTATTCCCCCGGCGTTGTCAATCATCTGCTCATATTCTATGCAATGCTGCTTTGCCTGTTCTTTGGTAAGGTTACCATTTGGAACATGAATATTTGCGCCGTCAATATCAACATGGTTAAATAAATGCCTGTGCATAAAGCTCCAGTAGCTTTGCCTTGCATCCCTTTCAATAGGAAAATATTCATCAAGATTAAAAGTGATCACATTTTTAAAGCTTAAACCTTCTTCCCGGTGCAGGCGAACAAGCTCCGCATACATACTAATGGGGGTAGAGCCTGTAGCAAGGCCCAATACGCATTTTTCACCGGCCTGCTGCTTTTGTCTTATCAGTTCCGCAATTTCAGCCGCTACATAAGCTGAACCACTTTTTGTGTTTGAAAAGATCTCTACATGAATTTTTTCAAAAGAATCTACCATGCTCATAATTATATCGTTTGGTTGAAGAATTACAATGGCTGCAAAGGATTTTGCAAAAAGTGAGTGGCAAATATAATTTGTAATGAGAAAGTACAGGACAATTTTTTGTTACCAAACGTTTTTTGGAGTTTGTTGCACGGGATAGGCACATAAAAAAGTCCCGTATTTTTATTACGGGACTTAACTTATTATAAACTGGCATTATTTTGCTGTTACCTTCTTCCTGCTCTGCCGCCGCCACCGCCGCCTCTATATCCACCACCGCCGCCGCCACCTCTGTAGCCGCCGCCACCGCCACCACCTCTATAACCACCACCACCGCCGCCGCTGTAACCACCTCTGTATCCGCCGCCACCGCCGCCATAACTTCTTGCCTGCGCCTGGTATTGCGGCCTTGCCTGGGCCTGGTATTGTGGCCTGTATTGTTGCTGGTACTGGGGCCTTTGCTGATATTGCTGTGGCCTTGCCTGTGCCTGGTACTGTGGCCTGTATTGTTGCTGTTGCCTGTATGGCTGCTGGTACATTTGCCTTTGCTGTGCCTGGTACTGTGGCCTTGCCTGTGCCTGGTACTGCTGTCTGTTAGGCTGCTGGTATGCCTGCTGCCTGGGCTGTTGCTGGCTATAATTCCTGTTATTTAAGGCGTTATTCTGTTGCTGTTGCCTGTTATTATAAACCGGCTGCCTTTGTGCATTGTTGAAGCCCTGATTTTGGGCGGGCCTGTTAACGGCAGTATTCTGCCTGCTGTTATTTTGAGGCTGTACACCCTGGCGCTGGCCTGTACTGTTATTGCGGTTTACAAGGTTGCTGCCTGCCTGCCTAACATTTGGCCTGTACATTTGTAAGCCGTTCCTGTTCATCACAGTTGCACCCGGCCTTGAGGCATTGCGTATAGAAACCTGGTTGATCCTGTTGCCGCCGGCCCTTTCCACTTCGCGCCTGTCGGGGCCTGCTACATACCTTGAATTTCTGTAGGTACCAATATTATTGATAACTGATGTGTTTCTTATAAAATTGTAATTCTCACCCCTGCCAAGGCAATAGTTTGAAAAATTACGGTTTGTTAAATAACCTGCGCGGCAAAAGTTCCAGCGTTCGGCAGCAATATAACCGCCATAACCAAAGCCAAACCCAATATTTATGCCCGGCCCTAAAGGTGCCCAGCCATAATATCCGCCGCCTGAACGCCAGCTAACCCAGGCTGGTGCCCATTGATAGCCCGGTACCCACATCCAGCGGTTGTTGTATGCCCAGCGCCCATAATGGAAAGGTGCCCATCCCCAGTCGTAGCTGGAATTCCATGCCCAACCGGCATCGGTGTAAGCCCAGTTACCGCCTGAATAATAAGGCACAAAACCAGGTTCATTGCAAATCCACACCTGGCCATAAGAAGGATCATTATCCCATGTGCCATAAGGGCTTAGATCATCATAAAATGTATCAAAGTCAACATCCCCCTGCGACTGGTCGTACTGGCCATTTTGATCAGTAGTAGCATTACCCTGGTCATCCTGGGGCTGCTGGTTCTGCTGATCAGCCGGTGGCTGTTGTGAATTATTATAGCCGTTATCATCGGATTGCGCACTGGCATATCTTGGCGCGCTGCATGATACTGCTATCGCGCCTGCGATCAGGATGCCGATGATTGAGCTAAACTTCTTTTTCATAATCGTTTATTGAAGGTGAATCAAATTTATTTAAGGTATGACTATTTATTAAACGCAAGGTTAATACAGACAGGTAAAAAATTATTCATTTTATCAATTCTTTGGCTTTTGCAACCATGTTGCAGTGGTTTTGTTAAGAAAGTTAACCAAAAGACTTGACAATCGGAGATATTCTTACTAAGGTAAAAAGTATTACTTTTTTATTAAGTAATACTTTGTAATTTAGTAGTAAAAATAGCATAATGGAAACATCTGTATTAACAGTAAAAGGCCAGTTACTGATACCTAAACGCCTGCGAAATAAATATGGCATTAAACCCGGGGTAAAAATGGTATTTGAAGAAACGGAGAATGGTATTATACTTAAACCCATGAACGAAGAATATTTTAGGTCTTTTGCCGGTATTTTAAAAGGCACGGGAAATCTTAAAGAAGAATTGAAAGAAATGAAAGACGAAGAGAAGGCTTTGGAAGACCGCAAAGCAAGAAAAGTTAACCCTGGAAAAAAGTAAAATATTATGCCTGGATATGTATTAGACAGCTATGCTATGCTTGCCTATTTTAGAAAAGAAGCCGGCGGCGAAATAGTTGAAAAAATATTATTAGAAGCGGCTGCAGGCAAACATGAATTATTTATGGCTTGTATTAATGCCGGCGAGATTTTTTACATGGCATACCGTAAAGACGGCGCTGATAAAGCAGCTTTGGTATGGAAAGCATTACAGCAATTTCCTATAAAAATAACAGATGCCGATTTACAGTTTACACATAAAGCGGCTTATATAAAAGCACGGTATTCCTTAAGCTTTGCAGATGCTTTTGCTGCCGCCCTGGCAATAAATAAAAAAGCAGTGCTGCTTACAGGCGATACAGAGTTTAACAATTTAATTAATGAAGCAGGCTTTAAAGTGAAATATTTATAACATCTTCAGAAAATACCCTACTGCTGCTTTTTCTTTCTTAAATAAATTTCCCTTACTTCATTTAATTTGGCGCGTACTTCAATGGGGTATAGCTCAGTTTTTGATTCAATTCTTATCATCGCCGTATTAGGTGGTAAACTGCCTTCGTTAAGGGCGATCACTCTTATCGTGTCAACATCATTGTTCGCAAGGGTTGTTTCTATAATTTTTACCGTTGAGTCAAGCGTATAATTTTGAAGAATGTATTTATTGTTTATCATTAATGATATCCTGTCGCCATCCACCACGCCATTATCCCAAATGGTGAATTTTATATAAGCCCCTGTAAAAAGCAATTCCTTCCCTTTGCTGTCTGCAACCTTTATTATATCTGTTGGCGCCGGTTGCCTGGGTTTGGTTTCTTCTTTGGGTTCGTTTTGTTTGGGCTGGTTTCTGTCTATCCAGTCAAGTATGCCTTTTGCTTTTGCTGAGTTTATCAATTTTATTTCCCCGTCAGCGCATGGCTCTGTTTTTCCGGGCTGTACCCCCGTAAATTTCCCCGACAGCGTTTCAATAAGTTTGCTTTTTTTGAGTTTAAGGGAAGCTTTTACAAAACATAGATACTCTCCACTCTTTTGCAGATCAACTTTAGAGCGCAAAATTCCTTTTTCCTCATAACTTAAAATCTTAGTTGAACTGTCAAAGCTGCCAAATATTTTTGTTTTGGTTTCATTTGGGCCCCTTGCATCTGTAAGGCTGTAGCCTGTTACCTGGTTGGCAGCATTTATTGTAAACCTCAGGTCGTAGGTATAGGTAACTTGTTTTGACACCTTTATATTACCAACAAAATAAAGGGTATCGCCTGAAGCATGTAAAGAAGAAGAAAAGAGTAAGAACGTTAAAACGCAGAAGATCACTTTTAACCGGTTGCTCTGTAGCATCTAAAATAAGATTTAACGGTAATTGACAAGATAAGGTTGAAAATTTTATAGAAAAGGATTAAAAAAAGAGGCCATAATATACAGCCTCTTTTTAAATAAATAATATATCATTTTAAAAATTAGCTGTCAAATCCTTCTTCCGGTTCCAGGCTGCCTGTAAGAATGCGTACGAAATCAACTATAGCCCAAATAGAGGCTGCCAGCAACATTGCCAAGCCCACGAAAAATATCACCGGGTAGGTCGCCGCGGTAGTTGTAGCGGCCGCAGCAGCTGAAACATAAGAAGCAGCACCTGCTATATACAAAATAATGCCACCCCCGCCCAATACAGCCTGGGCGATGCCTTTTGTGGTATTGCCCATATAAAAACTATGTACGCCAACAAACCCACAACAAATTGCCAATATAGCGGCAGTCATCTTTTTTTTACCTCCGCCGGAATAACGCGCTTTCATTTGGGCTTTGGCTTCTTTCTTAAGTTCTCTTTTGGAAACTGAATTTGAGGCAACATTGTTTGCCGTTGAAGAAGGCGTTGTTACTACTGCCTGTTTAGTTTCTTTTGAAAGTGGAAAAGCTGCGTGTACTGCGCTGGTACTCAGTAATGCGCATAGAATAACTGCGCACAATAATTTTAAGAGTTTAGTCATGATTGTTGTTTTAAGTGTTTTGGTATATGATTTTTCAAATATATAAAAGATTTTGAAAAATCAAATTTTCCAACGGGGTAATTTAAAATCTTAAGGTGTTTCTAATCCCTTTAAACTTTTACATTAAATGTGAAGTAGTGATAAGCAACGAAGAATTAAAATTTGAATAACCCCGTGCAAAGCGCGGGGTTAACGTGATGAATTTCTTTTGAACCCTTACAGGGTTCAATAAATAATATAGATTCAATCCCTAAGGATTATTTAAATCTAAAACACAATATGCAGCCGCAATGCCACTATATGCACGGGCCCGCGGTCTCTATTATAACCGGGGTTGATAACGAACTGGTAATCGGGGCTTATCACAAGGTGATGCCCAACAGCGAGGGAGTAATATAACTCTGTAATTTGCTCAGGGCCGTAATTAAGCTTGCCATCGCCAATTAAAAAACCATAACCCCCTTTGGCAAGGTATTGCCTGTGCAGGTCAGAAATATTGTTCTGCACATAGGCAAGGGCAAGCTTATCAGAATTTCTTTTCCAAATTTTGCCATCTAATTGTACGCCTGCAGATGCGCTTGCGTCAATTTCTGTAAACGCCCATGTTTCATTAGCGCCGTCATTCCAGCTATCTTTAAAAAAATAATGAAAGTTGCCGAGTGTATTATCCAGCGTTATATAATATCCTTTTTTGCTTCTGCCGTACATACGGCTTTGTGTTATATCAGGAGTATCTGATTTAAGCGCTTCGGCATAACTGCCCATACGGGCTAAATTCATAAATATGCCAGCACGCAGTGTTGAAAAATGAGTAGTATTTTTATAAAACAGGCTATCCTTTTCTACTTCAAAAACCTGGCCCATTGCTTTGCTGCCTTTCCATTGCAGGTCGTGTCCATTTGCTTCGGTGGGCACTGCGGTATTGGCATAACTGAACACCCAGTTATGGTAATACACGCTTAAAATAACGCCTAAATTATAACCGCGTGTATTAGCAGGATAATCCCAGCCACCCAGCCCCATTAGCGACCAGTTGAGAAATTGTGTACGCGGGTCGTCGCTGAAATCTGCATTGCCAAAAATATCTGTAAGGCTGAATTTGCCAGCCAGTATGGAGATATAATCTTTGCTCGAAACTTCCTGTACCTGGTTTATATCATCATCAACAATATCCGTTGCCCGCGAAAGGGGAAACCGCTGCTCAACGTACAGCCGGGCTATATAGGGTTCTGGTTTGGGGTCGCCAACGCGGTAAATTTCCCCGTTAGGGAAGCCCGCGATACCCAATGTTTTGCTAAGGCCCTTGCCGCCCGCAACTTCAGGGTCAAAAACAATATAGGTGTGGCTAAAGGGTTTATAAGCCATAAACAAAGTGCCTGTAAAAGAAGTGCGCACAGGCTCATCCGGCAACAGGCTGTTTGTACCCTGGTAAGGGGAATGGAAATCAAAATGATACTGGGGTATAAGCGTTGCCTGCGCATGAAAGGAAAACTTTTTATTAACCGAAGAATCAGTTTTTTGTGCGTATGCACTTAACTGCATGCATAGCAGTAAAAAAAGGGTTAATCTAAATAATTTGTTCATGCGGCGCAAAGATAAAAGCTCATCCTTTAAATTATGCGTTTTACTGCATTTCTTAATGCAACCAAGTTTCAACCATCATATACTTAATAATAAGATAATATAATTTAGCAATGCAACAGGTATCTCAGCAAATAAAAATGGCCGCACAACTGCAGCCATTTATTTATATTTTGTAATTCTACTTTAAGCTTCTTTTTCAGTCATATTATCGCTGTCCTTTGTATTAAATTTTCTGTAAGCCCTGGCAAATATCAGGGGAAATATAAGCAAGGAAAAGAACATGGCACAGAGAATACCGCCAATAACTACCCTTGCCAAAGGCCTTGAACTTTCTGAGCCTATGCCATGCGAAACAGCTGCGGGCAATAAACCTATCGCAGCCATTAAAGCCGTCATCATTACTGGCCGCACGCGCGACTTTACTCCCAGCCGTATTGATTTATATAACGCATTCGCCTGGTTTTTATGTTTAACTAAGTTTTCTTTAAACTCGGTAATTAACAGTACACCAAACAAAATACAAATACCAAACAAGGCTATAAAACCAATACCGGCTGAAATGCTGAAATTGGTACCGGTAATAAACAATGCCACAATACCGCCTACAATGGCAAATGGCACATTTAAGAATACAAGGCCCGCATCTTTTAAATTACCAAACATGGCAAAGAGTAAAAGAAAAATTAATAATAAGCTTATCGGCACAACCTGCTGCAATCTTTTTGTTGCGCGTTGCTGGTTTTCAAAATCGCCCTGCCAAACCATCGTATAACCTCTTTTTAAAGTTATTGCCTTATTAACCTTATCCTGCGCTTCTGCAATGGCGCTGCCCATATCGCGGCCACGAACGGAGAATTTAACTGCCGAATACCGTTCATTATCATCCCTGAAAATTAAACAGGGCCCCGTTTTAGTAGTAATATTGGCTATTTCTTTAACAGGCACTTTTGATCCGCTCTGCGTTGGTACCATCAGGTTGCCAATGTCGTCTTTTGTTTTGCGGTATTCTTCAGGAAACCGGATACGGATATCAAATTTTCTTATGCCTTCATACAACGTAGAAGCTGCTTTACCGCCTATTGCCATTTCAATTACAGCATTCGCATCAGCGGAAGCAACACCGTAAAGCGCCATTTTTTGCTGGTCCAGGTCTATATCAAGTTCCGGCTGGCCAATATTTTTTATAACACCCAGGTCTTCTATACCCTGCACAGTTTTTAGTATATTATAAACTTCATAAGCCTGCCCCTCCATATAATCAAGCGAATCCCCAAATATTTTTACGCAAATAGAGCCTTTTACACCCGAAACAGCTTCTTCAATATTGTCTGTAATTGGTTGCGAAAAATTGAGATCCGCGCCAGGTATGGATGATAATTTTTTATTCATCTGGTCAACCAGCTCATCCTTGGTAATGTGCGGTTTCCAGTCGTCTTCCGGGTAAAGCATCACATCAAATTCGTTATTGTAAAAACCTGCAACGTCTGTTCCATCATCGGGGCGGCCGGTTTGTGATACTATATTTGATACCTGCGGGAAAGTCATCATTTTTGCACGCACATCTTTTGAAATTGTAACTGATTGGTCTAACGAAACACTATAGGGCAGTTGCACGCGAAGCCAGATAGAACCTTCATCCAGCTCAGGTAAAAATTCACTTCCCAAAAATTTAAAAGAGTATAAGCCTATTATTATAATGATGAAAGAAATAATTACTGCTGTAAACTTGTGCCTGTAAGTAAAAGTAAAGCCGCGCACCACGGAGTTTACAAGAAAATTTACGATAGGATTGTTTTTTTCTTTTACATTCTTTTTTAAAAGCATGCTTATCAACACCGGCACCAGCGTTAAAGTACACAGCAGGGCTCCTAATAGTGCAAAGCCTAAAGTGTAAGCAAGAGGCGAGAACATTTTTCCTTCCACTTTTTCAAAAGAAAAAATGGGCAGTAAAGCCGCAATAATGATCAGTTTTGCAAAAAAGATGGCTTTGGCAAGCTGGGCGCCATTTTTTCTTATCAATCCTAATTTTATAACCTTGTTAAACCTTTCCATACCCATTGCATGCGCCTCACGGTCAAGTATCACAAATATCCCTTCAACCATTACTACTGCTCCGTCTATAATAATACCAAAATCAACAGCGCCTAACGAAAGCAGGTTAGCGCTCATTCCCATTAGCCGCAGGCATATAAAAGAGAATAAGAGGGATAACGGTATTATTATAGAAACTATAAGGGTTGTGCGCCAGTTAAACATGAAAAGGGAAACTATTAATGTTACTAATAAAATACCTTCTATCATGTTATGCAGCACCGTGTTTGTGGCAAAATTTATAAGATTTTCACGATTGTAAAAAGGAACTATTTTTGTATCGGCAGGTAAAACGTTGGCATTTATTTTGTCAACCCTTTGTTTTAATGCATCTATCACGTCCGATGGGTTTTCACCCTTACGCATTACTACAATTGCTTCTACAACATCGTCTTCATTGGCTATTGTTCTGCTGCCGCCCGGGCCTGTTATTGCATCCGTTCTGCCCACAAGTCCAAGCCGCGGCAGGTTAGATATTTCTACCTCGGCAATATCTTTTACTAAAACAGGCACGCCATTTAAATTTTCAACGATGATGTTTTTTATCTCGTTAATATCGTTCAACAAGCCAATGCCCCTTACAACATACGCCTGGTTGTTTTGAATAATAACATCGCCGCCTATATTAAAGTTACTTTTTTGTACTGCCGAAAAAACATCAAGGGGCGTAATATTAAGGTTAGACAGTTTAGCCGGGTCAATTTTTATTTCATAGGTTTTTGTCATGCCGCCAAAACTTACAACATCAGCAACACCTGGCACTGATTTTAGCTGGCGGTCAATCACCCAATCCTGTAATGTTTTCAACTCCCTGGCATCTCTAAAAGTGCTTCTTAGTGTATAGCGGAAAATTTCACCGGTTGGGCCTGTTGGCGGTTGTATATCAGGCGTTACACCATCCGGCAGGTCTGCGTCGCCCAAAAGATTATTTACTCTTATACGTGCCTCATCATTAGTAACCTTATCTTCAAAAACAAGTTTAATATACGATAACCCAAAAATGCTTGTGGAGCGCAGGCTTATTTTTTTCTGCACCGGGTTCATGGCAATTTCTAACGGGATAGTAACAAATTTTTCTATCTCTTCAGCGCTTCTGCCGGGCCATTGGGTAATGATGGTTATTTCTGTATTGGTTACATCGGGAAATGCCTCTATAGGCATGGTTTTAAAAGTAATAACCCCGGCCACCAGCAGTATTAAAGTAGCAAATAAAATAAAATACTTATTTTTTAGTGAGAATGCAAGAACACCTTTAAGAACCTTGATCATATTTGAATTAAATTAAGTAAAAATAATTTGTTCTTCTTTAAAAAACATGGCAGATTTTGAACGGGTACTTAGGTTTTAAAATCTTTATTTTTTAAATAACAATGCCTTTAATAGCTATACAATAATAAAAATTATGAAGATAACGGATAAAGAAGTATAGGCTGTTATTATTTTTTTAAAGTCGGTATAAAGTACATGTTATTCGTTATATGCTATACAGGATTTAACTTTTTTAATTATACGGGCGGCAAAAAAAAAAAGAAAAGTTTATTGAAACGTACTTCAATAAACTTTTCCCTTCTTGATTTAGTAACATCTGTGTTCCGTCACACCAGTTCCGTTACACCCCGTTATTTTTCATCTATCTTATCACTGTTCTTTAATTCAAATTTGCGGTAAGCCCATCCAAAAATAAGCGGGAAAACCCACAGCGAAAATATCATCGCGCATAAAATGCCGCCAATTACAACCCTTGCAAGCGGCCTTGAACTTTCAGAGCCTATACCATGCGAAACGGCAGCCGGTAACAGGCCTATGGCCGCCATCATGGCCGTCATCATAACCGGCCTTATCCTTGAATTAACACCCAGCTTGATGGAAGTGTATAGCGAGCTGCTTTGGCCCCTTACCTTTTCAAGGTTTTGCTTAAACACAGTAATAAGCAACACGCCATCCTGTATGCAAATGCCAAACAACGCAATAAAACCAATACCTGCCGATATGCTGAAATTTGTGCCAGTTATATGCAGTGCAAACAACCCGCCTACTATGGCAAACGGTACGTTAAGAAACACAAGCGCTGCATCTTTAAAATTACCAAACATGGTAAATAATAAAAGAAATATAAGCAATAAGCTTATGGGTACCACCTGTGCAAGCCTTTTCTCTGCCCTTTGCTGGTTCTCAAAGTCGCCCTGCCATGCCATACTGTACCCTCTTTTTAATTTAACCACAGCATTTACTTTTTCCTGCGCTTCTGCAATAGTGCTTCCCATATCCCTGCCGCGCACAGAGAATTTTAGCGCAGCGTACCTTTGATTATCATCCCTGAAGATGAGGCAGGGGCCGGTTTTTTCAGATATATCAGCTATTTCTTTAATAGGTACTTTAGAGCCATTTTGGGTAGGCACCAGCACATTGCCAATATCCTCAGGCGTTTTTCTAAATTCCTCCGGCAGCCTTACGCGTATATCAAATGTTTTAATGCCTTCGTATAACGTTGAGGCGGCAAGCCCGCCAATGGCCATGGCTACAACGGCGTTTGCATCAGCCGTCGCAACGCCATAAAGCGCCATTTTTTGCTGATCAAGGTTTACATCCAGCTCAGGCTGGCCTATATTGTGTATTACGCCAAGGTCTTCTATTCCCCTAACATCCTTTAATATATTATACACAGCATTAACCCTGTCCTCCATATAGTTTAAAGAGTCCCCATATATCTTAACGCAAATAGAACCCTTTACGCCGCTCACAGCTTCTTCCACATTATCCATGATCGGTTGCGAAAAGTTAAGGTCAGCACCGGGCAACACCGAAAGTTTTTTGTTCATCTCATCAATCAATTCCTCCTTGCTTATCTTAGGTTTCCAGCTTTCTTCCGGGTAAAGCATTACCGAAAATTCGTTGTTATAAAACCCGGCAACATCAGTACCATCATCCGGCCGCCCTGTTTGGGATACCGCGTATTTTACCTGTGGAAAGCTCATTACAATGCCCCTGACTTTTTTTGATACTTCAACTGATTTTTCTAGCGATATGCTATACGGCGTTTGCACACGAAGCCATATAGAACCCTCATCCAGTTCAGGCAAAAACTCCGAGCCAAGGAATTTAAATGAATAAAGCCCAACCACCATTATTATAAGCGCCACAATAACTACAGGTACTTTGTGCCTGTACGCCTTTGTAAACCCTAACAGCATAAAGCCGGTAAGGTGATGTACAAAAGGGTTGTGTTTTTCGTGCACATTTTTTTTCAGCAGCATGCTTATAAGTACCGGCACTAATGTTAGCGTAGTAATAAGGGCGCCAAGCAGGGCAAAACCCAAAGTAAAAGCAAGCGGGGAGAACATTTTGCCCTCTACTTTTTGAAAAGCGAAAATGGGCAATAAGCCTGTAATAATAATTACTTTGGCAAAAAAAATAGCTTTTCCCAATTGCGCGCCATTGCGTTTTATAAGCCCCAGTTTAATAATTTTATTAAACCGTTCCATACCCATTTCCATCGCCTGCCGGTCCAGTATCACAAACATGCCTTCTACCATCACCACGGCCCCGTCTATGATGATTCCAAAATCCACAGCGCCCAATGAAAGCAGGTTGGCCGACATGCCCATTAAGTGAAGGCAAATAAAGGCGAACAAAAGTGCCAGTGGAATGATGATAGATACAATAAGCGTAGTACGCCAGTTGAACATGAAAAGTGATACCAATATAGTAACCAGGAGAATACCCTCTATAAGATTATGCAAAACCGTATGTGTAGCATACTCAATCAGGTCTGAACGGTCGTAGTAGGGTACCATTTTAGTATCAGCAGGAAGAATGGAATTATTGAGTTTATCTATTTTATCTTTTATAGCCTTTACAACCTCAGATGGGTTTTCGCCTTTGCGCATTACAATAATAGCTTCTACTACATCTGGTTCATCGGTAACAACCCGCTTGCCTGTAGCGGAATCAATTAAGCCATCAGATCTTGCCACCCATCCAAGACGCGGCAAATTTGAAATTTCTACATCAGCTACATCTTTTACTAAAACCGGTACGCCATTATTGTTTTCAACAATAATATTTTTTATTTCATTAATATCATTTAACAAACCGATGCCCCTTACCACAAAAGCCTCGTCGTTTTTAATGATCATATCACCCCCAATATTAATATTGGTTTTTTGTACGGCTGTAAACACGTCTAAAGGGGTTATACCAAGCGATGTTAGTTTTCCGGGGTCAACCCTTATTTCGTAAGTTTTGGTTTTGCCCCCAAAAGCATTAATATCCGCCACGCCCCGTACCGACCTTAGCTGGCGGTCTATCACCCAATCCTGCATGGTTTTTAATTCACGCACATCCCTAAAACTGCTTCTCAAAGTATAGCGGTAAATTTCACCGGTAGGGCCCGTAGGAGGTTGCACTGCGGGTGTAACGCTGGGGGGCAATGCCGCATTTGCCAGTAGGTTCATTACCTGTTGCCTTGCCTGTGGGTCTTTTACCTCATCATCAAAAATTAGTTTTATATAAGACAGCCCAAATATGGTGGTGGAGCGAAGGCTGGTTTTTTGCTGAACCGGGTTCATCGCAATTTCTATCGGAATGGTCACGTACTTTTCAACTTCTTCAGCACTTCTGCCGGGCCATTGGGTAATTATATCTATTTCTGTATTAGTTACATCGGGAAAAGCTTCAATTGGCATGCTGCTGAAAGTGAAAATACCTGTTACAATAAGCGCAAGTGAAGCAAATAATATAAAATATTTATTCTTTAGCGAAAACGCTATTATACTTCTTAGTACCTTGATCATTTTACTGATTTGAAGGGATGAGTATTAATTGTTTAGTGCACCGTAAATAAGCACCGCCTGCGAGGTTATAAGATGGTCCCCTATTTTTACACCGCCTGAAAGATATGTTTTGTCGCCAAGTGTGCTTAATACCTCTACAGGTGTTATATCTGCATCGCCATTACCATTATACTTTAATACAAAATACCGGCTGTTATCGAATATCAAGGCTTTTGAAGAAATACATATTGACTGTTTATTTTCCGGGTTGGTAACGGTTACACTCGCAAACATCTGTGGCTTTAACGCGTAGCCGGGGTTGTTAAGCACTATACGCACTTTCATCACTTTATTGGCGGGGTCAAGCACATTCTGCATTTTATCTATCCTGCCATTAAAAACGCGGCCGGGATAAGATACCGTAGTAATAATAACGTTATCACCTAAGTGAACTTTGCTTATGTTTGATTCATATACGTTTGCCTGTATCCATACTTCCTCCAGGTCAGAAATGCTAAAAAGATTAGTTCCGTTGTCTGTACGGATGGCGGTATTATTTGTAACATTTTTTTGCACGATAAACCCGCTGATAGGGGCTTTAATAATGTATTTACCCTCGGTATTATTGCCATTGATCTTTAACACTCTTTTTGCGGTTTCAAGCGCCGACAAGGCCTGGTCGTAATTGGCCTGGGCAGACGTAACATCTAATTGCGATGCCAGCCCGCTTGCAAAAAGGTCTTTCTGCGCATCTAATTGTTTTTTGGTAGATGTAACATTTGTTTCGGCAATTACCAAACTGTTGCTGTAACCGGCCATCTCGCTGCTGTTAACCACAGCCAGTTCTTCGCCTGCGGTAACATAATCGCCCAATTGAACTTTTACGTCCTGAACATTGCCGCTTACCAGCGGGTAAACATTTACCTGTTTATCCTGGTTAAAATCAACACTGCCCGTAAGCGTTATGGCATCTACCAAAGGGCATGTAGTAACGGTGTCTATTGTTAATGCTCTTAAAAGCGAATCGGGTATTATATATTTTTGCCTTTCTTCAGGCTTCTTGTCTGCACTTGTATTACAGGCGGTAAAAAGTATGGATACCGTTGCAGAAATAAATAGCAGTACATATTTTAGTTTCAATATTTTTTGCATAACCATGTTCATTTTTAGTTGAAAAAGGGTGTTCCGGTGTAATAATTAATATCTTCCAGCGCGCTTATCCTGTTAAACTTAATTGAGTTTTGCTGAAGGATATTTTGTTTATACGAATCGTAAAAATCAAGAAAATCTAAAAGCCCCAGGTTTCTTCTTTGGTAATTTATCAAAACCTCGTGCATCAATCTTTCAAAATCGCCGGCAAATTTTGGGTCTATATTTTTATAAAGCCTGTCTTCGGCAAAGGCCTTCTCCAGCGCCCTCGCTACGTTTTGCTCTACGGTTGCCTGTGTGCTTTTTTGAATTAAGCCGGTATTTTCAATGGTAGCCCTTGCCGCTTTAATATTACCCTGGTTACGGTTAAAAAAAGGAAGGTCAATTGACGCGCCTACACTGTTAAAATTATGCGCATAGCTTCCCTGCTCATCATACGATAATGCAAGGGTAAGGTCAGGCACTGCTAAAGCTTTCTGGTAATTGTAGTTTAGCTCACTGATGCTTGCGTTTGTTATGGCAATCTGCAGGTCGGTTCTGTTATGATAAGCGGAATCCATCAGTGTGGATAGTGCATACTTACCGGGATCAAGGCTTTCAATTGCAGCGGAATCTGCCAGGGGGTCAATATAATTAACCGGTTTAGCCTGTAATATCAATTTCAATTCGGCTTGCTGGTCGTTCACCTGGTTCAACAGGTCATTATATTCACTTTGCAGGCTGTACAATTGCGCTTTTACACGCACCACTTCTTTCTCCGAAATATAACCCTTGCCCTGTAATTGGTTGTAAGCATTTATTACAACCTGCAATGAGTTTATTTCTTCGTTATACACTTTTGCGGATTGTTGTAAATAATAGATATTATAAAAATCCGTTCTCAGCGTATATTTTAAAGTTCTCAGCAGGTCAAAGAATTGATATTCGGTCAGTGTAACATTGGCTTGTGCTATTTTAATTTGTTTATTCCTTTTTCCTGCCAATAAAATAAGCTGTGATACATTACCTGCATTTTCGCTGTGTGAAAAGAAATTGGAATGAGGGTATTGCGAATTGGGGTCATTTATGGGTATAACCGGGCCTCTTTCGTATGCGAAATTTGGATTGGGGTACAGCCTTGCCTGTATAACCTCTGCCTTTGCTGAATCAATACTGTACCGCTGGGCTAATAATTGAAAGTTGTTTTGTAAAAACATGCTTTCAGCGCTGTTGAGGGTTAAGTGAAGGGTGTCTGTTTGAAATTGCGGCGCCTGTGTTTGCGCTTTTGCCAAACCAAACACAAGCTGCAATAAACAAACTATAATTACTTTTACAGATCGCATATATAAATTCATATTTTTAAAATAAATAATAGCCAGGGCATAACTATATTAATAATAAAATAATCGTAACAAACCGGTCAATTCAACCTTTTTAATAAAATGTATTAGCCGGTATTTTAAGCTTTGGGAGGAGGGGGGATGATCTTACTTGAGAAAAGATATTTATATTCTTCTTTTAAAGGCGTTTGTGTGGATGAAGATGAGCAATAGGACGGGGCATCACAGATTCTTCCGAAGTTGATGATCTTAATACAAATATGCTTCATTTGATGCGAGAAGTTGTTGTGATTGTGTACGCCATTTTCAGGGAAAGCGTCTTTGTGGTCAAGCATTATCTCCGCCACATATTCAATCAAAAAATCTATCTGGTTATATTCACCAATGATCTTCTGGTTATTGCTGGCTGCAAGTACATCAATATCGCCGCTATACACACTTAAATTAAGTATTTGCAGCGCTACTATAAGTATTATAAACCGGGACAAATATGTACGTATGGTTTTCACTATTGTTAAAAATCGGTTTGCAAAGTTATTACTTACAGGTTTTAAGTTATGTTAAAAGCAATATTTTATTTTTAATTAATATTTGTGCTTTTGCGGGCCTGCACTGGCTTTTTTATGAATATAAATACAAAACCCCCCGCCTCGCAGGCGGGGGGTTTGCACGTTTAATAGTTATTTTATCTTCTGATAGATTCTGTTTTCCTTGCAGTATCAGTGCTTCCCAAAGGCTTGCTGCGGGCAAAGTCAACAAGTATGGGCGCTGCCACAAAAATGGATGAATAAGTACCGGTGATCACCCCTACCAGCATGGCGAATGCAAAGCCTCTCGTTACCTCGCCGCCAAAAATAAAGAGGATAAGTATGGTCAGGAATACGGTTAAGGATGTCATTACCGTACGGCTTAAAGTTTGGTTAATGGCCTTGTTAATGATGGCTTCTTTGCTTTCGCCCTTCATCAGCCTTACATCTTCACGAATACGGTCATACACAATTACCGTATCGTTCATCGAGAAACCAATTACCGTTAGCACCGCGGCAATAAAATACTGGTCTATTTGCAATGGGAACGGCACAATGCTTTTGCAAAAACTAAACACTGCCAATATTACAAATACGTCGTGAAAAAGCGATACAATGGTGCCTAAAGAATACCTCCAGTCGCGGAAACGTATAAAAATGTACAGGCAAATAATTACAATGGCTATTATACCTGCTTTTACTGCGCCAC
Organism: Bacteroidota bacterium; assembly: GCA_013286305.1. GTDB lineage: Bacteria > Bacteroidota > Bacteroidia > Chitinophagales > Chitinophagaceae > JABDFW01. The sequence goes on from JABDFW010000004.1 coordinate 52,393, forward strand.
TTTTAAGTTCGCTTGAAATAGATGGCTCCACTGTTTGCGACCCCTGGTAATATTTTGATTGAAACTCTTTATAACTGATCGTTTGCGGGATGAATGAATATTGCTGCAGCCCTTTAAATAAAGTTGTTTCTACCACCGAATCAATATTGTTGCCCCCGTCATTTATTTTGTACGATGTGGTAATATTTAGCTCGTTACCTGTGCCTACTGTTTTAATGGTAGGGTATTCTTTAAATACATTCTTCAATTGATTCCCAAGGTTTTCTGTATTCACCTTATACATAAAATCTATGGAGTAGCTGCGGCCTCCTTTAAACTCAACCCCTTCATCAAAACCATGTATCATCGCGCCTATGCCTAAGCACAGCACTACTGCTGAAATACCATAAGCTATTTTTCTGTATTCGATAAATTTAAAGGCAGAGTGCTTGAATATACGGCGCGAAATACCGGTAAAATATTCAAAGTGGCGTTGTTTGCTTGTATAAATATCAGTGATAAGGCGCGATATAAGAATGCCGCAGAACAAGCTTAGCGATATACCCAGCATTTGCGTAGTGGCAAAACCAAGTACAGGGCCAAGGCCAAAAATAAAGAGTATGGCTGCGGTTAAAAACGTGGTAACGTGCGCATCCAATACCGGCGCATAAGAGCGTTTGTAACCATCTGACACAGCCGTTAAATATCCCTTTCCTTTGCTTAATTCTTCTTTTATCCTTTCAAAAATAATTACGTTGGTGTCCACCGCCATGCCTATGGTTAACACCAAACCTGCAATACCCGGTGCCGTTAACATAAAGCCCAAAGCGCTTAAAATGCCTATGGTAAATAACAGGTTAAGTATTAAGGCAGCATTTGCTACCCAGCCTGCTGTATTATAGTAAATAAGCATTAAAGCAAAAATTACTACAAAGGCGATAAGGAAAGACAACCCGCCTGCATTAATGGTTTTTATACCTAATGTTGGGCCAACTATTTGCTGGGCAGTTATCCTTGCAGGGGCCGGCAGCTTACCAGATTCCAGAATGTCAGCAAGGTCCTGGGTTTGTTTAGTAGTAAAACTTCCTTCTATTTCTGATGAACCGTTAGGTATTGGATTAATTACATTAGGCGCAGTATATACAACATTGTCCAGAACAATGGCTATTGGTTTCCCAACATTTTTAGTGGTCATGTCAGCCCACAGGGTTGTGCCGGTTGCATCCATTTCCATTTTAATGATAGGCCCCTTTTCACCAAAATCTGCATATGCCCTGCTTATATGATCGCCTTCCAGTTTGGCTGCACCATTTTCCAGGGTTTTTACCGCGTATAGATCAAGGTCGTTCTTTACTGCGTTTTTATCATCCGATTCCAGCGGGCCGTACAAAAACATCAGATCGCCGGGAAATTTGTTCTTAACTATATCCATGTTCAGGTACTGGTTTATTAAACCGGTATCCTTTATTCTTACAACACCAATAGCAGCCCTGTAATCTGCTGCACCGGTTTGTTTATCCTGCCTGCCCTGGTCAAAAGATATCAGTTTTTGCAACGGGTATTGATTAGCTTTTATTATAGTGGAATCAACAACCTTTGCAATGGTTTTATTAGTTGTATCCGGCCTTTTTTTAGCTAATTTACCGGTGTTTGTTTTACTTGTGTCAACTGTAGGCTTGGTGGTATCCGCACTGGTTCCGTTCAAATAGTTGCTAAGCGCTTTTTCAGCGGCAACTATACCTTCATACACATCGGGCATTCTGTACACCTCAAAAAACTGGAGGTTAGCTGTAGCCTGCAGGTTATGCCTTATCCTGTCAGGGTCATTTGCGCCCGGCAATTCAACATTTATGATTGCTTTGGCCTTATCCCTGCTAATGGTAGCCGAGCTTAACCCAAAACGGTCAATCCTGTTATTCAATATTTTGTAGGTATTGTCATAAGCGGTGCTTGCCTGGTCGCTTAAATAAGTGAGCACCGAATTATCAGAATCAGTATATTTTACCCTGCCATTGCTTCGTGCAACAAAAAAGGTTGCCAGCGATACGCCGCTGTTAGCTTTTTTATATTCCTCACCAAATAAAGTGATGAGGTCGGCGCCGCTGTTAGCCTTTAATTTTACGGCATTGTTAAGCGCCCTGTTAAAGGCCGGGTCTTTTGAATTGTTGGCAAGTGAGCGTATCAAAGCATCCAAACCAACTTCCATTGTTACGCTCATACCACCCTGCAGGTCAAGGCCAAGCTGAAGCTCCTTATCACGGGCGTTGCGGTAAGTAGTTAAACCAAACGGGCCGATATTACTATCCAGGGTACTATCCACAAGCCGCTTATACTTTAAACTTTTAAAGTCGTTAAGTGAATCCTGGTAGGCGCTCCGGAGCGCTTTATCGTTCGGGTACTTCTTTGCAGCAGAAGGATAATGAGCTTTAACCCAACTGGTTGCTTTATCGTCAAGACTGCTTTCATGGCTGCGCGCGATCCATGTAAATGACAGTTGATACAGGCATATTAAAATAAGCGCAATCGCAAAAAAACGCACCAAACCTTTAAGTTGCATACTGGAAAGGGTTTACCTAATTTTAGTGAGCGGCAAAGATAGGGGAATTGACATTTAAAATATATGGATAAAAAAATACCGGGAAAACAGTTGTTCCCGGTATTTTCTTTGAGGAAAAATAGTTTATTCAATGGCCGTTATAATTACATCATAAGATACAACCGAGTTAGAAGGTACTACCGTACCTGCCCCCGTGCAGCCGTAAGCCAGTGAAGATGGTATTACCATCTCTATATGTGTATTTAACTTAAGATAACTGTCCATTAACTGAAAACCCTCGATCAAACCAGATATGGCCTGCTGTGCGGCGCCACTGCCTAATATTGTACCGTTTAACAAAGTGGCCGTATAAGTAAAATTTATTACTGATGCTGATGTTGCAGAAACGCCGGTACCGGTATCGGTTATATGGTAATAAACGCCGCTTACATCCCTTTTAAAAGTAACGCTGTCCTTATTACAAAAAGTTTGTATTGCAGGGTCTTCCGAAGTAGTATCAACATTTGTACAGGTAGTGGTGGTACCCGTATTAGTAGTACCCTTAACACAAGCGATCAATATTACAGATACTACAATTGCAAATGCCAGAAATTTTTTCATGCTTTTTTTGGTTTTTATTATAAATGACTACGAAAAATATTAAATCGTTGCTTGATTTTTGTTTAACTGTCTCTTTTTTTTACTATTAACTCTTTATACCGCTGTTCATTTGCCTCCCATTTGTATCTTTTGTAAAAAATTCCGGTAAAAACGGCAATTGCTGCAATAGCTATTAAAAGTATATATGGGCTTGACTGGGCATAGGCAACCATATTAGCCCTTTGGTACCATCCCGACTCCAGCATAATAACTATTCCTATACCCAATAATAAGCCAAAAGGTAACCCAAAAAAAATCTGCCTGAATATGTTTTTTTCCCTTTCCCTGTTTTGTGCCCAGTAGTCAAGGAACTTGTTTTCTTCCGGTGAAAGCATTTTTAGAAGGGATTATTAATTTATAAACGTTATTTATAAAAATTTATGCAGCATTTAGCTTTAATTACTACTTTTCGTGTCAAATTACAAAAGTGAGTAAATACGATCAATACCTTAAAGAATTTTTGCTAAAGAATCGTGAATTATCTGTTGAGAAAATTGGAACCTTCGTATTAACTAACCCCGGCGCAGATGAAAAAGTGATACATCCCCAGTTTATAGGTTTTCAATTTAACAGGAAGGCTGAGACCGATGAAGCGTTAATAGATTTTATTGTTGCCGAAACCGGCAAAAGCAAAACTTTAATAAGTTCAGACCTGGGTTCGCTTTTTGAAGATATACGGCAATATGCTAATCTTGGTAAAGTATATTCTTTCGCAAACCTCGGTATGATCTCATTAAACAGGCTGGGCGAATACGAATTTGTTGCAGGCCATGGCAATATTTCAGTTTCTGATGCGGGGCCTGGTACTAAAGTGGTAACTGAGGGAAGCAGCAAACAGCAGGCAAGCCGCAATGTAGTGATATTTATAGCGTTTTTAATTGTTATACTTATTGCCGGGGCATTAGGATGGGGTATTTATAAATATATTGGACAGAAAAAAACCGATACTGTGCAGGCCGACACGCCGGCAAATAAAATTGATACCAATGCTGTACAAAACAAGCCTGATACTGCAGCAATAACGCAAAAACAGCCGGCAACCATAAAAGGCATGCCAACAGACAGCAGTTATTTTAAATTTATTTTTGAAACAACCGAAAACAGGGCCAGGGCTTACAGGCGGTTTGATACGCTGAGAAGTTACAAAGACCCTGTAAAGATAGACAGCATAAAAAGCGATTCCAGCATGATCTACCACCTGTATATCGGGGCAAAGATAGCAGTGCGCGACACTGCATATGTAAGAGATTCCATCCAAAAATATTTTCAGCGTACCATAAAAATTGAACATTAATTTCTTGGGTACTAACCAAAACCACGCCGTATGAAAGTTGCCACTGCCCTTATTATAACCTTTTTTTGGGTTATTTTATTTGTTGATTGCATTTTAATATTAAATCAATATAACGAGTACCGGGTTTATACAAAACCCCTGCTTGTGCCATTGCTGTATATTTTAATGGCGGTTCAAACAGTTAATACAACCCACAGGAGATCAAAATTTTTTATCGGGATCGCCTTATTGGGTTGTTTTGCGGGGGACCTGTTTCTTTTAAAGGGAGATCAATATTCTTATTTTGTTGCCGGGCTTACCAGTTTTTTAGTGGCACATATTTTTTTCAGTATCTTTTTTTACAGGCTAAAGCCATTTACCAGAAAAAGAACTGCGTTTATAGTAATCATATCCTGTTTAACCGTTGGTTATTTTGTTTTGTTTTTAACAGCGATGTGGACAAAAATCCAGGATCAAAACCTGGCTTTGCCTATAATGATCTATTCACCCGTTATAGGTTTTATGGCCCTTACAGCTATATATACTATTACGGGCAGAAGAGTACGAAGGCTGGCTATGCGGAATTTTATTCCGGGAGCTATCCTGTTTGTTATTTCAGATTCGCTGTTAGCCATAAGCAAATTATACAGCGCTTTTTTAAAAGATGATATAATGCTGCTGCTAAATATACTGGTAATGGTAACCTATGGCCTGGCTGTGTTTCTTATTGTTACAGGCGCTACCCGTTTTATAAAACGATAATTGTTACTACCAAAGGAGTTCGGGGTAAGGAATGCCGCAACCAATCCTGAAAGGATTGAATTTTAATAGCCCCGTATGAAATACGGGGTGAATAATAAAAAAGTGCGGTAAACCCGCCGCGGCGGGGTTTAATATTTTATGCCAACAGGCAGGTTGACCCCCTTCAGGGATACAACAATTATAACATTTATAATTTATTTCTTCTTTTCTTGTTCCGAACTTCTTTACAGCCAATAAAAAAAGTTCCCGCTAAAATAAATTAACGGAAACTTTTTTATTTTAAGCCTCAACAGGCAATATACTTATTAATAATCCATACCCATTCCGCCACCGCCTGGCATAGCAGGTGCAGAGGACTTAGGTTCTGGTTTATCAGCAACTACAGCTTCGGTAGTTAATAACATACCGGCGATTGATGCTGCATTTTCCAAAGCAATACGGGTTACTTTAGTTGGGTCAATAACGCCTGCCGCAAATAAATTTTCATACACTTCAGTGCGGGCATTAAAGCCAAAGTCACTTTTGCCTTCTTTAATTTTCTGTACTACAATGCTGCCTTCAATACCGCTGTTTACCACTATCTGGCGCAGGGGCTCTTCAAGTGCACGCCTTACAATAGCAATACCGGTAGTTTCGTCAGCATTAATACCTTTAAACCCTTCCAGGGCTTCAATAGCGCGAATATAACCTACACCGCCGCCTGGTACAATACCTTCTTCAACAGCTGCGCGGGTTGCATGCAATGCATCGTCAACACGGTCTTTCTTTTCTTTCATTTCCATTTCAGTGGCAGCGCCAATATATAATACGGCTACACCACCGGCCAGCTTGGCTAAACGTTCCTGTAATTTTTCTTTATCGTAATCAGAAGTGGTAACTTCTATCTGCGCTTTTATTTGATTCACGCGGGATGTAATGTTTTCTTTTTCACCTTTACCGCCTACTACTGTTGTATTATCTTTATCAATAGTTATTGATGCTGCCTGGCCTAAGTAGCTAATATCAGCGTTTTCAAGTTTATAACCCTGTTCTTCGCTTATAACAGTACCGTTGGTAAGGGTAGCTATATCCTGCAGCATTTCTTTCCTTCTGTCGCCAAAACCCGGTGCTTTTACAGCAGCCACTTTCAGGGTACCGCGTAATTTATTTACAATTAAGGTAGCTAATGCTTCCCCTTCAAGGTCTTCAGCAATTATCAAAAGCGGGCGGCCGCCCTGTGCAACTTTTTCCAGGATATGAAGAATATCTTTCATAGCAGATATCTTTTTATCATAGATCAGAATATAAGGGTTTTGCAACTCCACTTCCATCTTTTCGCTGTTGGTTACAAAGTAGGCTGAAAGATACCCGCGGTCAAATTGCATACCTTCCACTATATCAATAGTAGTATCGGTGCCTTTTGCCTCTTCTACAGTTATAACACCTTCTTTACCAACTTTTCCAAAAGCCTGGGCAATTAATTTGCCTATCTCATTATCGTTATTGGCAGAAATTGAAGCAACCTGCTCAATTTTTTCGCTGTCATCACCAACGGCCTGGCTTTGGCTCTGCAGGTTTTCTACAACCTTCGCAACAGCTTTATCAATACCACGTTTCAGATCCATCGGGTTAGCGCCGGCAGCAACGTTCTTTAAACCTTCGCTGATGATAGACTGGGCTAAAACCGTAGCAGTAGTAGTACCGTCACCTGCAATGTCAGCAGTTTTGCTTGCTACTTCTTTCACCATTTGTGCGCCCATGTTTTCAATGGGGTCATCCAGTTCAATTTCTTTAGCAACGGTAACACCATCTTTTGTTACTGCAGGAGCGCCAAATTTTTTCTCAATTACCACGTTGCGGCCTTTGGGGCCCAGGGTAACTTTAACAGCGTTGGCTAAAATGTCAACGCCTCTTTTCATTTTGTTTCTTGCTTCAATATCGAAGAATATCTGTTTAGCCATAATAAATAAGATTTGAAAATTTTTAATTTAGAATTTGAAAACCCGTTGTTAACACAATGGAAATCCTTACTTGGTTTTCATTAAAATGTCGGATGCCCGCATGATCAAATAATCCTCACCTTCAATAGTTATCTCAGTGCCTGCGTACTTGCCATAAAGCACGGTATCGCCTATTTGTTGCTTAAGAGGAATGAGATTACCCGTTTGTTCTGCGTATTTGCCCGGGCCTACAGCAACAACGGTTCCCTTTTGGGGTTTTTCTTTTGCTGTGTCAGGGATGATTATACCACCCTTGGTTTTTTCTTCAGCGGGAGCTGGTTTAATAAGAACTCTATCATCATAAAGTTCACAATTTACCTGATTTGCCATAATGTGTATTGATTTTTTAGATAATGAACAGTTGAGTTTAACAACCGTGTGGTTAACTATTTCTGTGCCATAGGTTTAAAAAAAGCCAAAATTTCATTTTTATGCCTTTCAAAAATACCGGTAAGCATCGTTTGGCAGGCATTAAAAGGGGCACAAAGGAAAGGTTTTACAGCAGAGTGACAAAATTTCATTCTAAAATTGGCAGAAAATTGTGGTTGTGATGCTGGATCAAATATTAGTTGAGGAGAATAAGGGATCCTGAAAAGTTTCCTTTCCAGGTTATATTTTATTTATCTTACCGGTAATTTTCCCGCCAAAATTAATACGATGAAGGTTCTTATAAGGCACTATCCCGCTATTGCCTATTTTGTAATCACATATATTATATCATGGTCAGGCGCTTTTATATTGGTTGCCCCAAAATTATTGCACGGCGTACCAATAGGTAAAATGGATGGTATTATCATGTTCCCCATAATGCTTGCAGGCCCATTTTTCACAGGCATCATTTTAAACTATACGCTGGATGGCAAGGCAGGCCTTCGCGGGCTTTTTTCAAAAATGGGACGGGGCGGGGTTGGTTTTCGCTGGTATGCCCCTTTGCTTATACCCCCGGTTGTAATTATAGCTGTACTCTTATTCCTTTCAGCTTTTTTCTCACCCCATTTTGCACCTAACTTTTTCCTGCTGAGCATTTTATTTGGTATTCCCGCAGGTTTTTTTGAAGAAACCGGCTGGATGGGCTTTGCTTTCCCCAGGCTTAATTTGCGATACAGCGCCTTTAAAGCAAGCGTTATTTTGGGTATCTTTTGGGGTTTATGGCATTTACCGGTGATTGACTTTTTAGGCGCTGCCAGCCCGCATGGCGCATATTTAGTGCCTTTTTCCCTTTCTTTTATTGTATTAATGACCGCTATGCGTGTTTTAATTGCCTGGATATACACCAATACCAAAAGCATATTGCTGTGCCAGTTAATGCATGCCAGTTCAACCGGGTTCCTTGTTATGTTTGGGCCGCCGCATGTAAGCCCGGCACAGGAAACCTTATGGTATGCAGTTTATGCAGCCGCTTTATGGGCCATTGTATTGGTTATTAAAAAAATATATGGCCCCGGGCTGTATATTAAGCTGGTTAAAAAGGTACCGGCATGAACGCTAAAGCGGGTGATGAAAATGATCATAAAAAACCGTCCCGCTTTAACAGGACGGTTTTTTTGTAAAGCCTGGAAGATCATCTCGTTAACACCATTTGTTTAGAGGCAACTTTTTTGCCGTCAACTATCAGGGTATAAAAATAATTGCCGCTGGCAAGTTCGCCGCCATAAATGGTGGTTTGCCCGGTACCCTTGCTGCTTAAGGAGTAATATTTTAATACCTGCCCGCTAACATTGGTTACCATCATTTGCGCGTTTTGCGCGGTTGAAGGAATATAGTAGCGGATGATTGTATTATTGTTAAATGGGTTTGGCGCGTTTTGTTCCAGTTTTGCAGCGTCGCCCGTAACAACCGATTGCGGGTTTACCAATGCAGACTGATTTGCATTAAAGCAACATGCTTCCTGTGCAGTTTTTAGTTCCCCTAACTGGCTTCTTAAGTCAGACAGTTGTGAAAGCACATCTTTTAAAGTTGATTTAAGTGTGGTGTTATCTGTTTTAAGCGATGCAACATCCGATTTTAAAGCACTGTTATCCGTTTTAAGCGAATCATTTTGGGTAGATAGCTCCTGAACCGCTTTTACCAGGGGAACAACAAATTCTGAGTAACGCAAACCGTAAAAATCGTTGTTGTTCTTTGGCGCGTCCACTCCATCAAAATCATACCCCATGTCGTTGGCTGTTTTTTCCACTTCCTGGGCAACAAACCCTGTTGATACAATTTTTTCCTGGGCGGCGATAGATGCCTGATCTTGTCCGGCAGGTAGCGTGCCTGCACCGGCACTTTTTAAGCTGCCTTGCTGGCTGGCAGTTTGAGGCGTATTTTGTTTTAAGTAATTATTTATGCCGGTAACATCAATATTAAAGGTAACAGGGCGTAGTTTTTTAATAAAAGCAAGGCCTGGTACATTTTCCTTAATATTCTTTTTAAAGCGGCCATCACTAAGGTTTGTCCATGCTTTAAAACCCCCTATGCTTGTTATACTGGTGTTGCCAATACGAACCTGGTTGCTGGCTGTACCTAATGCGCCTGCACCTATTACAGTGGTGTTTGAATAGTTAGCGCCATTAAAGGTGGCATCACTGCCCAAAGCAGTATTATTTGAACCTGTTGAGTTTGCTGCCAGTGCTGCTTCTCCCACAGCCGTGTTAGAAGAACCTGTTGTGTTACTGCCAAGCGCGCCTGCACCAAATGCAGCATTGTAGCCTCCTGAATTATTAAATTCAAGCGCTGAAATACCGGTTGCGGTATTGTTTAATCCCGTTAAGTTGTCAAACATAGCCTCGTAACCGGTAGCAGTATTACCGTACCCGGTGGTGTTTTTTATCATTGCTTCGTATCCAACGGCAACATCGGAGTTGCCTGTTGTGTTTGCGTACATAGTTTTTGACCCCACCGCAGTATTGTAAACACCGCCCGCCTGGTTGCTTATCATAGACGAATCGCCTATTGCCACAAGATTGCTTGCAGTTGTGCTATTAAGCAACGCACTAATGCCTATGGCCACATTGCTGAAGCCGCTGGTATTGTCGGCTAAGGCAAGGTAGCCCTGGGCAACATTGTTTGAACCGGTTGAGTTGTTATACATCGACCAGAAGCCAACAGAAGTGTTATACGCACCGGTTGTGTTGTTATACAAAGCCTTTGAGCCAATACCTGTATTGGCACCTGCGCCGCCGCTGGAATGGTACATGGCAGAGTCGCCAACAGCTACCATGTTGTTCAGCGTATTGTTTTGGTACAATGCGGAAATACCTACGCCAACGTTGCTGTAGCCGGTAGTATTACTGCCTAACGCGCTAACACCAAACGCTGTATTACTGTTGCCGGTTACATTTGAATACAGTGCGGCGTAACCGGTTGCGGTGTTATTAAAGCCCGTAGTATTGGTATATAATGTCTTAGAACCTAATGCAGTATTGTAGCCGTAACCGCCGATTGTGTTATACATTGCCGAATCGCCTACTGCAACAAGATTACTTATTGCTGTATTGCTGTACAATGCATAAATACCCATAGCTACATTGGAAGTGCCTGTGAGGTTACTTTGAAGTGCAGAAGTACCTATTGCCACATTATTGCTGCCGGTTGTGTTTGCTAAAAGCGCCTGTGACCCCGCAGCTATATTGAAATTGCCCGAAGTATTTTGGCTAAGTGCATATGCACCTGTGCCTGTGTTCCAATTGCCGGTTGTGTTAGCAGGAAGGCTTTTAAACCCGGTGGCTGTATTACCCCAGCCAACATTATTCAGGTAAAGGCTTTGATAACCAGTAGCCGTATTAGCATAACCCAGGGTATTGCCAAACAGCGCCTTTGAGCCAACTGCAGTGTTGTTTTGTGCCTGGAATGGATAAGAAGCACCGGAGCCGTTGTTATATAACGCTGAGTCGCCTATGGCAACCAAGTTACTTACAGCCGTGTTGAGGTATAATGCGTTAATACCCATTGCAACATTTGAAAAGCCGGTTGAATTGCTATACAAGGCGTATGAACCATTAGCAGTATTATTAGCGCCTGTTGTGTTAAAATACATGGCCCTGGCTCCATTCGATGTATTATAACTTCCTGTTGTGTTTGAATTAAGGGTGCTTCCGCCGGTGGCCGTATTGTCTATGCCTGTTGAATTGGCATAGAGCGCCCTGAAACCATTGCCCGTATTTTGACTTCCTATGTTTAGATAAAGGGCATAAGAACCATTTGCTGTATTTTGAGAGCCTGTTTTATTAGTGTACAGCGCCCTGAAACCGCTGGCAGTATTATCACCACCTGCGGTATTTGAAAATAAAGCTTTTGAACCCAGGGCTGTGTTGTTTGATATCCTGGAATCGCCATAACCGCCGTTTTCGTTAAATAAGGCAGAATCACCCACAGCTACAATATTGTGCCCGTTTGTATTTGAATATAATGCTTTTATGCCAATGGCCACGTTGGAATAGCCTGTTGTGTTTGAAACAAGTGCCTGGCTGCCAAAAGCACTGTTATAGTTTCCACTATTTACATTTAAACCCTGGTAACCTAAACTGGTATTACCTATAGTGCTGTCATAATCAACATAACCCGCTTTGGTACTGTTTACTTTAAACATCAGCGCCTGGGCATCGGTAGTACCAATAAAATTTGTGCCGGCAACGGTACCGCTGTTACCTGTGAGCGACCATCCTGTACCTGTAGTAAGTGATTCCCATACAGCACCGTTATATCCCTGGAAATCCGTTCCCGTCCATCGTATCATGCCTGCCTGCGGTGCACCTCCATAATTACCTAATTGTGCCGTGCCTAAATACCCTATGCCTGTTACATATAGGTTGCGCCACGTAAAGCCGCTTGCACCAAGGTCAACACTGTTATCAACCCCGGGCTGTACCGTTACATTCACTTTTGTAGGGGCCATAAGATTTGACAGTGTAGCTGTTGCTAAACCGCCTCTTACGCCTGTCCATGTTGCACCTGTGTAATAATAAAAGCCTGCTGCACCGTCGGTTTCATAAATAAGCAAACCCGTTGCGGGGGCAGCTATGGCATTGCGTTGGGCGGTGGTCATGCGCGGTACCAGCATGCCCTGTGTAGTTGAAGTAATATCCAGTGCCGACGAGGCATTGGGGCTAAGCGTGCCTATGCCCGCACTGCCACTGGCAGGGAAGGTATTTTGGGCATTCGCCAGCATATTATATGTTACCGCGAATAAAAAAAACGCAGCGATCCGCGTAAAATTTTTTCTCATAAAACTTGTTTATTTGGTGCACAAGGTTGATTTAAATAACAGGGTGTGCAATACCGAAAACAGGTGATACAGCAAGATACCTGCATGGCGATGCTGCGTTTTATGAAGAAAAACTGTTTGCTGTTTTATATATTTTGACGGAGGAGGTGATCTAATACAATAAAAAACCCGCCTGTAAAGGCGGGCTGGTATAGAACTAATTATGACAAAAAATACTTAGAACAAAAATGTTATTCCCCCTGCTAAAATGTATTTGCCATAGCCGGCTTCAAGGTAAAATCCTGCTCCTCTTGATAAATTAAATCTCGCACCCAAAGAAGCCTGGTAAGCAAAAATCCCCGGGTCCTGTGGTTGGGCAACCTTATTTCCGTTAGCATCTTCATAGTTTTGATTCCAGTTATTTACACCAATGGCGGTTCTTAAATAAGGAGATACACCATGGTTATAAGTTGGAAAGTAGCTTATAAGATCAAGCATTATACTATAATTTTCAGAGTTGCCGGTAAAAGCGGGCGTACCACTATTGGAGTTGTTATTAAAATAAGGTACGGATACCTTATTGTACGTGCCCATAACGCCAATACTCATATAACGGCTGAACTGGTAATCAACCGCGCCGGATATTGGGCCTGTTTCTGTTACATTTCCTTTATACTGGCCGTAAAAATCTTGCAGGGCATACCTGTCAAGGTTGGGAAAGCCGTACCCGATGCTAATATTAAGTGTCGGCTGAAAATTATCACGAACAACCCTGCGAACAGGAGGCGGGGGGGCGTAAGGCCGCACATAGCCTGGTACAACATAAATTCTGGTTCCATATTGGGCTTTGGCTTCAACAGCAGCAAAAAGCAGCAGTAAAGAAAGAATGGAAAAATATTTTTTCATAATAATTGCTTTTAGCATGAGATTGTTAATTCATCAAAAAGTTTAATGGATAATGCTAATTAACATTTTATATTATTTTTTGTGGAAGTATCAGGCAATCAAACATTAAACAATATTGCCCGGGTATCGGGTGCGATAAAACTTTGCGGTATCTTCATTACAAATAAAAAATCTCCCCGAATTGTGTGATTTTTATTTCCTTTCTGCGAATAATGATAAAAAGAAATAGTAAAGCAGGTTAATGAATAAGCAACAAGCCAACCCGGCATTTTTACAATTGATAGAGCAAAACAGGGGAATAATATTTAAAATATGTAATTCCTATTGTGCCAGTAAAAACGACAGGGAAGATCTGGCGCAGGAAATAATTTATCAGCTATGGAAATCGGGCAACAACTTTGATGGCAACTATAAATTTACTACCTGGATGTACCGTATTGCTTTAAATGTAGCTATTTCATTTTACCGCAAAACGGCCAAAAACAGCGCAACTGTTTCTTTAAGCGAAGGCGATATAGATATTGAAGATAAAACCGGGGAGGGTTATGAAACGGAAGAAAATTTCCGCCTTCTACAGCAGGCAGTTAATGAACTGAAAGAACTAGACAGGGCATTAATGATACTTTATTTAGAAGCAAAAAGCTATAGGGAAATTGCTGAAGTAACAGGCCTTACCGAAACAAATGTGGCTACAAGAATAAACCGTATTAAAGACAAACTGAAACAAAAACTTTTAACCGTAAATAAGTAAAAAATGGAAGACATAGAATTACAAAAAATTTGGGCAGAGTATGACCGTAAGCTGGAGGAGTCCCGCGTGTTGAACCTGCAATCATGGGCGCTTAACCTTAAGAGCTTTGAGGCAATACAAATGCAAAAAGCTAAAACCAAACTCAACAGGTTAGCATCTTTTAAAATTGGGGCAGTTGTTTTAGGAATTGTTTGGGTGCTGTTTTTAAGCTTTCTTATTTTTAACAGGCTTACATGGCAGGGAATAATTTTTAATATCTCCGCAGGTATGATAGTCCTTATCACTGCTATTGCTATAATAGTGTATATAAAGCATGTAGTGCTTATACGGCAAATAGATAACAGTGAAAATATTGTAGATACCCAAAGAAAGCTGGCATTACTTCAATCATCCACTATACGGATAATTGGTATCCTTTGGCTGCAACTGCCTTTTTATGCTACTTTCTTTCTAACCCCTTCCATGCTTTATAATTGGAGTATGTGGCAATGGCTGATTGTCATAAGTGTTACGGGATTGTTTACAATTGCAGCTTTGTGGTTATATAAGAACATCAGCTATAAAAATAAAAATAAAAAATGGTTCAGAGTTTTGTTCAACAGCACTGAATGGACGTCCGTTACCAGGGCAATGTTTTTTCTTGACGAAATAGAGGAGTTTAAAAAAAATAATTAGCATGAGTTCGATAAGGATTAGCTATGGTATTGTACAAGGAGAACAAAATTTATCGGACATTGAAGCCCGGAGGGCTGACATTATTATAGAAAGGAATGAATAAATGCAGATAAACCCGCCGCGGCGGGTGACATATCAACATACTTCTTTCAAGATCGGGATGTATTAGTTGATGTGACTGTACAAATTACTACTTATTTCATTTTAAACATCATCCTGCCTTTGCCTGTAAAATACAATAAGCATTTACAATAATATATATCAGCAGCAAGGTTTGTGCGGTGATCATATCAAACCGGTTTGCCCGTTTCATTTTATTTTGTTTTACCAGCCATAGCGAATAGGCAGAGGAAGCAATAACAAGAAAAATAAAAAACATAGTGGTCATGTGTAAAAAATCAACCATGGTAAAGGAAATGGTTTCAGGCAGTGAGGCATCAATAATATATTTGTTGCCTATTGCGGCAAATAAGGCTCCTACGCTTAACCCAAAACGCGAATCGGTATTATCCGCATGAATATAAAAACAGATATAGGCTATTAGAAAAGAAACATACATACCAAGGAACATTTTCCAAAATAATTCCGTTGCATCCCTTTTAACACTTATCCGTACCCTGAAAGCGCTGTACTCTGTATGTGGGGTTGCAAGGCTTTCATCACCAAAAGCGGTTTCATATTGTTTTATATTAGTGAAAACGAGAAAGCTGTCAATATTCCATCCCTTCAATGTAAATTTTGGATCGTAATGTTTGCCAAGTGTATCAGGCACAAAAACCAGGGAGCGCCTGTCGTACTGCGAATTTTCAATGGAAAGCTTTAATTGCTGGCGGTCAAAAGGAAAATTATTTATTTTCCACATATCCTGCATTACGCAATGTATTTTCATCAAAAGGGATATTCTTCCACCCGAAGAATCTATAGTGGAGAAAGATTTTTCAATATTTTTTGCCTGCGGTATTTCAAGGTTGTGAACAAAATCAAAATCCTTGTTCTTATATTTTAGCCAAACCCAAAATTCAACGGTATATTCATTTTGTTTAAAATCAATATCATGAATGCTGGTAACATATATGCCCGTTTTAACGGTATCAGGGTGCGTTCCCTGGGCATGCGAAATTAAAGCAGAACATGAAAAAATAATTATTAAGCACAGGGGTAAAAGAAGGGCTTGTTTCATAATTGTACTGTATTATAATGAAGTAAGATAAAGAATTGATTTTGAAGAAAAGATTTAATTAACCTGAAAATATTAACACCCCGGCAGAAATATGTGAACAGGTAACACGAATCATTTTTGGAACATATTGTTTTGGCTTACATATCACGCTGCCTTCGCAATTGAAATACAATAAATATTCACTAAAATGTAAATGATCAGCAATGTTTGCGCGGCAACCATATCAAAGCGCATGGCCTGTTTATTTTTATTTTGTTTTACAAGCCTCAAAGAATAAGTGGAAAAAGTAATAACGAGAAAAATAAAGAACATCGTAAGAATATGCAACAAATCAACCATGGTAAAAGAAATGGATTCCGGCAATGACGCGTCAATAATATATTTATTGCCTATTGCGGCAAATAAGGCGCCCACGCTTAGCGCAAACCTCGAGTCAATATTATCAGCATGAATATAAAAACATATATAAGCTATAAGAAAGGAAACATACATGCCCAGGAACATTTTCCAGAACAAATCATTAGCATCTCTTTTAACACCAATCCTTATCCTGAAAGCGCTGTACTCAGTATGTGGCGTGGCGAGGCTTTCATCGCCAAAACCGGTTTCGTATTGTTTTATATTACTTGAAATAAGAAAGCTGTCAATATTCCATCCCTTCAGGGTAAACCGCGGGTCGTAATGTTTTCCAAGGGTATCGGGTGCAAAAACCAGGTAACGCCTGTCGTATTGCGAATTTTCAATGGAAAGCCTTAATTGCTGGCGGTCAAAAGGAAAATTATTTATCTTCCACGAATCCTGCATCACACATTGTATTTTCATCAGCAGGTAAATTCTTCCGCCGGACGAATCTACTGTAGAGAATGATTTTTCAACGCTTTTTGCCTGTGGTATTTCAAGATTGTGAACAAAATCAAAGTCCTTATTCTTGTATTTTAGCCATAACCAAAATTCAACAGTATATTCATTTTGTTTAAAATCAATATCATGTATGCTGGTAACGTATATGCCCGTTTTAACGGTATCAGGGTGCGTACCCTGGGCATTAACCATAACAACTAAACATAGCAAAGCCATGATAATTTGCGAAAAAAGAAGGGCTTTTTTCATATTGTGTGGTTGGTTCTGATACTGGAAGATAAGTAGTTGGGGCGAGATAAAAAAGAGGGAAAGTGGTTCCCAAAATGCCTGCTATGGAACAAATTAATAAATGGAAGCATGCAGCAAGGAATTACAAGGCGAAAAAGCACAATGCGGATGGAGCCTGGCCTGGTAAATAGTAATAGCAGAATTTATATTATATTTGTATGGACACAAAAAAACTGAAACATGCCTACAGTATTAGCGAAGCAAAAAACTATTGATGAAATAGTTAAGTATGCCAAAAAACTTGATGATGAAGAATTGCAGATACTGCTTTATAGATTGCGTATAAAAAAATTATTGAAAGACGGCATAAAACCCGTAGCCAATCCTCCTAAAGGAATTAGAATGCCCAGTATGAAGCAAATTAATAAATGGAAGCATGAAGCAAGGAATTACAAGGCGGAAAAGAAGAATGCGGATTGATAAGTTTGTGCTGGATTGTAATATTTGGATTAGCTATTTAATTACGAAAAGGCATGAAAAATTGGCTGAAATGATTAATGAAAATGAATTGATCGTTTACAGCTGCGATGAGTTGTTAAACGAAATTACAAAAGTCTTAATGTATCCTCATTTAACAAAATACAATATAAGCCCCATTTTCGCAGCAGCTTATATAAAAGATGTTACTCTTCATCAGGAACTTATTCACCCCATAAAGCGCTACCTGCCTAATGACGAAAATGATGATTATTTAATTGCACTTGCTTTACAAACTTCTTCGGGTTTTATCACATCCGGCGATACTGATATTCTTTCCGAAAAAGAAAACCTTGAAAAGAAATATAAGAAACTGAAAATACTAACAAAGAAAGAGTTTGAAGAGATGTTTGTACTGGGCGATTAATAAATTTTTTTTTTACAGATATACCTTTTGCTACAAAATACTAACCCTCCCTACTTCTTCAAATACTTACAAGGCACATTTACAGGTGTATAATCAATTCCATAAGCATGCTTAAGTAAGATGCTCACTACTTTCGATATAGTTGTTTCATTCCTGTGCACTTGCGGCAGCAGCCCCATCATCGCATAGCTAATGGGGTTCACCGCCGGTATAAGTGTTTCCCATTCGTAACCTTTGCCCCAAATAATTCCTTTAACGGTTGTTGTCAGGTCGGCACCCTTTACGAGCAGGTATTCCAGCATGTCTTTGGAATTATTTAAGTTTTGGTTTACAGTATGAAAAATAGGTGTCTGTCCCCCAAAGCCATATTTGTCTGTCCCTGCTGTAATGTTCACACTCATTTGGTAGTTAACCAATACTTCGGCACAGGCAACATGGTTATATTCCGCGCAAATATGCAGCAGCGAAACGTCCATCATTTGTGTGTAAGCATTGTTTAAAGAATATTTTTTATGTATCAATGCTGGATCATGCAGAATATATTTTTTAAGCGATTGTGCGTCATCCAGCAACACTGCCAGCAATACTTTATCGTCAAATTCCAAACCATTGTCAACAAACAATTTTACACAATCCTTAAATCTTGGTGTACGGGTGTACATTTCTATCATGGTGTATATAAGTGGTTTACCATCAAAAATGGCGTTAGGGCTAATGCCATTTGCAAAGCATTCCTTTATGCCCTCAACCGAATGAAGTTCTATTTGAATTACAAGCTCATTTAGTGTATCCATGAATTTGAAATTATGGAATGCGCTCTAAATTCGGCAATTTTTTGGAATAAGTGTTTTTCATTGGGCAAAAAGTAAGCTATTGATTGCCCGGCCTGTTTTTAACACTCAAATTTTATTATATTTGTAAGGAGAATCATCGTAAAAAGAATTCGCCATAATATGGACAGTACTTTAGAGCAAATTGTTATCGAAGCTAAAAAGCTAAAAAAAGAAGAAAGGGAATTCTTGCTAAAAGAATTACGCATACGAAGGTTAATTGCTGAAAACAAACCTATTGTACGAAACAAAAAGGCAAAGGTATTATCGTTGGAGGAAATCAATGAGATAAAGCATCTTTCAAGAAAAGGCAATCCTATATGCAGTCAATGGAATAAACGGATAAACTAATATTTTTTCTTCCTCGTTCACATTCTTGACAATCTAAGCTCCGACAAATCAGTTGTATTAAGAGCCCTTTTAAAATGAAGTTTTTTTAAGCCCTTATAAAGTGCTTTGTCACCCGTCCACAGATACCCTTTCAAAAAAAGGGTCATCGCCACAAAATCCGTATCATCAACATCAATGCCTTTTGTTAGGCTTTCCGCAGCTAACCATATTTCTTCGCCTATCAAATCCTCATTTATAAAATTTATTTTCGACAGTACCTGTATATAAGATATTTCAAGTTGGTCGTCAGTAAGCTTTGAGATTTCTTTCAATCGGTCCCAATGCTTATGTATTTCATAACGCATATAATTGCAACTGTAAAACTCAAAATGTTTATCGGAATCAAACAGCAAATTTCCTATGCTTCCATTCGAACTTAGCATCACGCTGAAAATAATATTGGTATCAACTATTATTTTCACTTTATAAACCTGCTTCGGTTTTTTGCCCACCAGCCTGCCTTAACATCTTTTGCCAGTTTATCCACATCAGCCTGTTTGGCTTTTGATTTTGCAGTCGCCTCTTTATAGGTTAAATAGTCAACAAGCCTCTGCAATTCCTTTGTATTTACATAATTTGGAAGCCGTATAATAATTTCTTCACTTGTTCTTTCAATGGTCATCTTTTTATCCGTGGTTTTTATAAAATTAAATTATTTTTACTTCAGGAGGTTTATATTCTTGAAAAATGCCGCAAAAATTACATTCCCTGTTTATTTTCATCATAACAACCAATTAATTTTAAATAAGTCTACCCCTTAATTTGCCAATCACTTAAATTGCACCTAATTCCCCCTTTTATCCCCCCACTTACCCACATTTATACTTTGGTACAAAATTTGTTTTATTATATGCGTTTATCTTCTTAATTTTGCCATCCTTTATTTTGGGCTAATTAGCAACAGGGGTTTACGGGAAACTTTTTTACATACGTAAATTTTTAATTCTCAATACGTTTTGAGTAACCCGGTCAAAGTTTCGTCCTTAGAAATTTTGAAAAACCCACAAATAAAGGAAGTTTTTTTAGCAAAACCGGTTAAATACAGATATGTCATCAACAAAAGTTCAAACCAGGGTAAGTTTCGGTAAAACTAAACACCTTGCTGAAACACCTGACCTATTAGACATTCAGTTAGAATCTTTCAGAGAATTTTTCCAGTTAGAAACCACACCCGATAAGCGCAATAACGAAGGCTTGTTCCGTGTGTTTAAAGAAAATTTTCCTATCACTGATACTAGGAACATTTTCGTACTGGAATTCCTGGATTACTTTATTGACCCTCCCCGTTATACCATCGAAGAGTGTATGGAGCGTGGCTTAACCTATGCGGTGCCCCTTAAGGCAAAGCTGCGTTTAAGCTGTAACGACGAGGAGCACGTGGATTTCCAAACCATTGTTCAGGATGTGTTCCTGGGCAATATCCCCTACATGACCCCCCGCGGTACATTCGTGATAAACGGCGCCGAGCGCGTGGTGGTATCACAGTTGCACCGTTCGCCGGGCGTATTCTTCGGCCAGTCTATCCACCCCAACGGAACCAAGATATACTCCGCAAGGGTTATCCCGTTCAAGGGCGCATGGATGGAGTTTGCTACAGACATTAACAATGTTATGTACGCTTACATTGACCGTAAGAAGAAGTTCCCTGTAACTACCCTTTTACGTTCAATCGGCTACGAAACAGATAAAGATATTCTTGAGCTGTTTGGTATGGCCACCGAAGTGCCAGCCGACAAAAAATCATTAAAAACCCACCTCGGCAAAAAGCTCGCTGCCCGCGTTTTAAGAACATGGGTGGAAGATTTTGTAGATGAGGATACCGGTGAAGTGGTTTCTATCGAGCGTAACGAGATAGTGATGGAGCGCGATACCATTTTGGATGAAGACGCCATTGAAACTATTTCCGACCTGGATGTTAAAAGCGTATTTATTCAAAGGGAAGATGTAGGCGGCGACTATGCCATTATCTACAATACCTTAAATAAAGATACCTCAAACAGTGAGTTGGAAGCTGTCCAGCACATTTACCGCCAGTTGCGCGGTGCTGATGCACCTGATAACGAAACTGCCCGTGGCATCATTGATAAATTATTCTTCAGCGATAAGCGTTACGATCTCGGCGAAGTAGGCCGTTACAAAATAAACCGCAAGCTTGGCGTAACCCAAAGGCTGGAAAATAAAGTGCTTACAAGGGAAGACATCATCGAGATCATTAAATACCTCGTTCGCCTTACAAACGCCAAGGCTGAGGTAGATGATATTGATCACCTGAGCAACCGCCGCGTACGTACTGTAGGCGAGCAGTTGTATGCGCAGTTCGGCGTTGGTTTGGCACGTATGGCCAGGACCATCCGAGAAAGAATGAACGTGCGCGATAACGAAGTATTTACGCCTGTTGACCTTATCAATGCGCGTACATTATCTTCCGTTATCAACTCATTCTTTGGTACCTCACAATTATCACAGTTCCTCGACCAGACAAACCCATTGTCTGAGATCACCCATAAACGCCGTATTTCAGCGCTCGGGCCCGGCGGCTTAAGCCGTGAACGTGCAGGCTTTGAAGTACGCGACGTACACTACAGCCACTACGGCCGCCTGTGTACCATTGAAACGCCTGAAGGCCCGAACATTGGTTTGATATCTACGCTTTGCGTGCATGCCAAGATAAATGAAATGGGCTTTATTGAAACGCCTTACCGCAGGGTGGAGAATGGCAAGGTTGACCTTAAGCACCTTAAGTTTTTAAGTGCTGAAGAAGAAGATCCTGCAAAAATTGCCCAGAGTAACTCATTGATGGACGATAAAGGAAACTTTATTGAAGACCGTATCGTTAGCCGCCAGACAGGCGACTTCCCGATATTGGCCAAAGATGAAGTGGAATACATGGACGTTGCCCCTAACCAAATTGTTGGGTTAAGCGCCTCCCTTATTCCGTTCCTTGAGCATGATGATGCCAACCGTGCACTGATGGGATCAAACATGCAACGCCAGGCTGTTCCGCTTATTCTTCCTGAATCTCCTATCGTGGGTACAGGTTTGGAAGGCAAGGCTGCCCGCGATGCACGTATCCAGATACATGCCGAAGGCGATGGTACCGTTGAGTTTGTAGATGCTAAAGAAATACATGTTCGCTATAGAAGGAATGATATTGACCGCTTAGTAAGCTTTGAAGATGACCTGAGGATTTATAAGCTCACCAAATTCATCAAAACAAACCAGAGCACTTCAATCAACCTTCGCCCGGCCGTTAAAAAAGGCCAGATAGTAAAGAAAGGCGATTTTCTTACCGAAGGCTATGCAACCAAAGGCGGTGAGCTGGCATTGGGCCGCAACCTGCTGGTAGCGTTCATGCCATGGAAAGGCTACAACTTTGAGGATGCCATTGTAATAAGCGAAAAAGTAGTTCGTGAAGACCTGTTCACTTCTATACATATTGAAGAATATGAACTGGAAGTGCGTGATACCAAACTGGGCGAAGAGGAATTAACACCCGATATACCCAACGTATCAGAAGAGGCTACCAAAGACCTTGATGAAAATGGTATCATCCGCATAGGCGCCCAGGTGCGCGAAGGCGATATACTGATTGGTAAGATAACACCTAAAGGCGAAAGCGACCCTACACCGGAAGAAAAACTGTTGCGTGCTATCTTCGGCGATAAGGCCGGCGACGCAAAGGATGCCTCTTTAAAGGCGCCAAACGGTACAGAAGGTGTGGTGATAGATAAAAAACTTTTCCAGCGCGCTAAAAAGGATAAGAATGCCAAAGTGCGTGAAAAAGCACAATTGGAAAAAGTAGAAAAAGTACACGAAAAGAACGTGGACGACCTTAAGGAAGTATTGCTGAACAAACTGCAGACCGTATTAAAAGATAAGTCATCTGCGGGCGTAAGCAACAACTTTGGCGAAATGCTGATAGGCAAGGGCGCTAAGTTCAATCAAAAGAACCTGGCCGCAATTGACTACCAGAATGTTAACCCATTAGGCTGGACAAACGACAGTGAAATAGACAACCTGCTGAACACGTTACTGCATAATTTTAATATTAAGTTTAACGAGGAGCTGGGCCGCTACAAACGTGAGAAATTTAATATCTCCATAGGTGATGAATTGCCTGCAGGTGTATTAAAGCTTGCGAAAGTGTACCTCGCTGTTAAGCGTAAGCTTAAAGTGGGCGATAAAATGGCGGGCCGCCACGGTAACAAGGGTATTGTTGCAAGAATAACCCGCGCGGAAGACTTACCGTTTATGGAAGATGGTACGCCGGTTGATATAGTGCTTAACCCGCTGGGGGTACCAAGCCGTATGAACCTCGGCCAGATATATGAAACCATTCTTGGCTGGACAGGTAAAAAGCTGGGTGTAAAATTTGCGACGCCGATATTCGATGGTGCTACCGTTGAAGAAATTGAGCAGTATTGCACAGAAAGCGGCATACCCAACATGGGCCATACCCACCTGTACGATGGCGAAACAGGCGAACGCTTTCACCAGAAGGCAACCGTAGGTGTTATCTATATGATAAAGCTGCACCACATGGTTGACGATAAAATGCACGCACGCTCTATCGGGCCGTACAGCCTTATTACGCAGCAGCCATTGGGTGGTAAAGCACAGTTTGGCGGCCAGCGTTTTGGTGAGATGGAAGTATGGGCTTTGGAAGCTTACGGTGCATCAAACATTCTGCAGGAACTGTTAACCATTAAATCGGATGATATTATTGGCCGTGCAAAAACCTACGAGGCAATTGTAAAAGGCGATAACATACCAAAGGCCGGCATACCGGAATCATTCAATGTATTGGTGCATGAACTGAGAGGTTTGGGCCTGGATTTAAAGTTTGAGTAAAAGCCCCAGCCCTGAAGGGTGAAGGGAGTAAAATACAAGGCCGTTTCTTTCGAAAGAAAGAAGCGGCTTTTTTTGTAGGGAGCATAGAACTATAAGATTTCAAAAACCTTATAAGTCTATTCAATAAATAGATTTCACTTTATTTATCTGATAATTTATCCTTGAACTCGGACTTTGAGTTTAACCATAAGATGAAACCACCAATAGTAAAAAATCCGCTAAGGATCGCCCAATAGCTTTTTAAAAAATAAATGATCAATACTGTAGAAATAAAACCAACTGTGAACAGCACCAGCCCAATCCTTGTGTCATTTATGATGTCTTTTTCTGTTCGAATTATTTCCTGTCGCAAAGATGTGTTAAGCACAATAAATTCCGCTGGCTTAAACTTAATTATATATAAATCCATAGAATTAGGCGTCAGAAACGATGATTTAACTGGCTCTATTAAGCCATGCTCTTTCGATTTAAGTACAATCAATTTTACACGCTCGTTGGCATTTAAACCAAAAAACATTGTAGATGTCGGTGCTTCTGAATCCTCATTTCCTATCACCAAACTAGTACTATCGAATGTCTCCAAATTCTTAAAATTCAATAATTTTGAAAGTTCTAAAGCAGCCACTTTCTTATCCTGCAATTCTGAACTTATTGTTTCAATTCTATTTTTAATGTTATCTCTGAGAAATTGAAAGATCAACGCCGACAATCCAATTATTGCGGTAAAAAGCTTTGCATTATTTTGCATAGTCGGGGAAACGGTAAGTGTTGGGAATATTTCCTTTCCAAAAAATGCGACGATACCTAATATGGCTGTGCATAACCAAAGCATATATGATACAGGCCTAGTTCTTGCTATTTTTGTGGTATATATTTTTTTTATGAAAGAATCAGCTTCGCCTCTGTAGTGTATAAGTTCATAATTTCTATTTAATTGAGATAAAGAGTTCTCCACCGCTAACGAAATTAGATTAGAAGACCTTGTTTTGCAACTAGTAACCGCAACATCGTAAGCTTCGTTCAACAATTTTTGAAATTCGTCTGTGTTCTGCTCATTTAAGTCCGGGTGATTTTTAAGACTTAATTCGTGAAAGTTCTTTTTGAGTTGATCCTCTGTGGCCGAATAGTCAGCTTCTAAAAACTTGTAGGCTTCTTCAATTGTCATATCAGTTGGTATGGGATATTTAAAAATACCAGATAAACCAGACATAACAAAATGTTGTTTAGGGAAAACAAATAACTAATTATATCCTTACATAAAGATGTTCCTTAAATATTTTTTCCCATTGATAGAAAAAAAGTCTGCACAGTTCACTTAGATTAAGAAGATCCATGATAATAAATCTATAGTTTTGAAACCCAATTCCCGCTGAATCGTGGATACTCTTTAAAAAAAGGGCTTTTGTATAAAAATAAAATGCTTCTGCGGATATCTTGGCGTAATGTGGAATACTTCTGACAACAGATTATATTATATGTTTCCTAAAATGCTTTTACTGTATGCAAATAACTTCGAATTTGCAATAGATTTTGTGTATTGATTTATTTCAGATACTATCTCAGATTTGACAAAAACAGGATAAATAGGTTTTTCAATTATACCTTGTTGTTCCACATTATTTGTATTAATAAACAAGCATGTATTTGGCGATATGGGGAAATAAAACATAAAATCGCCGCCAAATCCGCCTAGGCTTATAATGTCGTTCCCACATTTCGTAAATCCTGGATTATCCGATGTAACAAACTGATTATTTAAAGGAGAATGCAGAACATATTGTTTCAAAGAATAGAGTTGATTTGTAATTTCAGCTATTGTTGTATATTCTGTTTTATTTACATAAGCACTTAAATACATATCATGTAAAGTGTCAGGATTTTGAGCTTCATTTTCAAAAAAATATTTAATTTGGTTATCCATTTCAGGTGTAAAATGAGTGATTTTAAATTCACGACCCAACTCTTTTTTGAATGCTTCGATAGCCTCTGAAGAGGTGCGTGAATCGATAAATCCGCCTATCAGCCTTTTTCTCGATGTTGGATTACGTCTTTTAATTGTTATCAAAGTCTCCAGAAATAAATGATATTTATTTTTATCCACTATTAATGGGAAATCAGAGTATTTAATAAGTTTGGAAAGAACCGTTGGATAATTGTTCTCTTGGCGTCTAAAAGCCATTTTTTCGATAAAATATTCATCTTGGAGATTACTAAAGATAAGTGAAGATTTATTTCTTATCCTATTGGCATCAATTTCATAGCAAACTTTCGCGGGATTTGATTCTGAAATTATCCCATTATCATTCCTTTTTTTCCAAAATTTCTTTTTGGAGTCCGCAAAGGCATTTAGGTAACATTCAGGAATATAGTGATGTTTTTTTGGGCTTGCTTCCATAATCAATATCCTTAAACCCAGCTCTCTGTAGCGAAGTTTATCAAATAAAACGTTACACGCGCTATCCGTATGGCTCTGCCTACGGATTTTAATAGAACCCTGCCTCTGGCGGGCATTCAACGCTCAAAAACCAAAGAAAAACTTACCTCAGCAGATTGCCACAAAAATACCCGTGCTATTCGTAGAGTTCCGCAGGGCTCTACGAATTTACTAATAAAATCCAGAATTTTTCTGGCATTCAATGCTCCAAAGCCAAATAAAACTTTATTTCGGCAGATTGCCCAAGGCTATTCGTAGAGTTCTGCAGGGCTCTACGAATTTACTAATAAAATCCAGAGTGTCTCTGGCATTCAATGCTCCAGAGCCAAATAAAAACTTACTTCGGCAGATTGCAACAAAAATCCTACCCACAAACCCACGCCAATTTTTTCGCAATGACGATGCGTATCGTTTAATGACTTACTAACCAATGACCCCAATGACTTTTCTTCCTGTCAACCGCAACTATCATCTGTCAACTTCTTCCCAGCTCTCGGTAGCGTAGTTTATCAAATCAAACGTTACATGCGCTATCTGTATGGCTCTGCCTACGGATTTTTATAGTAAGCCTGCCTCTGGCGGGCACTCAAAGCCTCAAAGCCGAATAAAACTTATTCTTATATGCCCTGAAAAAAACCTCGAAATTTTTTTGGCAAAGACTTGCACAATCCAATTAGGATATATAGCTTTACTGTCAAGGTATAGGTCTTTTTACAAGAATTTTTTTTTGACAATTGTCATATAAGTCTAAAGTCTGGCAATAAGTTTTGATAGTGCTGGTTTTTCCAATTTCCCCCTCATTTAAGGCTTACAAAAGCCTTCTGACTTGGCTTGTGATGGATTAATACCCTGTTTGCAACTATGATCCGCCGGGCTATCTAATAAGATGTTGGGTTCATGGTATATCCGAATATATTTAATTGGGTTTTTTTTTACTATTTAACCTTTGCAAATGGAAAGCAAACACACTCGTTTAGAAGGTACAAAAAAGGCCGGTACCCTCATATTTTAAAGAGGTTGCAGATGTGGACACTAGCCAAATTATCATGCTTTCGTTATGGCTGCGCATGAAACCGGGGCACCCACCCTTGCCCGATGATGAATATTGGGCCAAAACTTCGTTCAAAGAAAGAAAATACCTTACCCGGGGGGAATTTGCAGATATTTACGGCGCCGATGAGGAAGACCTAAAGGCATTGGAAAAATTTGCCGCCCTGCATAACCTAAAAGTAGTTGAAAAAAGTGCTTCCAAAAGAACCGTTGTTGTTTCAGGCACTGCGGTGCAATTCAATGAGATATTTAAAGCGGGCATAACGTATTATGAAACCGGCGGAAAAAGATATCACGCTAATACGAATGAAATTCATTTGCCAAACGAACTGTCTGCCATAGTCACCCATATTTTTGGGATGGATAACAGGCCGGTTTCTACAAGGCTGAGTTCCCCCGGCACCACCGCACCACTAACGCCGGCGCAAGTTGCAGCCCTGTATAATTTTCCGGCTAATTCGGCTGAAGGCCAAACAATAGGTGTTTTAGAGTTTGCGGGCGGCTACAGGATAGACGATCAAGGAAAACCAACTGATATAGATTCTTTTTTTAACGGACAGGGACTTATTGCTTCAAAGGTGGTGCCGGTGCTTAAAGATGGAGCCATTAACGACCAGAATGCCGAAAGTACGGGTGGCATATCATGGATTGTTGAACTTAATGCGTCTTATGAAATTGCACTTGATATTGATGTGGCTGCATCTGTTGCCCAGCAAGCAACTATTGTTGTTTATTTTGGCGCAAATAACAGTTTTGGATGGCAAGACCTTATTTGGGCAGCAATAAACGACGAGGTAAACAATCCATCAATTCTTTCTATAAGCTGGGGAGGCGCCGAAGACGTTTCCTGGGCGCCGAGAGACCTTGGGGCCATAAGCCTTCTTTTTCAGCAAGCATCTTTGATGGGCATTACTGTTTTAGCAGCATCTGGTGATGCCGGGGCAAATTCAGGTGTACACGACGGATTACCACATGTTGAATACCCCGCGTCAGACCACTGGGTTACAGCCTGCGGCGGTACCGTGATAAGCAACGTTAACGATGGCCATTTTTCTGAAAATACCTGGAATAACAGGGAAAATGCAGGCGAAATTGGTTTAGTCGGCGGTGCCACAGGCGGGGGTATAAGCAAGATATTCTCAAGGCCCTACTGGCAAATAACAGAGGGGAGCGCTATTGATGAATTCCTGGTAAACCCATTTACAATGCGCGGCGTTCCAGACATTGCAGGTAATGCAAGCCCTGCAAGCGGCTATAACATCATCGCCCAGGACGGAGTTGCCACAATTGGTGGCACAAGCGCCGTGGCGCCGCTTTATGCAGGCCTGGTAGCCGTAATGAACGCGAGGCTTGGTTACAGGCTTGGTTTTATAAATCCATACCTTTATCAGGCTAAACTTGCAAATCCTTTAGCATTAAGGGATATTGCAGACGGAATATCCAACGGACTACTGTGTTATAAAGAAATAAACGGCCCGCAACCGCCTTATGATATTGTTTTTTGCCCAGGTTTCGAATCTGTAAATGGATGGGACGCCTGTACGGGGCTGGGTGTAATTAACGGGATGGAATTTCTTAGATTCTTTCTCCCGCATATACCCATTGGGCAAGTTGAGCGCATTCCACCCTTCCTTCCTCTAATCGGCGACCTTGAAGGGGATGTGGAAAAAGTAATAAAAGAAATAATCGAATAATAATCCTATCATTTATCAAGATCCAAAATTTATTTTATGCCAGTTGAATTTATAGAACATGTCATTATAGGCGACGCCAGCACTTTAGAACCGTATTATTCTCAACTTCAACCCCCGGGAACCGTTGTAGAAGTCGCCGTTTGGGGGGATTCAAAAACGGGAACAGGCATTGCTGGCACAAGCTTTTCCAAGCCTGGCGTTATAGGCGTATCCACTGTTCCGCCTGGTGTCTTCGGGCTTGGAAATAATATTGGCGTAATGGGATTTGCAAATAACGGCGGGGTTGGTGTTCATGGCGATAGCTATACCGGAGACGGTATAAACGGATTTACCGCAGCGGTGGATGATACTACCAATGGCGTAATGGGGCTCGCTTTTTCGGGAACCGGGGTATATGGCTCGTCTGAAAACGGCGGAACGGGGGTATATGGCACAACTGAAGCTGGAGGTGATGCTGTAGCTGGCGAAACTGATGATGCCACGGCAACTGCGGGAAGATTTAGCAATGTAAATATTTCTACCACCCAAAAAGGTCGGTTGGGAGTAGAATCAACCCGTTTAGTTGTAAACCGTTATACAGCAGGATTGTTTATGGGGAATGTCAACGTGTATGGAGATTTTTATGTATCTGGGGCAAAAGGCTTTAGGATTGACCATCCTGACGACCCTGCAAATATGTTTCTTGCGCATGCTGCCGTTGAGGCACCTGAATTGAAGACGTTCTATGACGGACTTGAAAGCATTAGCAGCAACGGGGAAGTTGTGGTAAAATTGCCATCGTACTTTAATTCGCTCAACAAATCTTTCCGGTACCAGGTAACAGCTATTGGCAGGCCATCACCGGGATTATACATAAAGGATGAGATACAGGGCAATAGCTTTACAATTGCAGGAGGTACGCCGGGTGCAAAAGTTTCGTGGCAGGTAACGGCCATACGGCAAGACAATGCGGCTAACGCCACCAAATTTAAACCAGAAATAAAAAAGACGGCCAAAGAACAAGGTAAATATGTAACCCCTGAGTTTTTTAGTTATAGCTCAAAAGAAGAAGCAGAGAATAGTTTTTTAAACCCTGAGGTTAAAAATGCAGCAAAACGAAAAGTGATTGCCGACAGAATTCGCAAGCGCAGGGCTAATGACAAAAATATCACGCTAAATATCCGCAAAAATAATAAGTAACCCCGCTAGCCGCAGCTTAACAAAACTAAGGCCGGATGCGGCTTTCCCTACCCCCGCTCTCGGTAGCATAGTTTATCAAATCAAACGTTATTCGCGCTATCCATATGGCTCTGCCTACGGATTCTTATAATAAGCCTGCCTGGCGGGTATGCAAGGCTCCAAAGCCAAAGAAAAACTTACTTCAGCAGATTGCCACAAAAATCCCACACACAAACCCACGCTTATTTTTTTCGCAATAACGATGCTTGTTCTTCCTGTCAACGGTCAACTATCATCTGTCAACTTCTTCCTTAATGACTTACTGACCAATGACCCAATGACTTTTACTGCTATCAACGGTCAACTATCATCTGTCAACTTCTTCCTTAATGACTTACTGACCAATGACCCAATGACTTTTCCTGATTATCATCCGTCAACTTCTTCCTTAATGACTTACTGACCCAACGACCCAATGACTTTTCCTGGCAATCATCTGTCAACTTCTTCCTTAATGACTTACTAACTAATGACCCCAATGACTTTTCCTGACTATCATCCGTCAACTTCTTCCTTAGCGACTTACTGACCAATGATCCAATGACTTTTACTGCTATCACCGGTCAACTATCATCCGTCAACTTCTTCCTTAATGACTTACTGACCAATGACCCAATGACTTTTCCTGCTTTCAACGGTCAACTATCATCCGTCAACTTCTTCCTTAATGACTTATTGACTAATGACCCAATGACTTTTCTTCGCTGTCAACGGTCAACTATCATCTGTCAACTTCTTCCTTAGTGACTTATTGACCAATGACCCAATGACTTTTCCTGACTCTCATCTGTCAACTTCTTCCTTAGTGACTTACTGACCAATGACCCAATGATTTTTCTTCTCTGTCAACGGTCATCTATCGTCTGTCAACTATTCTTCAGCAGGATGTCACAAAAACCCACTTAAAAAATTAGGCAGCCTATAACAAGCTGCCTAATATCTTTTTAAGAGAATTCCAAATTTTCTGCTTAATACTAATTTACGGCTTTAGTACTTGATTATTTTTTTATTATAAGTGCCTTTTTCAGTAATTATTTTAACTAAGTAAATGCCCTGTTGTAAAGTAGAAATATCAATGTTGCTTCCATTAGTCACTGGTAGTTGCCGCAAAAGTTTGCCGTCAATTGTGTACAATTCTATGGTGCTTTTTCCGGCTTCCTTTATTGCGACTTTAAAGCTGCTTTTAGCAGGATTAGGATAAATAATAGTAGCGGCGGCCGTACCATCCGTACCATCGTCTACGGGAATTGCGGAGTGCTGCACTTTTTTAATTGCTTGCAAGCTGGTTGTTTCTACCTGTACAAATTGCCATTGCTGGTTATTGCCGCCGGTATAATCCCATACCTGGATGTTTGCACCGTTAGCAGTAGAAACATCCTGTACGTCTAATGATTTACCGCTATTGAGATTAATGATTTTATAATAACCGCCTCCAAGGGAAGTTACCGTCCATTTGAACTCATTGCCTGAAGTACAGGTTCTTTGCTGCACTTTTTCACCGTTAACAGTACCGGTAGCAGAAGGGGCAAGGCACATTTGGGTAGATTTTACTATTATGTTGTAGTTTCCTCCGCCTGCATCTGCAAATTTCCAGCGTTGGTTACTGCCGCCGCCGTTTGTAACATCCCATTGCTGAATTTGCGTACCGCTTGTTGTTGAATTATTGGTAACATCTAAACCTTTACCGCTGTTTCTTGAAAGAATATTGTAATAGCCCGGGAACGCTGATGTACTAACGGTTATTACACTGGTTGCCGTTTTGCCGCCATCCTGCGTGGTAACCGTAATGGTGGCTGTACCGGCGGCTACGCCGGTTACCAAACCTGTTGTGCTTACGGTGGCAATGGCCGTACTGCTGCTGCTCCAGGTAACGGTTTTATTGGTAGCGTTGGCAGGCGTAACAGTGGCGGTTAATTGTTGCGTTGAACCAATACTTACCGTTGCCGATGTTGGGCTGACGGTTACGCCTGTAACTGCAACCGGGGTAACGGTAATGGCACTGGTGGCCGTTTTACCGCCATCCTGCGTGGTAACGGTAACAGTGGCGGTACCCGCAGCTACAGCAGTCACCAAACCCGTGGTGCTTACTGTGGCAACCGATGTGTTGCTGCTGCTCCATGTAACATTTGTATTGGTGGCGTTGGCCGGGGAGACAGTTGCTGTAAGCTGTGTTGTCGAGCCTATAACAATGGATGCTGTTGTGGGGCTTACAGTAACACCTGTAACCGGGATAGTTGCTACATTTCTCACTTCAACCTGGTCTATGTTGTAACTTCCGCCAACAATTTGCAGCCTTAATATTTTATTATTGCCGCCTGTGAAAGCAATATTTGCAACGGTTACAACCTGGAACGTACTATACGACCCGGTATTTGGGATATTAATGGTAGTTAAGGTAACCCCGTCTAATTTCACGATCATCTGCTCTCCTGAATTGGGCGATGCCACCGTGGCCAGGAATGAATAGGTTCCGGCAGTTACATTTACCGTATAGTCCATCCATTCACCATCGACGGTCCATCCAACGGTGTAACCGCTGGTGCCTGATATCTGCGCAATATCCACCCCTTCATTGGGGCGGTATGCACCACCGTCATTGGTCGGGTCTGAATCGTTGTAGGCAACACCTTGGCCGCCCAAATTATAATTTTCGGCTTGTATTATACCCGGCAAGCCAACCGGGCTGCCCAAATATGGCTGCTCGCCATTTACAGTTATAGCGCTGGTTGCAGTAAAATTTCCACTCACCGTTTTTACAGTAATGGTTGCGGTGCCCGGTGCAACACCAGTCACCAGTCCCGAGGTGCTTACCGTTGCCGCAGCGGTATTGCTGGATGTCCAGGTGACATTGGTATTGGAAGCGTTAGACGGCGATACAGTTGCTGTTAACTGCTGTGTTTGATTGGGATAGATGGATGCGGTTGTTGGGCTGACGGTTACGCCAGTTGTTGCAACCACCGTTACCGTAATGGCGGAAGTTGCTGTTTTACCGCCATCCTGTGTTGTGACCGTGATAGTTGCAGTGCCGGCGGCTACGCCTGTAACAAGGCCGGTGGAGCTTACAGAAGCCACCGATGCATTGCTTGATGACCAGGTTACATTTGTATTGGTAGCGTTTGCAGGCGCTATGGTAGCGGTAAGCTGGGTGGTGCTGTTCACGGCAACACTTGCTGATGTTGGGCTTACACTAACACCTGTAACAGCCACCGGCGCGCCAGTCGTCCAGTTAAAGGTAACCGCAGATGCTGCGGGAATGGTATAGTCAAATGCAGCGGAGCCTGAAATGACCCGTACTGTTGTACTTGTGGTGGCTGCATTGTAAACGAGCAGGGCTATTGAGTTATCGGGATTGCGGAACCCGGCGCATACCACTGAAGTATTATTGCTGGATGTAGAGAACCTGAGCGCCCCCGCCTTTACAAATTTAGATATCTGCCCGATAATGTAATATTGAACATTACGGGTATAGCTTGTACTGCTGTTGACGGTATACGCGCCGAGACAGGAAGTACAGCCGCCTGGTGTATGTGGCCCGAGTGAAGGGCTGCTTGCAACATTCCAGTCAATGGCGGTTTTGCTCCAGTTGTTGGCCGAGCCGATCACCACATTTTGGATATGCCAGCCAAAGTCGCCCGAGAAATTTGTTGGTGAGCCGGTGAACTGCTCTGTAAAGTAGACGTTCTTGTTGGTAGCGCTGTATACTGTTGTTAAAGCAGAAATGCTGCCTGCGTACAGGTGGAATGCCGATCCGTCCACATAGCTGCTGTTATTGCATACAAAAGTGGGGTAGTTGGTATCGTCACAGTTATGGTCGTAGGCGATGATCTTAATGGAGCCAAAGCCGGCCGAAGCCATTTGAGGGCCCAATTGCTGGTTGATGAAATTTGTCTCCTCCGAAGAGGCCATCGACATACTTGGGTCATTATTGGGGTTCTCAGGTTCATTTTGCGGCGTTATGCCCCAGATGTTGATGCCTAAGGCTTTCATGGCCTGGAAATACTTTACAAAATAGAGTGCATATGCTGCGTAATACTGGGTCTGCAAACTGCCCCCAACCCAGGCATTGTTCGATTTCATCCATATCGGCGGCGACCAGGGAGTAGCCAGTATCTTTATATTGGGGTTAATGGCCAGTATCTTTTGAAGTACGGGCACCAGGTAAGTAAGATCGGGACCGGAAAGGCTAAAATTATTCATGTTAACATCTACGGCAGTGCCGTCGTAGCTGTATTCCGAACTGCTCAGGTCAGTGGCGCCGATGCCAATACGCACTATGGAACCGCTCAATCCTGTTGTGGGATTGAACAGTTCATTCAGCAGCGCGTTTTGCTGGGTTGATGCTAAACTGGTGATTAATTCAGCGCTGCCTTCAGTCATCATCCATCCAAAGCCTTCCATGGATTGATAGGTAGTACCGGTAGTTAACGTGACGGTAGCGGATGTTGGTGTAATGTTAGTTCCAAAACTAACATTGGCCTGTTGTTGCAATAGGGTGGTTTGGTCACCCGTAGTCATCCAGGGGGTAACTGTTTGGGATATGGCCCTGGTACTAAAAAAACTTAGAAATAGTATGACCAGCGTTAAACAGACGCACAAAGATCTTTTGTGTGTTTTGGCAATGGCAATCATTTTTTGTGGTTTTTGAGGATTAATGAAAATGAAATTCAATAAATTTGTTTTGCAATCTTGTAATTCGAAAATAAACAATTTGCAAAGGCGTCCGTAAGAATAGCGGGCTTACAAAAACACATCATTTTAAAGTTTCTAACCCTACAAAAACACATTTTTTTATTTTACATTAACTGATTATCAATGAGTTAATATATAAAAAATCGAATGTTAAAAATGTTAATTTGTTAAACAGGCTTGCAAGCATTTGTAGATTGAATTAGTGGCTACATTCGTTAAACGGTTGCTTATAGGCTAATTATTTCCAGGTTCACCTCTTAAAAGAATATTGCGAAAGCAATATTCGGTAAAGGTTGTAAATAAGAAATACCCCGAATTTAATAAAAATACTTGCCATGAATTTATTCAAGGTTTACTGTTTTTTTATTGTATGCCTTTTTATAATAAATAAAATAGGTGCCCAGGTGCAGGAAACCGGGCTACCAGGAATAAAAAATTACAAACGGTATGATTACAATGGGGCAACCCAAAATTGGAATATTGACCAGGATAAAAACGAAAACCTGTATTTTGCAAACAATGCCGGGCTATTTCAGTTTGATGGCAGTTCATGGAACAAATTCGACCTTACTAACCACTCCGCTGTCCGGTCGCTCAGGGTGGGTGATTCGGACAGGATCTATGTAGGCGGCCATGATGAGTTTGGTTTTTTTAAACCGGATGAAAAGGGCAAACTGGCCTACCATTCCCTGCTGCCTCTTTTAAATGAAAGCTCAAGAAAGTCCATTGATTTTATATGGAAGATACACCTGTTTAACAACGAGGTAATATTTCAATCTTTTACACAGGCCTACATTTATGATGGTAAAAAAATAAGGTACCTGGAAGCCCCCAACCGCTTTCAGTTCTCTTTTATAGTTAAAGGCAGATTATATTTCCAGGACATATCTGCCGGCCTCTTTGAATATAAAAACAATGTATTGGTTCCGTTGCCGGGCACTGAAATGCTTAATGCGGCAGAGGTTTGGGGTATATTCCCGTTAAGCGGCAACAGGCTTCTCATTACCACCTTAAATAAAGGCGCTTTTATTTACACCCTTAATGGCCTTACTCCATGGAATACAGATGCAGGTAATTTTATAAAAAGGGAGGGTTCCCTAGGAGGGGTAAGTATAAAAGATAACTACATCGTTTTCAATTCTGTGCTTGATGGCGCGATCATTTCTGATACCAGCGGAAAAATAGTACAGCACCTGGATGAGAAAAACGGGCTTCAAAATAATACCATCCTGTCTTCTTTTGTTGACAACAAGAATAATTTATGGCTGGCACTGGATAATGGGATTGATTTTATTAACGAAAGTTCGCCGATAACCTACTTTGGTTCCAGTTATAATATCAGCACCGTTTACGCTTCCATTTTGTATAAACAGAACCTTTATGTCGCCACCAACCAGGGCCTTTTTTACCAACCTTTAGGTAAATCAATAAATAAAGATCAGTTTACGCTTGTAGAAGGCACAACCGGCCAGGCCTGGAACATACAGGAAATAGACAGCCAGTTATTTTGCGCCAGCAATAGAGGGCTTTTACTAATCTCCGGCCCCAGAGCAATTAAAATCCTTGATGCAAATGGGTATTGGTGCATTAAAAAAATACCTGGCCAGCCAAATCTATTCATGGGTTCGCTTTATAACGGGTTTTCCATTTTTGAAAAAAAGAACGGGCAATGGGTTTTTAGAAATAACATAGAAGGTGATGGCACATCAGGAAATGCTTTTGAAATTGGGGGAGCAGACGTCTGGTTACTTAAAGACAGCCTGCTTTATCAAATGAAATTAAACAATAATTTTAGCCGGTTTAAATTAACTAAAACATATCGGAACTTATCTGATACAGTAAAAGGGGTATCAGGTGTCTATCTTTTAAACAATAAAATTTATTTCCAAAGCGGCAATCACTTTTATAATTATTGGACAGAACTCGGTATGTTCAGGGAAGATAAAAAAATAAACGGTCTGTTTAAAGATGTTCCTCCTATACGATTTTTACAACAGGATGCGAATGGGAATATCTGGTATGTATATAACGAATCCTTTGGCATGTTGAAAAAAACAGGGAATGGCAATTACCTGAATGTAGCGGCGCCATTTGCAGGCCTTAAGGGAAACCTTGTATATGATTATTTATCCGTTAACGTCGTTGATACACAGAATGTTTTTATTGGGCTCACCAACGGCTTAGGTCATTTTAATCCAATGCTCATAAGTAACAGGCTGGCAAAACCCAGGGTTTATATCAGGAGCTTCTCTTTCCCGGGCGACACGCTGATTTTTGGTAACAGCCAGCACACGCTGATTGAAAAACCGGCAATACCTTATCAATCAAATAATGTAAAATTCACCTTTTCGTCTCCCATGTACGAAAGCCTGGAGAATATTGAATTTTCTTACAAACTGGAGGGGTTTGACAATGCCTGGAGTGATTGGACGCGTTTAAATATTAAAGAATATACCAATTTGCATGAAGGTGGCTATAAGATGTATGTAAGGGCACGAAACAGTTTTGGGGCTTTGTCTGAACCGGCTGTTGTTTCATTTGATGTCTCTCCCCCTTTTTACAGGCATGCCGCTGCTTATTTGTTATACCTAAGTATTCTCATTATTTGCATTATTCTGCTGCAATTACGGATAAAAATGAAGATCAGGAAACACAAATATTATGAAACTATAGAACAACGGAAACTATACCTTGAAAAGGAGGCCAGGATAAAATTGGAACAGGATGAACTCGAAAAAGAAATAAAGCAATTAAAAATTGAAAAATTACAGATCAGCCTGCTGGCAAAAGACAAGGAACTGGTAAATAATTCCTTCCAGGTAGTTAAGAAAAATAAAATGCTGAACGGGATTATACAAAAAATTAAAAATATTGATGATGAAACGGTGGAAGAACCTACAAAAGGCAAACTGCATAAACTGACTAAAAGTATTATTAAAGATTTAGAGTCAGACAATGGCTGGAATAATTTGGAAAGGCATATTAAAAATGTACACTTTGATTTTCTTAAGCGTTTAAAGGAAAAATACCCCGATATTTCTCCCCGGGAACTGGATTTGGCCTGCTATTTATTAATGAATATGTCATCCAAAGAAATTGCAGAGATTATGAATATTTCTAATGAAAGTGTTGAACTGGCCCGCTATCGGCTAAGGAAAAAAATGGGGCTTGGCAGGAATGACAATCTAATTGGTTTTTTAATGAGTATTTAAATTAAAACTTTTCCTTTCTCCCCAAAAGCTTGCTCTACAGCCCTGTGGTTATTTGTTAACCGTTATCTATCCTCTGTCAACTATTACTTCAGCAGATTGCCACAAAAATCTCCACCCACAAACCCCCGCCAATTTTTTCGCAATGACGAAGCGTATGTGTTAATGACTTACTGACCAATGATCCAATGACTTTTCCTGACTATCATCTGTCAACTTCTTCCTTAATGACTTACTGGCCAATGACCCAATGACTTTTCCTAATGATATATTGCCCGTAATTCTTGGCTTTAGTAAAATAGTTTAACTTTATCATTATACACACCTTCCCGCAGGGTGGGATCATCCGCCCGGCATAGGGCCACCAGGGAGACATTGCGGTGGAGGGGAAACATTTAAACAAATAACAAAATGAGAAATTTAATTTTTTTTATGCACACTTCACTTGACGGCTTTGTGGCTGGACTTAACGGAGAGATGGACTGGATAAATTTAGACGATGCTCTGTTTGACTTTGTTGCTACTATGACAGACAAAGCCGACACTGCACTTTATGGACGGGTAACTTATGAAATGATGCAAAGTTATTGGCCAAATGCTGGTGAAAAACCAAATGCATCTAAACACGACAAAGAACATTCGGCCTGGTATAACAAAGTTTCAAAAATCGTTTTATCAAAGACAATCAGTGAAAAAGGACTTGACAACACTATAGTTATTAGCGACCAGCTTACAGACAACATAAATAAAATAAAAAAACAAGACGGAAAAAATATTTTAATTTTTGGAAGCCCTTCCGCTTCTCATTCATTAATGAGTCACAGACTAATTGATGAGTTTTGGTTATTTGTTAATCCGATATTGCTTGGACAAGGAATGCCGCTATTTAAAGATGTTACTGAAACGACTAAACTGAAACTTATAGAAACGAAAACATTTCCTTGCGGAGTCATTGCCCTTCACTACGAAACAAAACGCAATTAATGGACAACGCAGTCAAAAATAAATTTCCCCGGCAATTCATAGAGCTCCGCAGGGCTCTGCGAATTTGCTAATAAAATCCAGTCCGGGACCTCGGACTGTCTCTGGCACTTGCCTTCCGGCAGGTAGGTTCAGGGTTCAGAAGCCAAATAAAACTTATTTCAGCCGATTGCCACAAAAATCCCCCCTCAAACCCACGCTGATTTTTTCACAATGACGAGTAATGCTCGTCATAACGAAGCGGAATAGCGGCAATGCGCGATAGCTTCCGCTGTGGTTATCTGTCAACTTTACCTCATCAGATTGCCACAAAAATCCCCACCCACAAACCCCCGCTGATTTTTTCGCAATGACGATGTCTGCCGTTTAATGACTTATTGACTAAGGACCCAATGACTTCTGAATTTTTAGCGTTCAATAAATTTTTTTTGAAAAAAATTTTGCGCAACCAAATTATTGCATATATATTTGCAACCGAATTGTTGCACTATAAAGTATTCCAAATAAAATCTAAACAGCGTTATGAAAAATTTATTCAAAACATGTAACCCTCTAAAATTGGTGCTACTCATTGCTATTGTGTTTGCAGCACCCCGCTCAAACGGGCAACAGATCAAACCTTCCAACAGTGGGTACGCACCTGTTAATGGCATAAAAGTTTATTACGAAGTATATGGCGAGGGCACTCCTTTAGTTTTGTTGCATGGTGCTTTTTATACCATTGGTTTGAACTGGGCCCAATTGATACCTGAGCTGTCAAAGACCAGGAAAGTAATTGCCATCGAATTGCAGGGGCATGGGCATACTCCGTTGTCAGATAGAAAATTATCGTTTCCAACTTTAGCAAGTGATGTAGAAGGCGTAATGGATTACCTGAAAATTGACAGTGCCGATGTTGCAGGGTATAGTATGGGTGGCTCTGTGGCTTACCAGTTTGCTATACAAAGCCCTAAACGGTTAAGAAAATTAGTGATCATTTCTTCAACTTATAAAAGCACTGGTTGGCTCCCCCAGGTATCCAATGCTTTTAAAGCATTTAAGCCTGAATTTTTTACCAATAGCCCTATGCAAGCCGCATACGATGCAGTGGCGCCTGATAAAACAAAATGGACAAATTTCTTAGAGCAGATGATTGCTTTCGCCGGGGTGCCATTCGACCTGGGCGACGCCAATATTTCCAAAATTTCTGCGCCGGTATTGATCATATCTGGCGACAATGATGGACTGGATAAAATTGAGTTGATGAAAACATACAACCTGTTGGGAGGTGGTGTTTCCGCTGACCTGGGGCCCATGCCAAAATCGCAATTGGCCATTGTTCCTTCACAAGGGCATGTAACCCTGATGATGCAGTCAACAACGATTTTGGCCTACATGAACAATTTCTTAAAGTAACACCGCTGCCGGTACAACCGGTCTATTGCGCGATAAAATATTTTCTAAATGAGACGGGATGTATTTCAGGCCATTGCCGACCCAACCAGGAGAGCCATTTTGTTGTTGCTTGCCTTACAGGCAATGACGCCTAATGCTATTGCACAAGAATTTAACACCAGTCGCCAGGCGGTTTCAAAACACATTAAAATGTTAACCGAATGTAAGTTGGTGAAGCAGGAACAAAAAGGGAGAGAAATTTATTACCACATAAATGCAGGCAAAATGAATGAGGTTGACAAATGGATTGAACAATTTAAAAAGATTTGGCAAACCCGGTTTAACCAGTTAGACCAGGTATTACTAACTATTAAAAAAAATAAGAAATGACAAACAGTTTATTATTCGACTTTACCGTTGACAAATCAATAAAAACGGTAGTTGTAACCAGGGAATTTGAAGCAGAAAAACAATTAGTTTGGGATGCCTTTACTAAAAAAGAGATACTTGACCAATGGTGGGGGCCAAAGCCCTTGCGTTCCAAAACAAAGTATATGGACTTTAGCGTTGGCGGGCGAAGATTTTATGCTATGGTAAGCCCGGACGGACAAGAGCGTTGGTCAATTCAGAAATATACTTCCATAAGCCCGATAACCAATTTTAAATTGAAGAATGCTTTTGCGGACAAAGATGAAAACCCTGAATTGCCGGGTTCTGATTGGGATGT
Source organism: Bacteroidota bacterium (assembly GCA_013286305.1). GTDB lineage: Bacteria > Bacteroidota > Bacteroidia > Chitinophagales > Chitinophagaceae > JABDFW01. Next base: position 93,719 of record JABDFW010000004.1, read on the forward strand.
GAATTTCACCGAACAAAACGGAACGACAAAAGTAGACATTATCATTTATAACGAATCACTTGACCGAATGGAAAAGATGATTGAAGGAGGCTTCGTCAAGGAAGGATTTATTTTAATGTTTAACAACCTGGATGAGATGTTGCCAGTTTTATCGCAACAGCAATAGAAAGAAAAACGGGACGCAATTACAAGTAATGGCCGTCATAACGAAGCGAATTTCCGCCGATGTTGGTGTTTTCACCAACATTAAATTTCTTCGCCTCTTTATAAACTCTTTGCCGGTGAAAACATCGGCAAAGGCGAAAAAGAATTGCAAACTATAAAAAAATAAGAAATGACAAACAGTTTATTATTTGATTTTACCGTTAACAAATCAACAAAAACGGTAGTTGTAACCAGGGAATTTGAAGCAGAAAAACAATTAGTTTGGGATGCATTTACCAAAAAAGAAATTCTTGACCAATGGTGGGCGCCAAAACCCTTGCTTTCCAAAACAAAGTATATGGACTTTAGAGTTGGCGGACGAAGATTTTGGGCTATGGTGAGCCCGGAAGGACAGGAGGGTTGGTCAATTTGGGAATTTACTTCCATTAGTCCAACAACCAATTTTAAAATGACGAGTGTTTTTGCAGACAAAGATGAAAACCCTGAATTGCCAGGTTCTGATTGGGACCTGAATTTCAGCGAACAGAACGGAACGACAAAAGTCAGCATTAGTATTTACAATGAATCCCTTGCCCGCTTAGAAAGGATGATTGAAATGGGCTTCCGGGAAGGATTTACAATGTTGTTGAACAACCTGGACGAGCTGTTGGCAACTTTAATACAACGGCAATAGAAAGAAAAACCGGGCGCTATGACAGGTAATGGCCGTCATAACGAAGCGAATTACAGGCAGTGTGAGAGGGCCTTCGCTGTGGTTATCTGTTGGCCTTACCTCAGCAGATTGCCACTTCACCAACATTCAATTTCTTCATCCTTTTATATAGATTCTTTTCCGGTGAAAACACCGGCAAAGGCGAATTTTGAAAAAGGGTTTTAAAAAGTAAATTATAAATAATATGAGAAAAGTAATGTTCGCCATGAATATCAGCATTGATGGCTGTTACGGGCATACCAATTTTACCCCAAATGAGGAACTCATGGACTATTTTACCCGGCTTATGCTGGACACCGGCCTGATAGTCTATGGTCGTAAAACCTACGAGTTAATGATCCCTTATTGGCCGGAAGTGGCCAAAAACCTGGATGACAGGCCCTGCGATATTGCCTTTGCCGACGCCATGACGCCAATCCCAAAAATCGTCCTTTCAAGCACACTCAAAAATGCAGCGGAAAATACAAGAATAGTCAGTGAAGATCCCGAAGGCTTGATCCGCGAATTAAAACAGCAACCCGGAAAAAAAATTGCCTTCAGCAGCACCAGACTGCTTCCGCGCATGCTGGCACTTGGCCTGATCGATGAACTTTATTTAATTGTCCACCCGGTTTTGGTAGGAGAAAACAAACGCTTATTTGAACTCTTCCTCGTTCCGGAAAAACTCAACTTCCAACTGGAGCACACACAGCTATTTAAATCCGGCGCAATTGCCCTGCAGTATCAAAAAAGTGAATAGCAGCAGCACCCGGCTATATGAAAAGTTCAGCGAGGCTCTTTGGATCTAATAAAAGCCAGCTTGAGACTTCAGGCTGGCTCTGGCACTTGCCTTAGGGCAGGCAGGTTCAAGGCTCAGAAGCCGAATAAAAGGAAGCATAGCAGATTGCCACAAAAATCCCCCACCACAAACCCCACGCTGATTTTTCGCAATGACGAATAATGGCCGTCATAACGAAGCGGACTACAGGCGATGTGTGAAGGCTTACGCTGTGGTTATCCGTTGGGTCTTACTTCAGCAGATTACCACAAAAATCCCCTCACACAAACCCCGCACAGATTTTTTCGCAATGACGATGCGTATCGTTTAATGACTTATTGACTAATGACCCAATGAGACTAATGACCCAATGACTTTTCCTGACTCCAATCTGTCAACTTCTTCCTTACTGACTACTGACCCAATGACTTTCTTCATCCGTCAACTATTCTTCGGTATCTTACTCGTTAACAATTGCAGCAAGCGCATCCCCGTCTTTTATATCCGACATCCATTTAATGGCGCCGGGTTTATAATTGCCCGCTTTGTCAATAAAAGCATGGCCAGGATAACCGCTGAATGAAAAATAGCTTGCCAACTCTGCATCCAGCGTTTCGTCAATAAAAAAGTGCAGCCCCGGTTGCTGTAGTTCAATTACTTTCGATTTCCATTTACTTTCGCTGGAAGAGTGTGCTGTACACAGGTAAACAAATACAACCGGCAGGTCTTTCGACTCTTCCTGCAGCTTTTTGCTGTGTGGCATTTCACCCAGGCACGGTGCGCACCAGGTAGCCCACAAGTCAATAATAATAGCTTTACCCGGAAAATTTTGCTTAAGCTTTGCCAGGAAATCAACCGCTTTTATACCCGGTGCTTTGTACATGGTTGCGCCAAATGAAGTTTCAACCAGTGGTTTGCCAAAGCTGGTTTGTTGCGTGGTACCTGTTGAGTTTGCAAGCGTTTTATTAATATCATCTATTTTTTTAGCGGTAAGCTTGTATTCATTTTTTATTACTTCTGCACACCATGCCGTATGCACACTGCCAATAATGTGCTGCAACGCCACCGCTTGTTCACTTAAGTCGTGGCTGCTGCTCAGCCTCAGCTTCAGGAAGTCAGCGGTAGCAGGGGAGAACATGCTGTCTATCCTGTGAATAGTTTTATCAAGCGACCGTAACAATGCTATTTTTTGTGTGCGTGGTTCAAGCTGCTTCACCCATTTTTTTATGTTTTCCGGTGTATAAGGGTAGGCCGGGTGCATTTTCTCGCTAGTTCTCAGCGAATCAATAATGGCCCTTTCCCCCGCATCCAAACCCGGCAGTTCTGCCACATCTTTCCAGGTTGCAGGGGCCGTTTTATCGGGCAACGTCGTAATGTAAGTGCACATATAGTTATAAAACCCTGCGCTGCTGTTGGATATAAGATAGCTGTGATGGTTTTTCATTTTTTGCCAGAGGGTATCATCCATCGTTTTGTACCAGTATTTTGTACACAGGCCTGCATAATAGTCGCTCGTCCTTTCGTTTTCCAGTATCCAGCTATATGGCGAAGGGTTGGCGGTTACGTAGCTATCGGCTAATATTTTAAGGGAATCGTAGAGTTTATTATACGCTATGTTTACAGTATCGGCCACTGGACTGGCAGAAAACAACAACCCGTTTATCTCAGCTGACAATCGCAGTTGCTCAGGCCTTTTGTACAACACATAGTTGTTCATGTAAGTGTTCAGTTGGCCATCCGTTCCTAAGTAGCGTACGCCATCGCCATTAAAACTGACCTCCTTAACCTCCTTAATTTTTTGCATATCCAGTTCCAGGTACAGATCCTTATCAACATAAAGGCCGGTATAAAAAAGTTCGCCCACCCCAAACCATACCTGCTGGTAGGGCAATGCATAGTCAAGCTGTAAACTAAAACTACCGTCCGGCCGTGCAAAAGCAGTTCTTCTTACCTGGCTTTCTGCAAACGGCGTTACAATGGTATAGGTGATGGGAAGGTTTTTCAGTTCCTCAGCAGTCAGGTTTAGAAGCCTGCCTGTAATTTTCGGGATGCTGCGGTTGGCATACAATGTACCAAAGGCGGCATCTGCGGGCGCAACTGCACCGGCGGGCGCCTGGGCATGAATGGCGGCAGAAAAACAAAGCAATAGAAACAGCGGGCAGGGTGAACGCATAAAAACAGGTTATTTATGATATTATGATAAATACAGCAGAACAGTGCTACCGAAAACATTTTCCTACAGGGCTAAATTAGCCAACCCTGCCTAAACCATTTGAGAAAGAAATGCCAAACTTTCTTTCCCTGCAATAAGTTACTGAATATTTGTAACTTCATTAAACGATGGCAGCGAAATTTGCCAATGGCTGAATCCTTAAAATTATCGCATGGTAACACTTCGCAACTTAATGCCGGCCGTTTTAGGGCTGTTACTTTTTACAGGTTGTAAACCTACGCCAGGCAATCTTTACTTGCCGGAAACTACCAACTTAGCGGTAGCTGTCAATACGCAATCTCCCGATACCTTGGCTGGCCTGTGGCAATACAACAGTACTATTTGGTACACTGCTAATTTAACACTGAAAGAGAATGGCATGTTTACATTTCATGACCATGGATGCCTTGGGCAAAATTTTACGGAAGGGCTTTGGGAGAAGAAAAATGGAGCGATTCTTTTATCCAGTTACGACAAATACAAACAGGATGAAAAACCAATATTTGTTGTAACCATTCCAAACGAACACAACCAGGATAGTGTTTCTAAAAAAGGTCCGGACGGGAGTGCCATTGTACACATTTCTGAAATGACCCTCTCATTTGTTCGCCTCCACGGCGACACAACACTCATCTATTTTCACAAAGTGCAACTAAGCCTTACTGATGGCACGTTGTATTGCATTGATAGCAATAAGTATATTTCTCAATACAAATTTGTTAAAGCCAACACTGCAAACTAGCGGTTTATTTTCTGTTGTTATTGTCCTGTCAACTATGAACTTCTTTACTAAGTGACTTAGTGACCTAATGACTCATTGACCAATGACTCACTTCAATTCAGTCCAAACAACATCAAAACAACTGCTGCACTGTAGAGTGCCGCCTGTGCAATGTTCCCCATATTAAACTTGCGGCGCTGCACCTTCAATTGATCTGCCTCATCGCTTTTAAGACTGGCGATAGCCTTATAAACCGGCAATTTAAACACCTTTGCAATGCTTCCGGCTACAAGCCACAGCGCAATGCCTGCCGTTAGCCACCAATTACTAAACCCATAAAAATAATAGTAAGGCATAGCGATTAAAAGAGGAATGTTTAGCGCGATGATCATGAAGGGAGATTTCGTTGAATAACGTACCATTAGGTCAATCAAATTTTTAAAGGTGGCAGCATCCACAGCATTCATCATCTTTCTCAGCACCCCTGCAATAAATAATAATAGTGCCGCATTAATGGCCACTGAAGCAAACAGTAAAGTTTCAACAAGATTCTTGGTCATAAATACACAAAATTATTTCAGTTATTATCAACTGTCAACTATTATCCGGTGTCTTGCAAAAATAAAAATCCTGTACATCTTAACAATCCCCCAAAACTTGTCCCGGCAAATACGGGGACCCGCGTCCAATCTTCCTTACTGACTGAATAACTAACGACCCAATGACTTTCTTTTCTTCCTAATGACTTAATGACCAATGACCCAATGTCCGACACTTCGGACTTTCTTTTCTTCCCTTATGACTTATTGACCAATGACTCAATGACTATTTCTCTGTCAACTATAATTTCACTCCTTTCATCAGCCAAACTGATTCTATCGATTGCTCCTTTAAATGCAAAAATTTCTTACGTTCCTCATCCTGGCTAAAATTTATAAAATCCTGTTCAGCATCAAACTCAACTAAATGAATTTCATAAGGCTTATCAATATGATGTTCTATAAAACTGTTTTCGGTTGGCCTCACCCTCAGCAAAAGCCGCCCGTTATATTTTAAAATAGCCGGAATAGCAATAGCTTCAAATTCATCAAATACTTTTCCCTGTCCTTCCTTAATGTAAACGAGTTGTGTAAGAAATATCATTGGTGAGGTTTTTGTAAAGGTAGATTTTTTCTACATCGGGCTTTACCTCAGCAGATTGCCACAAAAATCCCCTACACAAACCCACGCCGATTTTTTCGCAACGACGATGCGTGTTACTTAATGACTTAGTGACTAATGACCCAATGACTTACTGACCCAATGACTAATAACTTTTCTTAATGCACCGCTTCCGCAACCGCTTCTTTTTTCTTTTGCGGGTTGCCTTTGCCTTCGGTCAGCAGTTTAAACAAGCTGTCTTTAAAATATTCAGTCCAGCCTTTCACACAACCGTCATAGCACTCAACTTCCGGCACCAGGCCAACGTGGGTAAAATTTATCTGTGTTGCGTTGCCAACCGGCACAATTTCGAAAACAATTTGAGTATCGCTCCACTCTTTTTTATCAGCCAGCCAGTGCAGGTAGCAGTCGGTAACAAGCCATACCATTTTTTTGTTGGCAACGGCTTCTGTTATTTTAAAATCTACAAAAGTTTCTCCAAAGTGAACGGTAAAAGTATCGCCCAGGTTTTCTGAGCTGCCATCTAAATTTTCTGACCACCAGGCAGAAACCTCGGTAATGCCTTTATATGCTTCGGCTGGTGTAATAGCTGCTGTAATGGTAGCAGTAAAATCTTGCTTTTTCATGTTGTTTAGTTTTTATTTTTTAGTTTATTGTTTAATATCGTTTCTAATTTTTGCAGTTTCGATACCCAGAATTTGTCAAAAAAGTTTATCCATTCCTGCAACGCTTTAAAGCCATCCTGCTTTAGTGTACAGTGCCTTTCCCTGCCAATGTCCTGTATGGAAATAAACCCCGCGTTATACAATATTTTCACGTGTTT
>JABDFW010000005.1 GCA_013286305.1 Bacteroidota bacterium
ATGCGATATTGAGTTTACCCACAGCCTGGAAGTTTTGCGCGAAGCATCATTTTTTATTGTGGCTGTACCCACACCTGTTGACGACCATAAAGTACCCGACCTTGCCATGCTTACAAAGGCTGCGGAAACAGTTGGCAAGGTTATTAAAAAAGGCGATTATGTGGTGTTTGAATCAACCGTTTATCCCGGCTGCACGGAAGAAGATTGCGTGCCGGTGATTGAAAGGCAGAGCGGGCTTATTATGGGGCAGGATTTTAAAGTGGGTTATTCGCCCGAAAGGATAAACCCCGGGGATAAAAAACACTCCCTGGAAAATGTAATAAAAGTCGTTTCAGGTTGCGATACAGAAAGCCTGCAGGAAATAGCTGCGGTATATGAGCTGGTGGTTGATGCAGGTGTGCACAGGGCATCGTCCATAAAGGTAGCGGAGGCTGCAAAAGTAATTGAGAATACGCAGCGCGACCTTAATATCGCGTTGATGAATGAGCTATCCATCATTTTTGATAAGATAGGCATTAATACATACGAGGTGCTGGAAGCCGCAGGCACCAAATGGAATTTTCTAAAATTCTTTCCGGGCCTTGTAGGCGGCCATTGTATTGGCGTTGACCCTTATTATCTTACCTACAAAGCATCTGAGGTTGGTTTTAACTCAAGGGTAATACTTGCAGGCAGGTATGTTAATGATACTATGGGCAACTATATATCCAAAAAAATATTGCAGCATGTAATAATGCACAGCAATAATGTGAAAGAAGCAAAGGTGCTGATAATGGGCGCAACGTTTAAAGAGAACGTTACGGATATACGCAACAGTAAAGTGGTGGATATTGTATATGTGCTGAAGACCTATTACCTGAATGTGCATGTGGTTGACCCGCTTGCATCATCGGAAGAAGTGGTGCATGAATATGGCTTTGCATTGATTAAAGAGCCGGATAATGATTATGATGTGGTGATCATCGCGGTTTGCCATACACAATATATGGAGCTTGATGAAGCATATTTTGCATCAATAACAAAACCACATGCCCTTATAGCAGATTTAAAAGGCACCTACAGAAATAAAATAACGAACAGAAAATACTGGAGCTTATGATGAATAACAAACCTGTTATAATGGTTACAGGATGGCTTGGCCAGCTTGGCAGCGAGCTGTTTGATATTGCGGGCAACTACCCGCAGTTTGAATTCAATTTTTCTGACAAGGATGAAATGGACCTGATGAACGCGGAACAAATCACCTCTTTTTTTGAACAATTAAAACCCGCCTACTTTATTAGCTGCGGCGCCTATACTGCAGTAGATAAAGCAGAAACAGACCGTGAAATTGCACTTGCTATCAATGCGGATGCACCAGGCACTATCGCGGCACTATGCAGCCAGTATAATACAAAGCTTATTCATATTTCAACCGATTATGTTTTTAGCGGCAACAGCACCGAACCATATAAAGAAGATGATGTTACAGACCCTGTAAATTTTTATGGTTACTCAAAGCTGCTTGGGGAAAAGCTTGTATTGCAAAATAATGATAACACTATTGTAATACGCACATCATGGGTTTACAGCACATACGGCAATAATTTTGTAAAAACGATGTTACGCTTGATGGGCAGCCGCCCCGAAATAAGCGTCGTAAGCGACCAGGTGGGCTCACCCACCTATGCAAGAGACCTTGCCGCGGCTATCATGGCGATTGTTACCAATCCTTCCGGAGAATTTACCACGGGTGTCTATCATTTCAGCAACGACGGCATTATTTCGTGGTACGATTTTGCGGTAGCGATAAAAGAAATAAAACACTTGAATTGTATTGTTCACCCCATTCCTACTACCGCTTATCCAACACCTGCAAAAAGGCCTGCCTATTCAGGGATGAGCAAAGAAAAAATAACTTCCACCTTCCCCATTAAATTAAAAGGATGGAGAGAAGTGCTGGAGGAATGTTTGGCGAAGTTGTAATGTATAAACCCCGCTGCCTGCATGAATTTTTTAAACGTTAACGATATTTATAAACAGGAAGGGCAGCAGCCGGTGTTACAAGGCATTTCGTTCGTACAACACCAATCACAAAAAATTGCGATAGCCGGTGAATCCGGCGCGGGTAAAACCACACTGCTTAAAATTATTGCAGGGTTTGTGCAAGCTGACTCTGGCGAAGTGTACTTTGAGGACAGGAGGGTACTGGGGCCTCATGAAAAATTAATGCCGGGCCACAAAGGGGTCGTTTATCTGTCGCAGCATTTTGAGCTGCTTAATAATTACAGGGTAGAAGAGCTGTTGAATTTTGAAAACACATTGCAGAATGATGAAGCAAACAACCTGTATGAGGTTTGTAGGATAAGCCATTTGATACAGCGAAGGACCGACCAGCTATCGGGAGGAGAGAAGCAAAGAATAGCTTTGGCAAAATTGCTCATTACATCTCCCAAGCTTTTGTTATTGGATGAGCCCTTCTCGAACCTTGACCCCATTCATACAAATATATTGAAGGCGGTTATTAATGATATTGGCGAAAGGCTGCAAATAACCTGCATACTTGTTTCGCATGATGCGCTGGATACGCTTTCATGGGCGGATGAGATTCTTGTGATGAGGGGAGGGCGAATTGTTCAGAAAGCCGTTCCCGAAGAAATATATAAGCACCCTGCTGACGAATATACCGCTGCTTTGTTTGGCAAATACAACCTGCTGAACAGTTCACTCGTAAAGGATTTACCCGAATTACAAAATATTGGCGCGGAAGGAAAAAATATCTTTATCCGCCCCGAAAATTTGAAGATCGTATTTGACGAAGGTGATGGAATTAAGGGGGAAGTAGTTAAAACAATTTTTTGCGGCAGCTATTATGAAGTGGAAGTGTTGCTTGCAGAAAATACTGTTACGGTAAGAACGGATAACAACAATTTTGCTCACGGTGATATTGTTTATATTGCTTTCGACCCCGGTAATGAATGGTATATTTAGCGGGGGGGACATATATACACTATAATAAAACAGGGATTGTGTGGTGTAGAAAAAAATGGTCAGGCTGAAACCGTAAGCAATACTGCTACATAATGGAAAACAGCAGCACAAAGAACAAAACCATGCCACACGGCATGCGTATAAAAATACTTATCCCATATATAAAAAAATACGCCCACCGTATATAAGCCGGCGCCAATAATAATTAAAAGTAAAACCTGGTAAGGCAAATGTGCAAAAAAGGTATGGCCGCCAACCAACATTATCCACCCCATCAGTACGTAAACAGCAGTTGAAACTATTTCATATTTACCTGTATAGTAAGTTTTCCAAAATATGCCGAATAGGGTAAGCCCCCATAGTATGCATAGCAGCGTTCTGCCAAGCGGATTATTCATGAAAACGAGAAGAAAGGGCGTATAAGTTCCCGCTATAAAAAAATAAATGCTGATGTGGTCAAATATTTTAAATACCTGCTTTTTAGAGCTGTCCTGGCAAAAATGATAAATAGTAGAACTGGTAAAAGCCATTAAATAACAAATGCCATAAACCGATGAGCCTATAATGCCTGCTGTATTGTGATGCTCAATGGCAGTGTTTAATAAGAAGGGTATGCTTACAATACCAAATAATATGCCTACGCTGTGGGTAAGGCTGTTCACTATTTCCTGTTTCCTGCAATATGTGTCCATAGGTTAAACGAAGTAATATTTAATTATATATACGTGTTTGTTTATATAAAGGCAATTAGCGCGCCATTTTATTTTTTTACGCCGGCATATAGAGTGTTAATAAATTTTTAACGATAATTAGAGCGGATTGATTGCAAAAACACTGGCTACTGAGCACACAAACTGTTGAATTTCAACCTACAGGCATAGTGCTGAAAAAATTGATTTAAGCATCTTTCACCCGGAAATTGTTAAATAAAAAAATATTTTAAAATTTATTTGGTAGAACTATAAATATAGTTTTACATTTGAACTATAAATATAGTTTAATGAAATTGTTGACAAAAGCAGAAGAACAGGTAATGAAAGTTTTGTGGAAACTGGAAGACGGATTGCTGATGGAAATTGTGGAAAACATGCCGGAACCGCAGCCACATAAAAACACGGTTGCCACCATACTTAAAACACTGGTGGATAAAGGTTTTGTAAAAATTGAAAATGTAGGCAGGATACACCGCTACCATCCTGCAATATCAAAAGACAATTATTCCAGGGATACCTTAACCAATGTTGCCAAAGGATATTTTGAAGGATCGTTCAGCAACGTTGTTTCCTTTTTGGTGGACGAAAACAAATTGTCAGTTAAAGAGCTTGAACTATTGTTACAACAATTAAAGAAAAATAAAAAATAGTATATGGAAGCGTTTGTTTCATACATCGTAAAATCAGTTATAGCCAGCGGTATATTGCTGCTGTATTATTATGTTATGCTGCGCGACAAAAAATTTCATGCGTATAACCGGTTTTATTTGCTGATATCAATGAGTATAAGCCTTATTGCCCCGCTTGTTAATATAAATTGGTTTACTATAAGCGGGCCTGTTAATAAACCGCTTAATAATTTTCTGTATGTTATAAGCTCAAACGGCAATGCCAGGCCCGTATTTCATTTTACTGCTGCGTGGATGTTATTTACAGGCGCTATTATAATAAGCTCCACTCTTTTGGCCATTCTTTTTTCAAAAATTACGTGGATATACAACATTAAGAGAAAGCATGCCACCGTTAAAATGCAGGGGATCGACTTAATTCAAACAAATCTTAAACAGGCGCCTTTTTCATTTCTTAATAATTTATTTTGGAAACAAAGCATAGCTATTAATGAAGCTAACGGGCAAAAGATATTCAAACACGAGCTTACCCATATAAAAGAAAAACACACTTATGACAATCTTTTTTTCCACGCAGTTGCCTGTGTTTTCTGGATGAACCCTTTTTATTGGATAATGCAGCGCGAATTAAATATGATACATGAATTTATTGCAGATGAGAGATCGGTTGATGAAGGAGATGTACGCTCATTTGCTGAAATGTTATTGCAATCGTACAACGAAGGCAGGTATCTCGATCCATCTCATTCATTTTTTCACTCACCTATAAAAAGAAGATTAATTATGATCACAAAATCAGGCCACACACCTTACTCTTACGCAAGAAGGATATTGGCTTTGCCTGTTATTACTTTGATAGTGGCTCTATTTTCAGTTACAATCAGTAAAGCCCAGGTTGACCCAAAGAAAGACACGACCCCAGTAAAAATAAACAGCGTTAGAATTGTAAAGAAAGCTGGAGGGAAAATTAAAAGTGATTCCTTAGCAGATGTAGCGGTGGCCTATGTAAAGAAGGATGGCACTTTAGATACACTTCGTATTATGAATGTAAAATATTCAAAAAACGATTCGTCTGAACAAAAGGCCCATGTTGTTTTAGAGGATGGCACAAAACAAGAGCTTACACCGGAACAAGTGAGACATTGGGTAGAGATCATATTACAAAACCCGCCGGATGTTATTTATTATCTGAACGGCAATGAAATCACAAAAGGGGATCTTTTAAAATTAGAGCCCTCAAAAATAAAAACTGCCAATGTTTTCAGAGGCGATGAGGCAGTGGCCAAATATGGGGAGAAAGCCCGTAAAGGCATCATCCTTTTTACAACAGAGTAAGATGGAATAAGGAAAAATTGTAAAGTGGAATAATACTATTCCCTTTTTTTATTTTGAGATCAGAAAACGGGTGTCAAACCCGGGCTGTATGAGAAAGCAATGCTAAACATATAAAAGAGATCAGCCGGATAGGTGAAAGATAAAAAAGTTCGTACAAATTATCCATAGCAATGAAAATACCTATAGTTTTATTGTAACAAACGAAACTTGAGGTATGATATTTTTGCAATACAATTCATTAGATGAATTAACTGACTTTGCTTCTGACTTTATTATAGCTGAACTGCGAAAAAAGCCAACGGCGCTTGTTTGCGCTGCCACCGGTAAATCCCCTACCGGCACTTATAAAAAACTGGTAGAGAAGCAAGAACAAATAAAAACCGATGGTTTACGGTTCATCAAACTTGACGAATGGTATGGGCTGCCAATGGGGCATTCCGGTACGTGCGAGCATTACCTGCAGGAAAACCTGCTGAAACCTTTACACATATCGCCAGAAAAATATACTTCCTTCGTTGGTGATACCGATTCGCCGGAAGCCGAATGTGAACGCATCCAAATTTTTTTAAATGAACATGGCCCGATAGATATTTGCATTTTAGGCATTGGGCTTAACGGGCATATTGCCTTTAACGAGCCCGCCGCTGAATTACATGCAGGGGTGCATCTTTCAACACTCAGTCAAAGTTCCCTTAAACACAGCATGGTAGAAGGGGTGGATACCAAACTTGAATATGGCCTTACACTTGGCATGGCAGATATATTGCAGAGCAGGAAAATAATTTTGATAGTGAATGGCAAGCATAAAAGGGAAATATTGAACAAGCTTTTATCAAGCCACGTAAGCACACAATTACCGGCCTCGTTCCTTTGGTTGCACCCTGATGTGCATTGCATTTATACAGAAGAATAGAACAATCTCAATATTTCTTCAGACAAAACTTTCAAGTATGCCAGGCGATTCATTAAAAGTGAATATTAATGCGGGCGGTGTTGCTAACAACACTTACGACGCTATTGTTATTGGTTCAGGCATTAGCGGTGGTTGGGCGGCAAAAGAATTGTGCGAAAAAGGGTTGAAGACGCTTGTGCTGGAGCGTGGGAGAAATATTGAGCATATAAAAGATTACCCCACTGCCACTAAAGCGCCATGGGAGTTTCAGCACCGGCTTGCTATGCCTGAGGCTATTATGAAAGAAAACCCCATTGTTGGCAAATGTTATGCATTTGATGAAGCCACCCAGCATTTTTTTGTAAAGGATAATGAGCATCCCTACATACAGGAAAAGCCATTTGACTGGATACGCGGCTACCAGGTTGGTGGTAAATCAATTACCTGGGGGCGTGCCTGCCAGCGTTGGAGTAATTTTGAATTTACTGCACCCCTGCGTTATGGCTATGCAATTGACTGGCCGATACGTTATGAAGATATTGCCCCGTGGTACTCGCATGTAGAATATTTCGCCGGTATTTGCGGTGGCAAAGATGGCCTGGAAGCTTTGCCTGACGGCGATTATCTGCCACCATTTGAAATGACCTGTGTAGAGAAAGACATTCAACAAAAAATAAGGGAGCATTATAAAGACCGCTTCATGGTGGAAACCCGTTGGGCGCATTTAACCCAGCCGCGTGATATTCATTTGCAACAAGGCCGGGGCAAATGCCAGGCACGAGACCTGTGTTACAGAGGGTGCCCATTTGGCGGGTACTTTAGCTCAGTTTCTTCAACATTGCCGTGGGCAATGAAAACGGGCAATCTTACCATACGGGCGGACTCGGTAGTACATTCCATTATATATGATGAACAAAAGGGAAAAGCGACCGGCGTAAGAGTGATTGATGCGCACACTAAGCAAGCCACAGAATATTTTGCAAAAATAATTTTTGTAAACGCGGCCTGTTTAAACAGCAATCTTATTTTGCTGAATTCTACGTCAAGCCGTTTTCCAAATGGTATTGGCAACGACAATGGTTTGCTGGGTAAATTTATGAGTTTTCACAACTACAGGGGTTCAGTTTGGGGAACATATCCCGGTCATAAAGACCAATATTATTATGGGCGAAACCCCACTAACCCCATTATAGCAAATTACCGAAACCTGCATAAACAGGATACTGATTTCCTGGGTAGTTATCTCACGTTTGTAGCAACAGGGCGCGGCGGTAACTTCAGGAATGGGAGCGGTGAAGGAATTGGCGCTGAATACAAAGACAACCTGTCTGAGCCTGGAACATGGACGGCGGGCATGTATATGCAGGGCGAAAAAATACCACGCGAGGAAAATCACCTTAGGTTAAGCAAAGACAAAACAGACCCGTGGGGCATTCCGCAATTGATAACCTCTATTGGTTATGAAGAGAATGACGACAAACTGGTGAAAGATTTTTTAACTCAAAGCGCGGAGATGTTGAAGATAGCCGGTATAGAAGATATAAGAACGCACGATACTAAACAGGCTCCTGGCCTTGATATTCATGAAATGGGCGGATGCCGTATGGGTAACGATCCCAAAACATCTTTATTGAATAAACATAATCAGTTGCACTTGTGTAATAATGTATTTGTAACCGATGGTGCCTGTATGGCGAGCACCGGAAACCAAAGCCCTTCTATTTTATATATGGCCTTAACCGCACGGGCTGCAAACTTTGCTGCCGACGAACTGAAGAAAGGAAATTTGTAATAGCTTGTCTTACCCCTGTTTATTTGCATTTATTACGTGCTTTGCAAAACCCCGGCGGATTAACCGCCCGCTTATTTTTCATCACATTTTTAAGTGGTTTAATCACATTTGCAAACAGCCTGCTTTATTATGCTCTAATCTTGTTGAAAATACAGGATTATGAAAGTAATATGGAGGCAGCACGAGATATTATTGGTAACAATAATCGCGATGATGACGATAGCCGGTTATGTTGTGCATATGTATAACCTTCCAAAAATAGAGGAGGAAACATTCAAATTTGTATATGCCAGCAACAAACTTCCCTTTAACTACTATGTGAATGTTCTAATTCCCCAGGTAGCTTCTGTATTGCTTATATACGCGTGCTATTTGTTAATTAACCGCGTTGTTGTTTCTTCAGTGAAGAAAGTAATTACACACCCGCCTGCAATAGTTATTCTTAAAAGCATTGCCTTGCTTGGGGCAACTATCATAATGTTGGCCTTTATACTTGCGGTTGGCAATAATATAGCTACATGGTATGCACATCCTTACTTTTTTAATTATCGCAACTTTGGATTCCTTGCACTGATGGGTTACAACGACCATCCGCTCAAAAATCTATTTGACGGCTTTGGCGGAGCCAATGCCTTTATTGGCATATATGCGCTGTTTGCATGTGCGCGCGAAGGAGTAATTTATTATATACAAAAATCCGGTATAGAAAAACCATATAAGATTTTAATAGCCAATCAGGTAAGTGTATTCATGGTCGGTTACCTTGCTTTCTTTTTATTCATAGAGCTTTTTGATATTGTGCATGAAAATGCTTTTTTTACTACCTATTTTTCCTTTATCACGCCGGTGGCACTTGTCTTTTTCAGCAATACCTACTGGTTGTTCCCTTTAAAACAGCAGCATTCATTTTTACAGCCCCGTATCCTTACCCGGTTGCTAATATCAACCCTTATCTGTACGCTGCCGTTTGCATTATATCTTGCTGATAAATATCATCCTTTTGTTTTTCTCATTTATTGGGCGGTGCAACTGTTGGTGGTAACACCTGTTACATGGATATTTTACCAGCAGCGAAAAGATAAAATACTGCAGTTGCTGGGTGCAAATAAAGCGCTGGCAAAATCAAAAACAGATCTGCAATTCCTTCGTTCACAAATAAACCCGCATTTTTTATTTAATACCCTTAATACATTGTATGGAACGGCATTAACTGAAGGAGCGGACCGCACAGCAGAAGGTATTCAAAAGCTTGGGGACATGATGCGCTTTATGCTTCATGAAAATAACATGGACGCCATCCCGATGAGTAAAGAGATAGAATACCTGCAAAACTATATAGCGCTTCAAAAATTGCGCGCGCAATCTTCGCCCGATATTCTTATTGGAGATAATATTAACCAGCAGGTATGCCCGCATAATATAGCACCTATGTTGCTGATACCATTGGTGGAAAATGCCTTTAAACATGGTATAAGCCTGAAAGAGCGGTCATGGATAAAAATTGAACTTACCTGTGATGATAAAAATATTCTTTTCAGCGTTAGCAACACTATGCATGCACGCATAGACAATGATCCCGAAAAGAGTGGTAGTGGTGTTGGATTAAAAAATGTCGCGGATAGGCTGGCACTGTTATATGCGGGTAGATATAAATTCAACGCCGCTGCAAACGGAAACGAATTTACTGCCACAATGCAGTTGTTCCTTTAGAGGCTTCTTCTCATTCATCAAATCCGGCTGCGGATTTTCCAAAAAAAATATTCATCTAAAAACAGTTTATATGAGATCATTTTTGTTTTGTGCGTACGTTATTTTAAGCTTAACAGCAAAGGCGCAAAATACCGATAAAATAATCATGGGCACTATTGACAGTGTGTATTCAAACATTCTTCACGAAAACAGGAAAATATGGGTGCACATGCCCGATACCACTTCACCCGACGGTATTTTTTACCCGCAGCGATACCCCGTCGTTTATCTTTTGGACGGAGATGCCGCCCATGTTGCTTCGGTTGCCAGCATGCTTGACCAATTGGGCGGCGGCGGAGGAAATACCATGTTTCCGCAAATGATATTGGTGGGCATACCAAACACTTATCGCAGCCGCGACCTTACACCATCCCATTTTACAAATACCCTCTCGCTTGATAGTATGTCTGCTGCACAAACCGGTGGTGGTGAAAATTTTATTTCTTTCATAGAAAAGGAACTTATGCCGCATATTGATTCGTCATACCCCACGGCTCCTTACAGGGTGCTTATCGGGCATTCATTTGGCGGATTGATGGCAATACATATACTTATAAACCACACTAATTTATTTAATGCTTACATAGCCATTGACCCAAGCATGTGGTGGGATAACCAGAAGCTATTAAAACAGGTAAATACCGTTTTGCAGCAAAAAAACTTTCAGGGCCGTTCGTTATACCTGGCTATGGCCAATACAATGGATAAGGGCATGGATACTGTTACGGTAAAGACCGATACAAACTTCAACAGCCTGCACATCCGCTCCATTATGCAGTTGGGGCATTATCTGAATGCAAACAGGCAAAACGGTTTGGCGATTAACTGGAAGTACTATCCTGATTATGGCCATGACGCCGTAGCTCTATATGCCGAGCATGACGGGCTGCCATCTATTTTTAAATTTTATAATTATAGCATCCCTTTTGGCGAGTTTTTCAACCCAACCTATAAAGGCGATACTTTACTTGCGGCGCATTATAAAGCAGTTAGCAGGCAAATGGGCTATACCATATCTCCACCGGAACAATTGGTTAGCGCTTTAGCCCATGAGCTTTGCGATCTAAAACAATTTGACAGAGCCTATTATTTTTTAAAGATGAATATTGAAAGTTACTCTAAAAGCTTTAATGCTTACGAAACTATGGGAGATTTTTATGTTGCAAAAGGCGATAAACAAGTGGCCAGAGAATTTTACTCAAAAGCACTCGCGCTTATGTATCTCCCCCGGATAAAAGAAAAATTGGATAAACTAAAATAGTTTGTAATAACTTTTGTACCCATATTGCAATACAAATGCTCAAAGCCGTAGCTATAGACGATGAACCTGTTGCATTAGATGTAATTAAAAACCTTGCAGCAAAAATAAGTTTTGTTGATATAGCTGCATGCTTTACCAATGCTTTTGATGCGATAGGCTATTTGCAAAAAGAAAAGGTTGACCTGCTTTTTCTGGATATAAAGATGCCTGATATTTCGGGTATAGATTTTTTAAAGGCTATACCTAATCCACCCATGGTAATATTCACTACTGCTTACAGCGAACATGCCGTGCAGAGCTTTGAGTTGGATGCCATTGACTATTTATTAAAACCATTTTCTTTATCCCGGTTTTTAAAAGCATGTAATAAAGCCAATGAACAGTTTGAGCTTAGAAAAAATTCCAATATTGCTTTGCCTGCTGAAAAATCAATTTTTATTAAAAGCGGCTACGAACAGGTTCGGATAGAATTGGATGATATTTTATACCTGGAAAGCAGTGGTAATTATATGCAGTTTGTATTGAAGAACCAAAAAATTGCTTCGCGCCTTACTATGAGCGAAGCAGAGGCATTGCTGCCTGCCACCGATTTTGTACGGATACACCGCTCTTACATCGCAGCTAAAAAACATATCACCAAAATTGACAGAAAATCGGTTTGGATAAAACAGGCTGAACTCCCCTTAGGCGCCGCTTATGCAAATGAAATTGAGAAATTCATAAGGTAAGAAGATCAGGTAGGCAAAGTTTTCAGGGGATTTATAGGGGCCTGAAGGACAATATGCACATTATCTGCGAAAAAAGCTTTTTTACTTCTCGTTACAGTCACGATATTCGCATTTGGAAAGTTGCTTATTATGGAATTGTCGTTCGATAACACGGAAATAGCGTTTGCTTACAAATCAGATAAAGAACTTAAAAGCGCCCGCTGGTTGCTTAATACCATGCACTATTCATGGTTTGTGGCGCTTGGTACGCGGTTAACCCCTTTTTTAATGAAGACAGGGCTGCCGGTGCATGGTATTATACGCAAAACAATTTTTAAGCAGTTTGTGGGCGGCGAAACGCTGGAAGAAACGGCAGGAATTGGCAAAATATTAAGCGAATTTAATGTGCAGGTTATACTTGACTATGGAGTGGAAGGCAAAGAAGGCGAGGCAAATTTTGACCATGCCACGGAAGAATTTATAAAAGTTATAAACTACGCGGCTACTCAAAAAAATATCCCATTTATAAGCATTAAAGTAACCGGGTTTGCCAGGTTTGGGCTGCTTAACACCTTAAATGATGCCCCGCGCCTGCGGAGCGGCATACATGACCATGAAGAAGAAGTGGATGAATGGGACAGGGTACGGGAAAGAATGTACCGAATTTGCGAAGCGGCCGCAGAAAAAGGCATTGGTGTATTGATTGATGCCGAAGAAAGCTGGATACACGATCCTGTTGACAGGCTTGCCATTGAAATGATGGAGGTATTCAATAAAGAAAAACCGATTGTTTATAATACCATTCAGTTGTACCGGGAAGACAGGCTGAAATTTCTTAAAATGTCGCACCAAATAGCACGCCAGCAAGACTTTATACTTGCTGTTAAGCTTGTTCGCGGAGCTTATATGGAGAAAGAAAGAGACCGTGCCCTGCTAATGAATTACCCTTCGCCCATACAACAGAATAAATCATTTACCGACGGGGATTATAACGCGGCGGTGAGCTATTGCGTTGATAACATTGAGGACATTGCATTTATAGTAGCGTCTCATAACGAATACAGCAACCGGTATGCCGCCGAATTGTTAGATAATAAAGGCATTAAACATAACCACCCCCACGTACATTTTTCGCAGTTATATGGAATGAGCGATAATATAACCTTTAACCTTGCTAAAGCGGGATATTCAGTAAGTAAATATTTGCCTTTCGGCCCAATAAGGGAAGTAATACCCTACCTTATGCGGCGCGCCCAGGAAAACAGCAGCATGAGCGGCCAAACAGGCAGAGAATTAACACTTATTAATAAAGAGCTTGAGCGCAGAAAAGCTGTAAATAAAAAAAAGCCGGAGTAGGCTTTTGGATATTACCTGAAAGTCGTTAACTATACTTCGCGCCGTGTAAAAAATGCATACACAAACACTCAATAATCAACATTCAATAAGCAATACTCAAGGTAAATACACGCAGGTGTTTTCGCCTTGAGTATTGAGTGTTGAAAATTGAATATTGCTTATTTATTTGTGTACAAATTCTAGCAGCATTGACTATAATAACATAAATTCACATCTTCTCCCCACACCCTGCGCCTTTCAGCTTACACCTTACACCTTTTTTGTACCTTGCACCCATGCAACAATACCAGCAGTTACTTCAGCATATATTTGATAACGGGGTTTCTAAAACAGACCGTACAGGCACAGGTACCACCAGTTGCTTTGGCTACCAAATGCGGTTTGATCTGCAAAAAGGGTTTCCCATAGTAACTACCAAAAGGCTTCATTTAAAGAGCATTGTATATGAACTGCTTTGGTTTCTTCGCGGCGAAACCAATATTAAATACCTTAAAGAACATGGCGTTAGTATTTGGGATGAATGGGCGGATGAAGAAGGAGAGCTTGGCCCGGTTTATGGCAAGCAATGGCGTAGCTGGCAAGGTGCAAATGGCAAAACGATAGACCAAATAAGCGATGCCATTAAACAAATAAAAAATAACCCCGACAGCCGCCGTATAATAGTAAGCGCATGGAATGTAGCTGAATTGCCAGAAATGGCTTTAATGCCCTGCCATGCGCTGTTCCAGTTTTATGTGGCAGAAGGAAAGTTAAGCTGCCAGTTGTACCAGCGCAGTGCTGATGTGTTTCTGGGTGTACCGTTTAACATTGCTTCCTATGCATTACTTACTATGATGGTAGCGCAGGTTTGCGGCCTGCAACCGGGTGAGTTTATACATACTTTCGGAGATGTGCACCTGTATAATAACCACATTGAGCAAGCCAAATTGCAGTTATCCCGTACCCCGTTTGCTTTACCAACCATGCGTATAAACCCGGAAGTAAAAGATATATTTAATTTTAATTTTGAAGATTTTACTTTGGAAAACTACCAATACCACCCGGCAATAAAAGCGCCTATAGCAGTGTGAGGAAGAGTTGACAGATGAAAGATGGCAAAGAAAGTCATTAAGTCATTGGTCATTAAGTCAGCAAGGAAGAAGTTGACAGATGACAGGAAGAACAGGCATTAAGTCATTTGTCAACTATACTCTATTTTTGTCTGCCATCTGTCATCTAACAACTGTCAACTGTATTTAGTATGATCATATCACTTGTAGTAGCTGCCTCAACAAATAACGCAATTGGCAAGGATAATAAGCTGCTTTGGCATTTGCCTAACGACCTGAGGTTTTTTAAAAATATCACCTGGGCAATGCCGGTGGCCATGGGCAGAAAATCATTTGAATCTATAGACAGCAAGCCTCTTAACGGCCGGTTAAATATTATTATTACCCGTAATAAAGATTTTAAAGCTGCCGGCGCCATAGTGGTGCACAATTTAAAAGATGCCATTTTTGTTGCCCAGGAAAATGATTATAAAGAACTAATAATACTTGGCGGCGGTGAAATATACAAAGAGGCAATGCCAAAAGCAGACAGGATATACATTACGCGTGTTCATACAGTGTTTACAGACGCGGATACTTTTTTCCCGGAAATTGATACGCATAAATGGGTGCGTACATCAAACCAGGATTTTCCGGCGGATGATAAACATGCATATCCCTATAGTTTTGAGGTGTGGCAGAAAAGATAGTCATTAAGTCAGTAGTCAATAAGTCGGGAAGTCCGAAAGTCAGGAAGTCAATGGTCAATAAGTCAATAAGTTGGAAAGTCGGGAAAGTCGAAGTTAACATGTGGAAGTTTTTACATTTCACTTTTTATGTATTCTCAACTATTAATTTTTAATTATTAATTCTTAACTCCCTCGAGTGTATTCAAAGTTTCAGCTAATAAAAAAATACATTGGTTATTATCTAAAAGCTTCAAACGGCAAGGGGCATGGCGTGCATTCGCCGTTTGTATTTGATCTTATTACAAAAGTGCTGAATGATGACAGGCAATACTATTGTTATGCCAATATCGAAAAACTCCGTCGTCAACTAAAAAAGGATCATACTTTGCTCACAATAGAAGATTTTGGCGCGGGTTCAAGGGTTGCTTCTCATCATCAAAGAAAGGTATCTTCTATAGCACAGTCTTCGTTAAAACCTGCTAAGTTTGGGCAACTTTTTTTTCGGATGGTAAACTATTACCAGCCCAGAAATATAGTTGAATTAGGTACATCGCTGGGGATAACTACTGCTTACATGGCCAGCGCCAGGCCAGGTGCTACTGTTGTGACCATGGAAGGAGCGAAGCAGGTTGCTTCAATCGCCAAAAACAATTTTGGTGTTTTAGGATTAACTAATATCCAGGTAGTGGAAGGAAATTTTGATGATACCTTACCACAGGTTTTGCAGAATATTCCCTTTGTTGATCTTGCCTTTGTGGATGGCAACCACCGCAAACAACCAACGCTGCAATATTTTAAACAATTATCAGATAAGGCGAACGAAAATTCCATTTTTATTTTTGATGATATACACTGGAGTGAAGAAATGGAAGAGGCCTGGGCAGCAATTAAAGCTGATGAGCGTATAACACTTACGATAGACCTTTTTTTTATAGGCCTTGTATTTTTCAGGCCGGAACAAAAAATAAAGCAACATTTTACCGTAAGGTTTTAAAAGGCTGCACTAATTTTTTTAAAAATTGCAATAAACAAGATAACTTGAGCGAATACATAATTAAAGCGCATGATCACCGGCATTTTGCTTGAGCCTGCACCGGAACGAAGAGTATCAATGCTTCCGGAACAGGCCGAATTACTTATTAAAAAAAATATTACCGTTTTATTTGAAACCCAGGCGGGTAAACAAGCAGGCGCACCAGACCTTGCATATGTGCAAAAAGGGGCGACTGTTGCAGAACGAAAAGAAGTGCTTCAAAGATCAGACCTTATTTTATCTATCCACACACTTACAGAACAGGATATTGCTATTATAAAACCCAATGCTGTAATAATGGGTGTCTATCAGCCCCTATATAAGTACATGCTTATAAAGCAATGGGCAAATAAGCGTATAACCACCTTTAGCCTTGATATGATACCCCGCTCCACCCGCGCACAAACCATGGATGTGTTGAGCAGCCAGGCAAATATCGCAGGGTATAAAGCTGTTTTGCAGGCAGCGTTTCTTTATCCAAAATATTTCCCTATGCTGATGACCGCAGCGGGCAGCGTGGCGCCGGCTAAGGTGTTGATACTCGGGGCAGGCGTAGCAGGTTTGCAGGCAGTTGCCACATCGCGAAGGCTGGGTGCTGTAGTAGAAGTGTTTGATACCCGTCCGTCAGTTAAAGAAGAGGTGATGAGCCTTGGGGCAAAATTTGTGGAGGTGGAGGGGGCTGCAGATGCGTCAAAAGCCGGCGGTTATGCGGTAGATCAGTCAGAAGAATACAAACAAAAACAGAAGCAAAGAATTGCTGATGCAGCAGCAAAAGCGGATGTAATTATTACGACGGCGCAAATACCCGGTATGCCTGCCCCGATATTAATTACTGAACCAATGCTGCGCAATATGAAAAACGGGTCTGTCATCATTGACCTTGCTGCTGCTACGGGTGGCAATACAGCAAAAACCGTAAATGCCCAAACAGTTAATTATAATGGGGTAACAATTGTGGGTGACAGCAACCTTGCATCTTCTGTTCCGTCTGATGCAAGCAAAATGTACGGGAAGAATGTGTTTAATTTTTTACAGCTTATCATTACAAAAACGGGCGAGCTTAACCTGAATTTTGAGGACGATATTGTAAAAGGCACCTGTATAACACACAATGGAGAGGTAGTGAATAGCCATGTAAAAGGATTGATAGCAGGCAGTATGCTGATAGGGCATTAGAAATTTCTGAACCAAGATTTGGGCGGATTTTAAGGATTGTGAGGATTGGAGATAAAAAAGTATAAAGTAATAAGAACAAAAACATCTTCGGGGTAATGAAACTTTAAATTTAATAAAGCTTTGTCTTGGGGCATCCCCGTCAGACCGGTCATCCGGGCGGGTCTCTCCGTGAGGAGGGAGAATGGGAGGGAGGCGAAAAATAATTTTATATGCTAAACTGGATATCAGCACACGAGCAGTACATCTACATTGTAATATTAATGGTGTTTCTTGGGATAGAAGTGATTGGCCGGGTGCCAAGCGTTTTACATACGCCTTTAATGAGTGGGGCTAATGCCATACACGGAGTGGTTATCATAGGTGCGATAATAGTAATGGGCAAAGCAGAAAGTGATAATTATGTGGCTTTGATACTCGGATTTTTAGCGGTTATCCTTGGCACCCTTAACGTAGTGGGCGGCTTTGTGGTTACAGACCGAATGCTTGGAATGTTTAAGAAAAAAAAGGATAAGTAATTAATACAAATAAATAGATCATCTGCATGCAGCTACTCAGTATCATATATATTATTTCATCTGTAACTTTTATTCTTGGGTTAAAAATGTTATCCAACCCGGCAACGGCACGCAAGGGTAATTTGATTGCCGCAGGAGGGATGAGTATAGCTATAATAGGGACTATTTTTTTATATAAAGATGATACTGGTAATAACCTGCATAATTATGGATGGATATTTGGCGGCATCGTTATTGGCGGTATTGCTGGAACGCTTGCTGCTAAAAAAGTAAAGATGACAGCCATGCCGGAAATGGTGAGCCTGTTTAATGGTACGGGCGGAGCTTGCGCGGCGTTGATATCAATCGTTGAGTTTGATCATATCTACAAAGCAAATACACCCTCGGAATCTACATGGTTTTCTGATGTTGTTCCCTTAGGTCACTTTTTGCCAATTGCCGCCGGCGCTATTATTGGAAGTATCTCTTTTGCAGGGAGCATCATTGCGTGGGGTAAACTGAGCGGGAATGTAAAGGATCATTCTTTTAAAGGGCAGCACATATTTAATATCATTTTGTTGCTGCTTGCCATTACATCGGTTGCCTATGCCTACGATGCAAATATGAATTTTGCCAATATTCCTTTCTATATTACCGTTCTCCTTGCGTTGGTGTATGGCGTACTCTTCGTTCTTCCTATTGGTGGCGCGGATATGCCGGTAGTTATATCGCTGCTTAACTCTTTTACCGGTGTGGCTGCTGCTTGCGGTGGTTTTTTATATGATAATAAAGTAATGCTCACAGGTGGAATTCTTGTTGGCGCTGCAGGCACTTTACTTACCATACTCATGTGCAAAGCAATGAACCGCTCATTATTAAATGTATTGGTGGGTTCTTTTGGAGGCAGTGTTAAAGGCGAGCAACAAAAAACAACCGGTAACTATAAAGAAATAAGCATAAACGACGCGGCCATTACCATGAGCTATTCACATAAAGTAATTATTGTGCCCGGTTATGGGCTTGCTGTTGCGCAGGCGCAGCATGCCTGCCATGAACTGGAAAAAATATTAGAAGACAAAGGCGTTGAGGTTAAATATGCTATACACCCTGTTGCTGGGCGTATGCCCGGGCACATGAATGTATTGCTTGCAGAGGCTGATGTTAGCTACGATAAATTATTGGAAATGGAGCAGGCTAATGAAGAATTTAAAAGTACAGATGTGGTATTAATACTCGGTGCAAACGATGTAGTAAACCCAGCAGCAAAAAATGACCCCGCATCTCCCATCTATGGCATGCCGATCTTGGAGGTAGAAGAAGCCAAATTGGTTATTGTAAATAAACGCAGCATGAAGCCCGGTTATGCCGGTATTGAAAACCAGCTTTTCTTTCAACCGAAAACATCTATGTTGTTTGGCGATGCAAAAGGCGTGTTACAGCAATTAATCGCGGAGGTGAAAACCCTGTAAACCGAGCCCTCTAAATCTCTCCCGAAATAAGCCTGCCTGCCGCAGACTGGTTCGGGACAGGCTCTAAAGGGAGACTTTATATAAGCGAAGAACAAATAGTAGACAATAAAAAGTTATAGACATCTGCAAAAGCATATAATTTCAGAAGATAATGAGGCAACTCCCGGCATCTTTGATGGCATCATTGACGAAGATTGAAGGCTTTGATAAAGAAGCTTTTGAAAAGGTGCATGCGTCGGGTGAACAGGTTACATCGGTCAGGCTTAATCCGCAGAAAGTGTTGAACGTGAAACGTGAAACGGCAGACATGAAATTGGGAATATCGCCCATAAAAAATGATGAGGGCAAGGTCAGCCCATCTTTCACGTTTGACGTTTCACGTTTCACGCCTGGTGTTCTTCCTTTCACTTCTTCAATTCCATGGTGCCCACATGGCCTTTACCTGCCTGAACGGCCTTCCTTCACTTTCGACCCGTTGTTTCATGCAGGCGCCTATTATGTGCAGGAAGCCAGCAGCATGTTTTTGTGGGAAGTCCTAAGACAAACGGTTGGTGATAATACAGCCGGCGCTAAAGTGTTAGACCTTTGCGCTGCCCCGGGTGGTAAAAGCACCCTGCTTGCTTCGTATTTTAAAGATGGATTGGTGGTTGCAAATGACACCATACGCTCAAGGGCTGCGGTTTTGGCGGAGAATATTACAAAATGGGGGAGTGCAAATACGGTAGTTAGTAATAATGACCCTAAAGCGTTTGCTAAACTGGAAAGTTATTTTGATGTGATGGTGATTGACGCCCCCTGCAGCGGCAGCGGTTTATTCAGGAGAGATGAAGATGCCATTTCAGAATGGAGCGAAGAAAATGTTTTGCTTTGCAGCCAGCGCCAGCAACGCATAATAGCAGATGCATACAATGCCCTGAAAAAGGATGGCATTCTTATATATTCCACCTGCTCGTATTCACAGGAAGAAGATGAACAAATATTAGATTGGTTATGTGAAGAATTTGAAATTGAAAGTTTAAAGCTATCAATTAATCAGGAGTGGGGCATTGTTGAAACAGCAAGTGATAAACATAAAGCGCATGGATACAGGTTTTACCCATACAAACTAAAAGGAGAAGGTTTTTTTATTTCGGCGTTTAAAAAAAATGATGGAAGGGAAGTACAGCATCATGCACAGGGTGTGCAAAAGAGTTCGAAAGAAGAGGTATTTATTGCCAGTATGTTCATAAATAAACCTGCAGAGTTTTTCTACATAAAGCAGGCGGAAAGCATTGTTGCAATACCTTTACAGTGGGCCGGTGATATTACTGTTTTACAAAAGAATTTGTATTTACGTAAAGCCGGGATAACAATTGGAACAGTTAAAGGAAAGGATCTTATACCGGGGCATGAACTGGCAATGAGTGCTATAACGGCAGATAATTTACCCGTTGTTTCTTTGAGTAAAGAACAGGCGATACAGTATTTGCAAAAGAAAGAAGTACCGCTTAACAATTTAGAGAAAGGATGGACGTTAGCTAAATATAATGGTATAAACCTTGGATGGCTAAAAGTATTGCACAACCGTGTTAACAACTATTACCCCGTTGAGTGGCGGATTTTGAAAGAAAAGCCCTAATTATGTATTGAGGCTGAAACGTTAATTGAGATGACAATTAGAACGGTTATTGCGGTTTAATAAAATGCAGGAGAAAAAGAGCGGGTTATTATTTTAGTATTTTGCCCGGGAATGTCTTTACCCCCGCAGAAAAAGTAACATGAGCATGAAAAAAATATTGCAGGCATTTTTTATATTTTGTTTCCTGGTTGAGTCACACACAGTAACAGCACAATCGTCTGACGATTATATTGTGCACACCATTAAACATGGTGAAGTTATTTCTGTACTGGCAAAAAAATACAATGTTACAGTAGAAGAGATCATACAATTGAATAAATTAGGCCCCAACCCAATTTTGCATGTTGGTGATAAAGTGAGGTTGCCACTGAACGCACATCTAAGCCCAACTGCTGATACCACAGTCCCGGCAGCACCGGTAGCCCAGCCCGTTACCGTTAATAAAGCACCTGCACCATTAAAAAAAGATACGGTATTGCAGGCGCCACCAAAGACGCCTAACTATGTTATGCATACAATAGAGCATGGTGAAGTTTTGTCAGTATTGGCTAAAAAATATAACGTAACCGTTGCGGAGATAGCGGAGCTTAATAAATTAGGCACAAACCCCATTTTGCATGTTGGGGAGAGGATCAAACTCCCTCCTGGTGCACATTTATCATTAACGACGGATAGCACCAAACTTGCAGGGCCCGTAAAGCCGCCGGTTACAGTTAACAAAGCACCTGCGCCAATTAAAAAGGATACAATAATAGCTGCGGCATCCAAAGCGCCTAATTACGTTTTACATACCGTACAGCACGGCGAGGTATTATCTGTATTGGCAAAAAAATATCATGTAACTGTTGAGGAGATAGTAAAACTGAATAAATTAGGGACTAACCCAATTTTACATGTTGGCGATGTTATAAAACTGCCTCCCGGTGCTTCTGAAACAGCAAGCAGCATCCCGCAAACAGTTGATCAGCCCACTACGCCCGTTGTTGTTACCAGACAGGCGGAAAAAATTACCGATACAACCGCGCAAACGCCTGCTGATGCAAACATTCATATTGTTCGCAGTAAAGAAACGCTTTATGGCATTGGCAGACAATATAAAGTAACTGTTGATCAATTGAAAAGCTGGAACAACCTTAAGGACAATACGATTACAGCGGGGCAAAAACTTATTATAAGGAGCAGCAGCACTAATATTGGAAACACTACAGCAACGCCCCCAGTTGTTAGTAAACCAACTCAACCGGTAACAGCATCTAATGCACCTTTACAAAACTCAACGCCAACTAAAAAAATTGCACCTCCTGTTCCGCCCGATGCAAGCCTCGCTAATATTCCTGCTGAAGGATTTTTTACACCTATGTTTGGTAAAGATGTAGCGGCAAGAACCCTGCAAACATCAACGGGAACCGCAATGACTTTTAAAACGGCCAGTGGCTGGACCGATAAAAAATATTATATATTGATGAATGATGTGCCGCCCGGTTCTATTGTGAAAATATCTTCAGGAGATGGTAAGTCGGTTTATGCAAAAATTTTGTGGAATATGGGTGACATGAAAGATAATGAAGGATTGAACTACCGCATCAGCGATGCCGCAGCATCCGCTCTTGGAATAAAAGACTCAAAATTCCAGGTAACGATTACTTATTATGAGTAGAGCAGTCCATAGTCCATGGCTGATAGTCCATAGCAATACATGCGAATATTAGAGCAGGCGTGAACTTTCTTATTTTAGACTTTGGCTTTTGGGTTTATTTGGACTTTGGCTTTTGGGTTTATTTGGACTTTACTTTTTTATTGGACTTTGAAATTTGACTTTATTTGGGATTTGCTTTATTATTTGGACTTTGGATTTTCGCTTTATTTGGACTTTGCGTTTTTATTAGCCTTTATTTTCCTGCAGCCTGTAGCCTCTTAAAAAATCGGTTATAAGCATTCTTTTTTTCCCTTCCAGTTGTATATCCAGCAAATGAATAAACCCGTTTTTACAGGCATACTTTAAAAATGTTTTTCCATCCGTTTTAATCGCTCCTTCTTCAACATTATGCAGAGTAATTTCCTTTTTGCTTCTAAATATTTTAAGTATTTTATCATCCAAAAAAGTAAATGCAGCGGGGTAGGGGGATAGGCCGCGGATTAGGTTATAAATTTCACCCACTGTTTTGTTCCAGTCAATTTTACATGTTTCTGTAAATATTTTTGGTGCATGATGTAAAGTTTGGGGATCAGTTACTATTTCAGATTGTGTTATCTCTTTTAAAGTGCCGTCAGCCAATTGCTGCATAGTTTTTACTAACAGATCCGCGCCGGTTATCTTCATCCTGTCATGCAGTTCACCGGCTGTTTCATCTTCACCAATACTCAATTTTTCCTGTAACAATATATTTCCGGTATCAATAGCATGCTGTAATTTAAAAGTAGTTACGCCTGTTTCTTTCTCACCATTAATCACAGCCCAGTTTATGGGTGCCGCACCACGATATTCCGGCAACAAGGAGGCATGCAGGTTAATAGTTCCCATGGGCGGCATATTCCAAACAATTTCCGGCAGCATGCGAAAAGCCACCACTACCTGTACATCTGCGTTTAGTGACCGCAATTCTTGAATAAAAGCATCATTTTTCAATTTTTCCGGTTGCAGTAAACGCAATCCCTTTTCTACTGCGTATTTCTTTATAGCACTCTCCTGAATGTTCAAGCCCCTTCCTGCGGATTTATCAGGGGCTGTTACAACACCCACAATATCAAAACCCGCTTTCACAAGGGCATCCAGCGATGCAACTGCAAATTCAGGTGTGCCCATAAAAACGATGCGAAGCTTATTGGTTTTCTGCATTTGGCAAAAGTAAGCAGGTATGTTTAATAAACTTTCACAGGGCATCCTGTTGCCGGTATATTACTTTGAATTACAATCATTGTGTTTCTAAAATTGGGGTTTATACAAAGGCTTCCTTATTATTCAAAATCAGGATATAATAAATATTTCTTTCTTATTTTTTTAAAAGCAGCTAATTTAGGTTCCCAGCTTTTGCGTATTTCACTCTCTGATAATCCCTGCTGTATTTGCTGCATCAATTCATTGCTGCCTGCAAGCAAATTAAAATAATATTTATAGTCCGGGCCGCTTTTTGTCCTGGTAAAAAAACTGCCTTTATCACCAAATAACCTGTATGCCTGTAAAACCCATTTTAATTCTATCCTTTTAGGCTGGGGCTCATTTATGATGTTCCAGCCATAACATACCTGGCCCTTGAATTTGGGATCTTTTGCTCCTTCTGTTACATAAGGTATGAACTTAAACAAAGTATCAGGTAAAGATGGATGGCCAAATATTGCAAAAGGGTGTTCGGTGCCACGGCCTTCACTTAATACGGTACCTTCAAAAAAACAAGTGGATGGGTACCAATAAACTGAAGGCATATCGGCGAGGTTTGGTGAAGGTTTAACGGGCAATATGTACCTGCTTTTATGCGTATAATTCCTACAGGGTATTACAATTAATTGAAAGCTAGAATCCTTATATTCAAAACCAAGCACATCTCCGATGGTAATTTTCTTATCCTGTTTGCGTATTATATGCCAGGGCAGCCATTGCTCACCTAAAAGCATTTTAGCATATTCACCCAGCGTCATTCCATATACCACAGGTATTGGCTGCATGCCTACAAAACTTTTATAATTACTGTCAAGTACCGGCCCGTCAACGTAAAAACCATTGGGATTGGGCCGGTCGAGGATAATGAGTGGCTTGTCGTTCTTTATCGCACTCTCCAGAAAATCCTGAAGAGAGGAAATGTACGTGTAAAAACGGGCTCCAACGTCCTGTATATCAAAAACCAGTATATCTATATCGGCAAGATCGGCTGGAGTAGGTTTTGTTTTTTTGCCGTATAAGGAAATTACTTTCACGCCTGTAAGGCTGTCAATATAGCTGTCAACCTGCTCACCAGCATCCGCTTTGCCCCTAAAACCATGCTCCGGCCCAAATATTTTGGTTATGGTAATACCGAGTTTTTGCAAAGTGTCAACAAGATGGGTATTGCCCACCATTGAAGTATTGTTGGCAAATACACCAACCCGTTTGCCTTTTAATAGTGGCAGGTATTCTTTTATTTGATAAGCCCCCGGAAGAATAGCGGGAGTATTGGAAGACGTGTGAGACTGGGCAATTAAGTTTTGAAAAACCTGGCTAAGTATAAGCAATATCAATAATTTCTTCATGCGCGCTGATGTTATAATAATGGAAAGTTAACTAAAAATAATTGTGGATAAAACCTAATAAACTTACCTTGCCCCCTGATTGATTAGTTTACAAAGTAAAGCGAACAATGCCTTGTAAAAAAGCACACCGCCGTATAAAATGTAAAGCTAACCTGTTCTGTATTAAATATTTATAACAAAATTTTTTTTGCAATGCGTGAAGTAAAAACAGGCGATAAAATAAAGATCCATTATCATGGACGCCTTACAGATGATACCACATTTGACAGCAGCGAAGGCCGTGAACCCCTTGAATTTGAAGTAGGCAGCGGGCAGGTTATACCCGGATTTGATAATGGCGTATTGGGGATGACACCCGGACAAAAGAAAACAATACAGATACCGGTAGATGAAGCATACGGGCCGGTGCAGGAAGATATGTTTATGGAGTTTCCTATAGACCGCTTTCCGGCAGATATGAAGCCCGAAGTTGGCATGTCGCTGAACATGAGCAATGGCAGCGGCCAGGCAATTCCTGTAGTGATTGCAGAGGTACAGGATGAAGTTGTAATACTGGATGCTAATCACCCTTTGGCAGGTGAAGACCTTATTTTTGACCTTGAATTGGTGGAAATTGTAGCCCCAAAGTCGCTTATTATTATGCCGTGAGTTAAGTTTGAATGTTTGAGAGTTTGAATAGTTCACAAGTTTCAGGAGTTCACAGGTTTGAATGTTTGAGAGTTTGAGTAGTTCAAATAGTTCACGAGTTCAAGTAGTTCACAAGTTCGGCGTTATACATAAAAAGAATAAAGTTCAGGAGAGTGTTTGTACATGCTCCTGAACTTTTTTTAATAGGAGTTATTCGACCAATCAACTGGTTTTTACAATCCCTTACCAATCAACCTCGTTTTCCCCCTTTAGGGGCAGGGGTTTCATCTCCTCAGCCACCAGCCAAGCCATATTCCCGTTAACCCCCATTGGCCTACCGCATCAATTATATAGCCTTTCTGCCCTGGCGTTTCATACCAGATATGGTAGGTATAAGGTGAATTAAGATAAACAATAAAGCCAATAAATAAGCTCGCGGTAAAAATTGTAAAAAATGAGGCCGTTGGTATCTTTATCAGTATCCAGCAAAGCATCCAAACAATTACAAGGTTTACAACAAACACACGTATCATATTTGATACCATATTATCCGCGTTAAGTGAGCGGTGATAAGCTACCAAAGCCCATGGCTTGCCTTTATTTGCATTTGCAAGCTTGTTCATTGCGTCCATTGATGAACCTGGCGGCAAAGAAGGCATAAAGTACTGTCCTGTTTTTAAATCCTTTGAGGTGAGAAAAGCAAGAATGCTGTCCTGCTTAGGGGTGTAATCCTGTGATTTGCGGTGAAGATCTAAAACTGTCCAGGATAAAAACTGTACAATAAAGATAATAATGGCGCCCACCAGGGCCCCGACAATTGTTTTTTTCATGATGAAGGTTTTTTGTTTTTTAATGGCCATAAGCAATCAGTCATAAATTGGTTATATCCTTACCGGAAAGAGGGGGAATAGCCAATTATTTTATGGCTTATTTCATATGGGTTTGTTTAGTTGGATACAAGATAGAAAACATTTATAAGCTTTAAAAAACTGTTTTGGTAATTTGGCACGTTAATTTTGCTTTTATGATAAATGACCGTTCTTATAGCGTAGCAGAAAGATTTATGCGATATGTACAGATTGACACCCAAAGCGACCCCGCAAGCACCAGTTTTCCATCAACCCAAAAGCAAAAAGACCTGAGCCGCTTACTTGCGAAAGAGTTGACAGAGATGGGGGTTAATGATGCAAATACCGATGAGTATGGTTACGTATATGCAACTATCCCTTCAAATACAAAGAAAAAGGTTCCTGTGATATGTTTCTGCAGCCATATAGATACTGCCCCTGATTGCAGTGGCTATGGTGTAAAGCCAATATTGCACAGAGATTATGATGGAAGTAATATTGTATTGCCGGATGACACAACACAGGTGATAGGTATTAAGGATTACCCCTACCTGGCGGAGAAAATTGGGGATGATATTATTACCGCGAGCGGTACTACATTGCTTGGCGCTGATGATAAAGCGGGCGTCTCCATCATTATGGAACTGGCAGACTTTTTACTAAAAAACCCGGCTACAAAACATGGGGATATAAAAATATTATTCACGCCGGATGAAGAAGTAGGAAAAGGAACGGCTAAAGTTGATCTAAAAAAATTGGGCGCTGACTTTGCCTATACTCTCGATGGCGGCCCTGTTGGCACTTTTGAGGATGAAACATTCAGCGCCGATGGGGTACGGATAACCATTAACGGGATTATCATTCATCCCGGCTATGCAAAAGACAGGTTGGTAAATGCGTTGAAGATAGCAGGCGAAATAATAGCTGCCCTGCCAAAAGGCGAATTAAGCCCGGAAACAACAAGCGGCAGGCAGGGGTTTATTCATCCTGTAGCGGTAAATGGCATATCAGAGAAGGCAACGATTGATTTTATTATACGTGATTTTGTAACAGCCAATCTTGAAAAGCACGAAGCCAGGTTGAAAGCCATTGCCGAAGCTGTAATGCAGCGCTACCCGCAGGCGACTATGCAGTTTGAAGTGCAGGAACAATACCGAAACATGAAAGAAGTGCTGGATAAATACCCCAAAGTAAGCGCCTACGCTGAAGAAGCTTATAAACGTACAGGATTAACCGTTAAAAATGAACCTATACGCGGCGGCACCGACGGAAGCCGGTTAAGCTTTATGGGGTTGCCTGCGCCTAACGTTTTTGCCGGCATGTATGCCATACACAGCAAACACGAATTTGTTAGCATGCAGGATATGCAAAAGTCGGTGGAGGTATTGGTGAATTTAGTGCAGGTGTGGGAGGAGTACAGTGATCAATGAGATTGGAATGATTACCTCTTGAGAAACATCTGCGACTGTGAACGTTGAGCAAAAAGCCTTTGACAGGGGCGAATTGAACAGTCAGCGTAAAGTCCATTATTAGTTACACCTTATTTTTATCGAGCTTATTATTATAAACAAAGCTATAATCCCCACTACATAAAGTATTGTCATAACCATGCTGACAGTTCTACCTGTTTTTGCCTCTGATAAACTTCTTTTGGTTAATATACCCGGACGCCTTTTTTCAAGGGTTAACGCTCTTTTTGACAGAATAAATCCCGGTATTAAGAAATAGGCGAACAATATACCTGCAATGGAGAATATCAAACCCAGCAAGGCATCACTGTTGGCGTGCCTGGTTTGCTTATCCTGCTCAGCGTCGTGTCTTTTTAATTTTCGCTCATAAAGGTAAAGCGTAATTTTTTCCCGAAGTGTTAACCTTCTGCCGAGGTAATTTTCAATCGTCTTTACGGGAGGTATATAAAAATAGCCGTTGTAATAACCTGTGCGGGCTGCAGTATCTTTTAGCGGTGGGGCGAAGCTTGCCTTGGCTATGGGGCTAAAAAATAGTACTGCCACGAGCAGGTAAAGGATTCGTTTCATGTGGTTATGACAAACATAACGATCGCCGCGTTGCAAAGCTATCCCTTGCAGGAATGGTGGAGTTATACAGCATGAATAATTTATTATCCTTCTCAGGGGCGACAAGTAAAATCAGGGAAAATCATTCCTAAAGCTTACATTTCCACAAAATTTCAACTATGGATGTAAACCTTATAAAGGACTATTGGTGGATAATACCAATACTGCTAATCTTTTTTAGTGGCCTTGTAACAGTAAACCAGGGTTATATTTCAGTGGTTACCATGTTCGGAAAGTACCGCCGTATTCTATTGCCCGGGTTAAATTTTAAGCTGCCATTTTTTGAAAATGTATATAGGCGCATAAGCATACAAAACCGGTCTGTTGAACTGGAATTCCAGGCGGTAACGCTCGACCAGGCTAACGTATATTTTAAAGCGATGCTGCTATATGCAGTGCAGAATGCCGATGAAGAAACAATAAAGAAAGTGGCCTTTAAATTTATTGCCGATAAAGACCTTATGCAAGCCCTGGTAAGAACGATTGAAGGCAGCATACGCGCATTTGTAGCCACAAAAAAACAAGCCGAGATTTTATTATTGAGAAAAGACATCGTAGAGTTTGTAAAAGACCAGATAGACCATACGCTTGAAGAATGGGGCTACCATTTACAGGATCTTCAAATTAACGATATAACTTTTGACCAGGCTATTATGGACAGTATGAGCAAAGTGGTTGCTTCTAACAACCTGAAAGCGGCTGCGGAAAATGAAGGGCAGGCTTTGCTTATTACAAAAACCAAGGCAGCAGAAGCAGAGGGTAATGCAATAAAAATTTCAGCAGAGGCAGAAAAAGAAGCCGCGCGCTTGCGCGGGCAGGGTGTTGCACTTTTCCGGGAAGAAGTTGCGCGTGGTATGAGCCAGGCTGCTGAACAAATGAAACAGGCTAACCTTGATACAAACGTGATACTTTTTAGCATGTGGACTGAGGCAATCAAAAATTTTGCAGAGGTAAGCAAAGGCAACGTAATATTCTTAGATGGCAGCCCCGAAGGTATGGGTAAACAAATGCAGCAAATAATAGGCATGGCTAAGGTTGATCAGAACAGGAACCAGCAAGCTGCAGGAAAGTTGTAGTTGATTAGTTTTATAATTCATCATTAAAGCGAATATGGTTCTGCCTTTGATGGAGGTTTCACACGATGAGCAATATGTATAATACGAAGATAAGAATGCTATTTATCACAGCCCTTTTAATGTCTGGTCAAATTATGGCCCAATCTGATCTAAATTCATTTCCCAAATCGGTTGATTGGAAAAAAGTTTCTTCAATTGTAAAGCAAGAATTTATTTATAAAATAAAAAGTTCAAATAAGTATGATAGTACTATAGGAATTGATAAAAAAGAAAACAATTTATCAAAATCCAACCTTTTACGTAAAGAAATCAATTTGACATTGTTACATTTTGAACAAGATTTTGATACAGATACTTCATATTATTATGAGTATGACGTTTTAATCTCAGTTTTAGGATCTGAAACATGTCATGGTTGTAAAATAGTTGATTCGCGAACATACGTACTCAAAATTTCCCTTAATGAAACCTTTAATAAAAGTGATTTAGTTTCTTATCAAAAAAATAGCGGAATCATTCCCCCTTATTCTGATTTGGCTCCATGGAGAACATTTAAAAGCTTTAGCCGTAAAATTGAATTAAAGGAATTGACACCTATTAAAATTGATTAAGAAATTTTTCTGCCTTTGATGTTGTTTTCATCATCAAAATCTATTTTTATAACGCGACTCAATATTGGTGAAACACTATAGGTGTTCGGAAGAACACAATTGTAAGTTTTGCCAACTGCAAGGTGCCGTCATGCCTTCGCAGGAAGGCATCTCATAAGTTTAAACAAGCATATCTACCCAATCGTGTATAAGAAATTTATATATAGCATCATTCCAGCCTGTTCACTGTTGAGATGCCTTCCTGCGAAGGCATGGCGATCCGGGATTTGATTTTTAAATAATTTTGGCAACGGGAAGAAACCTGTTGCTTCTATCTTCCAAACACTTAATGTGAAAACACCAAAATTAATGGGGCAAATGAAACTGGGGTTACTAAGCGAATTCCCAACTTGTATCTCCAATCAGATGCAATCCTGAAAATCACGGTTCTATCATAAAAAAAGTCCCGCTAAACTGCGGGACTTTTTTATATTATAATTTGTCTTCTAAATTTTACTGTCCGTTACCACCACCATTATCACCGCTATTATCGCTTCCTTCACTGTCAAGATTTAATGGGTATCCATACGTGCCTTCGTAACCAGGGTAAACACCTTCTAATCTTACCGTGCCATGGGAGCTGCCCAAAGCTGTTTTAAGATCATCAAGATTATTTACTGCCTGTCCGTCAACACTGGTAATTACAAAGCCTTCCTGCATACGTGTGTTCTTCAATAAGCCATCGCCAAGTTTTTTCACCAGCACACCACCGGAAAGGCTATTCTTTTTAGCTGTAGCCGCGTCAACATTTACAAGTTCGCCGCCCAGTTTTTCAAAGAAACTTTCTGTTTTTACTACACTATAGTTACCAGACTTATTCTTGAGTTCAATATTAATAGTGTTTTCTTTTCCATCCCTGAAATAAGTAAGGCTAATTTTATCACCTGGCTTATAACGGGCAATTTGTTCCTGTAATTCGGGGCCGCTGCTTATGCCTGTTCCATTAATTTTAGTTATAAAGTCGCCTTTTTGCAATCCTGCTTCTTTAGCAGCGCCATCGGGGGCAACTTCACTTATATACACACCGTCGCCGTCTTTAATTCCGAATTGTTTTTTCTGGTCGTCCGTAATGTTATCAGACGGGTATTGAATACCGAGATAAGCCCTTTGAACCGCGCCGAACTTAAGAAGGTCGTTTACTACCTTTTTTACAATATTCACAGGTATTGCATAAGAGTAACCTGCATACGAACCTGTAGGAGAAGCGATGGCCGAATTTATACCAATCAGTTCGCCATTGGTATTTATGAGTGCGCCGCCACTGTTGCCGGGGTTTACCGCAGCATCTGTTTGCAGGAATGATTCAATTGGACGGTCAGCTTTGTTAATGCCAATTGACCTTGCTTTTGCGCTGATGATACCTGCTGTAATAGTAACGTCAAGGTTTAAAGGATAACCTACTGCCAGCACCCACTGGCCAAGCCTTGTATCGTCGCTGTTACCATAAACAAGATAAGGAAAGTTAGTTCCATCAATCTTGATAACTGCAAGGTCGCTGTTTGGGTCTGTACCTATTACAGTACCCTTGTATGTTTTACGGTTTGTAAGGGTAACGGTTACTTCGTCCGCCCCATCCACTACGTGGTTATTTGTAACTATATAACCATCGCTGCTGATAATTACACCACTGCCGCTGGCACGTTGCTCCGGAATTACACGCGGGCCGTTAAAAAAGTCGGAAAAAGGATCCTGGTCGCCGAAAAAGTCAGAGAACGGATTTTTTTGTTTGGGCAAGTTGTTGCTAACCTGTCTTTGTTTGGTACGGGTTTTTATATGTACCACTGCAGGAGCGGACGACGTTGCAGCCGCCGTAAAGTCAACAGGGCCGGCGTTGTTATTGTTCTTGTCAAAAAAGCCGGCATAGTTAACCGGCAGTTTACCGGCTTCCTGTGTGATGCCATACTTGTTTTCCATCCATTTGCCATAACCCCATACACTCAAAACTGCAGTTGACGCACTGATCAGTACCACTAATAAAATGTTTTTGAGTTTCATTGTGCTTTAATTTTTTAATGTAACTAAACTAATCAAATTATATGCCTTATAGATAGCAAAGAAACGAACCTGTTTAATCGTCAGTTAACCTTGCAGCCCATTTAACAAATAATTGACGAAGCTTGTCGTACAATGTGGCAAAGTTACATACTCGTTTTAATTTTTATAACATTCTTTCGGCAAAAATGACATTGGCATAGATACTTTTTCTGCCAATTAACATTTGTAAAAATCAATAATGTGTTATCAAAGCCTTTTTAAAAAAGCCATCGTATCAATTCCGTCAGCATAATCAGGCAGCGAAGGCTCCTGTGCTGATCCGAATGGAAGATAACTATGCCCAACGATACATTGAATGTCGCTGTTATTTTCCAAAGCCCGGCTTAACAGCGTTTTATCAGCATAATATGCAAAGTGCACCTGGCTTACAGGGGAGAAAAGGGATTCATTTTCTGTAACGATCATTGAATCGTTGTTCATATAGTATTTGCTGTTCATAATAAGCAGGGCAAGGTGGTAGTCAAAGTTATTGCGGTATTTATGAAAGTCTGAATAGTAATGGTATTTTTTTAGCGCTTCAAGCAGGGGAATAAAATCGTATTCCTGCGGCACAAAAAGCTTGGTTACATTGCGGCAGCCAAGCCCAAAATATAGTTGAATGTCATCTGCCAGCCTGTTAAGTTCATCCTTTGTTTCAGTTCCGTCTAAAACGGCAACCGACGTTCTGTTTCGGCGTATTATGCTTGGGTATTTCCCAAAATAGTAGTCAAAATAGCGGGCTGAATTGTTACTGCCTGTGGCAATATAAGCGTCGCAGCCTTTAAGATTCTCACTGAAAGAAATTAGTTCCGCTGCTTCATCGCTCCATTCACTGAGCTTTTGCACCAGGTGTTTAATTAATAAAGTATCTTTTGATGATGGCTTTATTACCGCTTTATGCCCCCAAATAAATACGCACAAAAGGTCGTGAAACCCTACCAGGGGTATATTGCCGGCCATTACAATGCCCACATTTTTTTGACTGTTATTTTCAGGAGGAATATTGTACCCCGCAACCCAGGGTTCCAATTTTGCTCTTTCTAAAAACCCGGTTGCTATATTTTTCACCGCCAGTTCTATAAATTCAGGAACAAACCATGGGTTTTGCAGGGCTGCATCATTTTTTACCAGGGTTAAATCACCATCACCGGTTTTTAAATAGCCGCCCAATTTTACCAATAAATCTATTCGTTCTTGCAATTTCATCTTTTCAACCTTATTTTTATGGCGACAAAAATATCTTAAACTGGCAGGAGTTGTAAAAGATTATTCATTTGTTCTTTATATTGCGGACGTTTAAGTTTTTGATGATATAAATTGAGAACAGCTTACAAACCATAAACTATAAAATAATAAACTTAACACTATGGCTATTAAAATAACAGAAGAGTGTATAAACTGCGGGGCCTGCGAACCCGAATGCCCTAATAATGCAATATATGAGGGAGGCGTTGAGTGGTCTTTTGCTGATGGAACAAATGTTAAAGGGCCCGTTGTAATGATGGACGGCACAATAGTTGATGCCGGCGACCGTTTTGCACCCGTTAGCGTTGATACGTATTATATAACACCCAATAAATGCACTGAATGCCAGGGGTTTCATGAAGAACCACAATGCGCTTCCGTTTGCCCGGTTGACTGCTGCGTACCGGATGAAATGTACCGCGAAACTATTGAAGATCTGCTGGCAAAGAAAGATAAATTGCACATTTAATGCACATAGCGGTGTGCAAAA
Source organism: Bacteroidota bacterium (assembly GCA_013286305.1). Taxonomy (GTDB): domain Bacteria; phylum Bacteroidota; class Bacteroidia; order Chitinophagales; family Chitinophagaceae; genus JABDFW01. Next base: position 34,178 of record JABDFW010000005.1, read on the forward strand.
GTAAACTTGTAAACCTTAGATTGACAATGTAACTTGCTTGTTAATGATTGTTGCTGTAAAGCGACATTAAATAAACGGGTGATATTTCCCGTAGCAGAGGTGAAGGATCAGTAGTTCTTCACCTTTTTTTGTGCACTTATAACACGAATTACGGCGAATCTGCCCGCGGCAGGCGTGCTACCCTAAAACTCTCTGAATACCAAATAAATAATTAGCCAATTTTTGCCATAATTTTTCATTCATCCCCTTAAATCCATTTCTTTGCATAGCCCAATAAAGCAACAATGAAAAAAACAATAGCACTGGTAACCGGCGGGTATAGCGGAGAAGCGGAGATTAGTTATAAAAGCGCTATAACTGTTGAAAATAACGTTGACAAAGAAAAATTTGACGTTTATACCATTGACATTAACCCGCAGGGATGGGTTTATAAGGATGAGCAAGGCAATGCCGTTGCTATTGACAGAAATGATTTTTCCATAAACCTTGCCAATAAGAAAATTGTGTTTGATGCCGTGCTTATGTGCATTCATGGCAACCCGGGCGAAGATGGCAAACTGCAGGGGTATTTTGATATGCTTAACCTGCCTTATACAAGTTGCGACGCGGCCACATCGGCCCTAACATTTAATAAACGATATACGGTTGCGGTGGCTGCTTTTAATGGCATACATGTTGCAAGATCAGCCTTGCTTATTAAAAATAACTTTGAGAGCGCCGACGAAATTGCAGCTACTTTAAATTTCCCGGTTTTTGTTAAACCAAATAATGGGGGGTCAAGCATTGGCATGTCTAAAGTTAACAGCGCTTCAGAAGAATTAGGCATAGCAATTGAAAAAGCTTTTAAAGAAGATAACCAGGTGCTGGTAGAAGAATTTATTAAAGGGAGGGAATTTACTATTGGAGTATTTAAAACAAAAGGCAATATTATAACGTTACCTATAACCGAAATAATAAGCAAAAAGGAGTTTTTTGATTTTGAGGCGAAATACCTTGGCATGAGTGAGGAAATAACCCCTGCAAAAGTTGAGGAAAGTATTGCCGATAAAGTTAGGGTTGCAGCAAAAAAGATATATTCGGCTTTAAATTGCCGTGGTATAGTGCGGATTGATTTTATTTATAACGAAACGGCGGGGCAACCGTATATGCTTGAAGTAAATACCGTACCAGGCCAGAGCGAGGCCAGTATTGTACCACAACAGGTTAAAGCAATGGGATGGACATTAAAGCAGTTTTACACGGCTTTAATTGAAGAGTGTTTTAATATATAGAAAGGTACAGATCAAAGATTTTTAGTGCTTACATTTGACAGGTTGTACATCTGCAAAATAAAACTTTATAAGTGTTTAAGTTTATTACTGAAAAGCCTTTTTGGGTAAACCTGGTGGCAGCAATAGGGATGGTTATTATACTCTTCCTGCTATTTTTTAGTGCGCTTGGTGTTATTACGCGCCACAGCTCGCTTGAAAAAGTGCCTTCTGTTGTGGGCAAAAATGCCGATGAGGCCACAAAACTGCTTGAAGATGGTGGATTTGAAGTAACGGTACAGGACTCAGTATATATTGATACTGCCGCACCATTAACAGTGATACGACAATCCCCCGAAGCAGATGCCACAGTAAAAATTCACAGAACCATATATTTAACCATAAATCGTGCGGTTGCCCCACAGATTGATATGCCCGACCTCAGGGGGTTTTCCTTTAAAAGTGCGCAGCTTTACCTGCAAAGCCTTGGGTTAAGGGTTGGCGATACTTCTTATACGCCTGACATCGCATTGAATGCGGTAAAAGAACAACTGCTGAATGGCAAGCCTGTTGACCCCGGCACCAAAGTAAACATGGGCAGCGCCATAAGCCTTGTACTTGGCAGTGGCGTTGGAGAAGCGGAACTAAACGTACCAGACCTGGTAGGGATGACTGTATCGGAAGCCAGGTTATACCTGAGCAATAAAAACATAAACATCAATACCATATTAGCCAATGAATCGATAAGCGATACCGCCAGCGCCTATATAGTCAAGCAAAGCCCTTTGCCATTTTCAACATTAGGCCCTGGGCAAATAGTGGCTAATAAAATACGGCCAGGCCAGTTAATGGATATTTGGATTGGTACAACACGGCCTGAAATTGATACCAGTAACGCAGTACAGCCGGAACTGGTGCCTAACCAATAACATCAAAAGATTATCACATCCCCGCTCTAATACAACCATGGAGAGAGGAATAAACCCATAGTATGAATACCATTACAGCAGAGGAATTAAAAAAGAGAATAGACAGCGGTGACGTAGTAAATCTTTTGGATGTGCGTGAAGATCATGAAAGGGCCGATTACAATATTGGCGGCGTTCACATCCCCATCGGTAAAGTGCAGGCCATGCAACTGGACGATATAGATGACTGGAAAGATAAAGAGGTGATCGTTTATTGCAGAAGCGGCAACCGCAGCGGTATGGCTTGCCTGTTTATGGAACAGTTTGGCTTTAAGCATATGGTTAACCTTACAGGTGGTATGCTGGCCTGGCGCGAAAAATTTGAAAAATAAATAACAGTTACTTTATAGGGCCGTACTGCCGTAACACAGCCTTAAATTTTACCATGAGTTGTAATGTACATTACAACTTTCTTTTTTTTACTGCCACCAATAAATACTTCCAAATTGTGGCCCCGGCTTTCAACATTTTTAACAACCGGCGGTACTATTTTAATCTGCTCTCTTATTTCTCCACCTGTCTGGTGGTGTAATAATTCCCACTTATGCATTTTTTTTCACCGCGTATTAAGCAATACAACCCGCGCAGCAAAGGTGTTGCATACGAATATGCAGGATAGATAATTTTAAATAAGCAATAAAGCCACTCCTGCCAGTTGCCGACAACAACACCTTTGAAGGCAAGGCTAACAACAGGCGTGTAGAATTTGTAAAAATGTAACCACTTATTAATAGCTACTATATGAACGGAAAAAAGATGCTGTATGGCTTTGCCATCGCCGCACTGGTAATTTTTTCAGCTGGAAAATCAAGTGGCAAATTTTATCGAATCCGCTATCCTGAAGATGGTAAGGCAATATTAACCGTAAATGGTAAGTCTTATACAAATGGGAAATGCCTGTTTGGATATGATACCCTTTACAGGCACCCAACTGCAGCCATTCCTTTAGTTAGCATAATAGTTGGAACCGGTACCGACTCAATAGGGTTTACTTTTTATAATATGCCGGATAAAAGCACATGGAGCAGCGCTTTTACAAGCGGTGACAGCACCATAGTAGATATTAATAATAATGATGTAATAACCTACAAGAATTATGTAACCGGCCTTTATATGCGCCAACATGGGCAAGATTTTCCAACGCTGAGTTTGACAAATAAAGGGGGAAAGATTACCAAAACAGGGCCCAGGAGCTTTACATTTTCGTGCACAACGCACCCGGCAGGCAAACACACTACAGATTATACGATTTCGGGCTCAGGCACCTACTAATAAATACAGTGGTTTGTTCATTCCCAAAAAAATGTAAGGTATTTTCAGCTTCAAATATTACTTTTGCAGCGGCAGGTCTTACACGGCCAGCTCCTGCCGAACCCTCCCAGGGCCGGAAGGCAGCAAGAGTAGGCGGTTGTAGCGGTGCGATGTAATAAGCCTGCCATTTTTTTTAAACCCTTTAGAGGGTTTTTTTAATTATGGTATTCATTATTCACAAAAAATATTCCCTTAAGGGAAACAAAACTTATGAAATTCTTTATAGACACAGCGAACCTCGCTCAAATAAAAGAAGCAAAAGATCTGGGCATTCTTGATGGTGTAACTACTAACCCATCCCTTATGGCAAAAGAAGGCATAAAGGGCCAGGAAGCTATTTATAACCACTATAAAACCATTTGCGAGCTTGTTGATGGCGACATTAGCGCAGAAGTTATTTCCACCGATTTTGCAGGCATTGTTGAAGAAGGCAAAAAGCTTGCGGCCATACACCCCAATATAGTGGTAAAAGTGCCTATGATAAAAGATGGCGTTAAGGCTATTAAATGGTTTACTGATAACGGCATAAGAACAAATTGCACGCTTATATTTTCTGCCGGCCAGGCCATACTTGCCGCAAAAGCAGGGGCGGCTTACGTTTCGCCATTTATCGGGCGGATAGACGACAGCGGCTGGGAGGGTACGGAACTCATTGCCCAGCTTGCACATATATTCACAGTCCAGGGTTACGAAACAGAAATTTTAGCCGCATCTATCCGCAATGCCAATCATATTATTAAGTGTGCGGAATTAGGCGCTGATGTTGTAACAAGCCCGTTAGAATCTATACTGGCATTGCTTAAGCACCCACTTACTGACCTGGGATTAGCCAAGTTTTTGGAAGATGCCAAGAAAACGGCATGAATGATGAGTAATGAATGAATGACAAAGCTACTGTTATAGGGGCATTTCCTTTCCCCACGGAGTTTATCCTACAGTATTGTGCTGTTGGGCTAGATAACTCCGTGGCATGATTAGTATTGCAGCCGAATAATGGTATGTTGGCCTTAATTCTTTAGGCTTTCCTTTCTCCACAGAGTTTATCCCACGGCATTGTGCCTTTAGCCGGATAACTCTGTGGCATGGTTAGCAGTTCAGCTTAACAAGTGGTATATTGCTGTAATTCGAGGCTTTCGCAAAACACTAGCTGAATAACTATACACACCATAACATTCACTAACCTTCACAAGGCTGAAAGACACATTGCGGAAGGAGGGAATTTACTAAATATATTATCATATTATACTAAATAATTTGGTAATATCAATCATATTTAGTAAATTACAGCTATGTTTTGTAATGTGCATAGAAAGATGTGGTAACTATAGTTTGGCTAAAACAAACGACAGAAAAAACAAAAAAAGGCTGCCGTGCAAAAACGTTGTCATTGGCGTAAAGTTGTACGGATGATGTGAAAGTTGCTTTGTATTCAATTCGTGTAATTCGTAAAATTCGCTCTAATTCGTGGCTAAAACTCAATTCGTGGTTGTAAAAATTATAATTCATGTCACAATAAAGGCATAGTATTTTACCGCTGCCAGGTATTTTTCCCTGCGGTAAAAAGTGAAAAAACACCCTTCATGCGTAACATTTTGTAACGTACCCCGGTACATGGCTTTTTATTGCCATAACTCAGGGGCTTGAATAATGAGCAAGAAACAAGGAATTTTGAATGATGAAGGAAAGAGAGAACATAAAGCAAAGAACCCGCTGCATGCTTTACGCGATGAAAACCTGGGAGCGTATAGCTTATAGCATAAAGCTTGAGGCCTTTGATCCCCATCATCCTTCTATCCACCAAAATCGTGGTTCGGAAAACATAGCCGTACAAAAACGTTGTCATTGGCGTAAACCTGTAAGACTGGCGGTGAAGTTGACTGGTAAAAAGATGGCCGCGATTGACTGGTAGTTGAAGAATTTTGTGAAAAAACACCCTTCATGCGTAACATTTTGTAACGTGGATGGCCACTTTCCCTTTTGTTGCCATAACTGAAGCGAATTTATTGTGCGAAATAATTTAAATGTTGTTGAAAACACGCAACATTGGCGAAGGAAGATTCGCATAATAGAAAGGGTTCTTCGCAAAGTCCCTCTGCCGCGAGGAGAGGCCCGCCCGGATGACCCGGTCGGACGGGGATTTAGGGTGAGGCCGCCCCAGCCTTTACAAAATGTAACGTAATCTTAATATTCCCATAATACAGTTTCCATTGAGTTTTGCAAAAATGGAAAATCAAAATGGCTGCATTTGACCTTACAGCAAAGTCGTTTGGGGATGATTTTTTGTGGGGCGTAGCGATATCCGCTGCTCAAAATGAAGGAGCCTACACCCAGGACGGGCGTGAACCTTCAATATGGGACACCTTTTCACTCCGCCGCGGTAAAATAAAAGACGGAAGTAACCCCTATACAAGCTGTGATTTTTATCACCGTTACAAAGACGACCTTTTATTGGTTAAAGCACTGGGCTTCAAAGTATTTCGTTTTTCTATTTCATGGCCAAGGGTTTTGCCTGATGGAACAGGCAGGGTGAATAAAGAAGGGATGGCCTTTTACCACCGGGTAATTGATGAGTGCTTAAAACTTGGGTTAATACCTTATGTAACACTTTATCATTGGGATTTGCCACAGGTACTTGAAAACGAAGGCGGATGGGCAAGCTACCGTATGCTTAAATGGTTCAACCATTTTGTTACTGTTTGCGCGGAAGCCTTTGGCGACAAGGTAAAGGACTGGATCATTCTAAACGAACCTATGGGTTTTGTATCATTAGGGTATATGCTGGGTATGCATGCGCCGGGTAAAATGGGCTTAAACAATTTTTTGCCTGCATTGCATAACGCAGTGTTGGCGCAGGCGGAAGGGGGCAGAATAATACGTTCGTTGGTAAAGAACGCCCACATAGGCACCTGCTTTTCATGCTCAGAGATAAAACCATTCTCTGAAAGAACGGAAGATGTTGAAGCCGCCAAAAGAATGGATATCTTACTCAACAGGCTGCCGGTTGAGCCTTTGCTGGGGGGTGGTTACCCAAAGGAAGATTTTAAACTGATTGAGCGGCTTGAGATGCACAATAAAGCATGGAAATACACCAGCCGCATGCAGTTTGACTTTGATTTTATTGGCCTGCAGAATTATTTTCCCCTGGTAGTAAAATATAACCCGCTTATTCCGGTAGTTCAGGCTTCGGAAGTAAAGGCCGCATACCGCAAAGTTCCATACACTTCAATGGGATGGGAAATAAATGGAGAAAGTTTTTACAATATAATCAAGCGGTTTTGGGAATATGAGGGCATAAAAGAGATAATTATTACGGAAAGCGGGGCTGCTTTTAAAGACAAAATGGTAAATGGGGTTATAAATGATGTTGAGAGGGTTGATTATTTTAAAGAATACCTTGCTGCCTTGCTAAAAGCCAAAAATGAAGGGGTGAATATTAAAGGGTGTTTTATTTGGACGTTAATGGATAACTTTGAATGGGCGGAAGGATATAAAAGCCGTTTTGGGCTGGTTTATACTGATTTTGACACCCGGTTACGTACAATTAAGGCCTCGGGCTATTGGTTTCGTGATTTTTTTACCGCCAAATAATAATTTTTTGCCCTAAATTTAACCCGAAATTGTTTTTTCTTTTTTTTAACCATGAAGCAACCAAATTCTTTTTTGTCCGTATTTTTTTTATAAACAACTACAATTGAGTAAAACGTTTGAACTCCTTAAGCCATATAATAGAAGGGTGCAAAAACAATGACAGCAGGCATCAAAAAGTACTCTACGAGCAATTTTATGGATATTCGTTAAAGGTGGTTTTCAGGTACATATACAAATATGAAAGTGCGGTGGATGTAGTTAACGACGGGTACGTAAAATTGTTCAGGAACTTTAAGAATTTTAAGTGTGACAATGAAGAGGATATTACGAAGATCTTTATGGGATGGCTTAGGAGGATAATGGTGAATACGGCGATAGATGAGCTAAGAAAACAAAATATGATGCCGGATATTGGAGCAATACCGGATGATGTGTGGGAGGAACCTGATAAATCGGGGTACGCAGATCAAACAGTTCTTTACAAAGAATTAATTGTGCAGGTGAAAAAACTACCACCATCTTACAGAGCAGTTTTTAATATGTATGTGATTGATGGGTTTACACACCAGGAAATTGCAGACCAATTGGGAATATCGGTGGGTACATCAAAGTCGAGTTTATCAAAAGCACGAATGCATTTGCAAAAATATATAAATCAGGATACCCAGGAAATTGATGCAGCATATAAATGACGATATGGATGATTTATTGAGGAATGCAGCAGAAAACTATCCGCTAAGGACAAATAGTGCGAATTGGGAGAGTGTTGCCAATATTTTAAGCAGGCCGGAAAGCGCAGATGAGCTTTCACCTGTAGCAATTTTTCCTGCTTCAGGAACAAGCAAAAGATACAAATATCTTCTATTGCTTCTTTTATTACCGGTCGGGTTTTTAACAGCCAGGTATGCCGGTTGGATGGGCAGCGGAAAAACTTTTCAGGCAACTCAAACAGGCAGTAAAATTTCAACTGTTAATTCCCAAAAACCTGCTGATGCAACAGCCGGTACCAATAACACAACTGCGAATAACAGCAGCAGTGCTGATAACAAGAGCGCTGAAGTTGTTACAAATAATAATAAGGTTGCAGGTACAACAACGAACAATAACGGAGGTATAGGATCTGAAAATGCCCGCGCACATGCCGCTATATCAGCTAAACAATCATCAACAGGCCAGGTTACAGAAGATCATCAGTATAATAGCGTTAATTCAGGAACAGCTGATAATGTAAAACAAGTACCAGGGTTAAAGGACCTGCCTGCTTTGGAACAGCAGGTTGCCCGGACAGAAGAGATTGCGAAGGGTAAGGTTTACTCACCCTCAGCCCCCGTAAATAGCACCAGCACTGCAGAGAGTGTTAACAGTAATGCAGGCGCAGAAAAGGATAACGCAACACAACCGGATGCAGTTGCGCAGAATAATCCACCGGTTGGCAAAACCTCGCCTGATCAACAGCTAAAACCTGGCACCGGTGGAGGAAAAACGCAACCGATGGTTACAGTTCATAAAGTTAAACGTCTGTACATTGGAGCTTTTGTGGCACCGGATTTTTCTACCATAAAGTATCAGCCCGGTAGTAAAGTAGGGTTTAATTTAGGCGGGGTGATCGGATACAATTTTTCAAAAAATCTTAACGTTGAAATTGGTATAGCAAGTGATAAGAAATATTACCGGACTGATGGAAAATATTTTAATTCAACGTACCAATGGATAAATAATAAAGGCACCATTCTTAATGTTAGCGGGTACTCTACATTAACTGAATTTCCTTTAAACCTTAAATATGATTTTAAGCCGAAGAATGATGGTAACTTTTTTGTTTCAGCCGGCCTTGTTTCTTATATAGTGCACCAGGAGAATTATAATTACGAGTTTGATAAGAATAATGTTATTTCCCATTGGGATAAATCGTTAAGAATATCATCAAATAACTTATTCTCAAATGTAAGTTTTAGTGCGGGGTACGAAAGTTCGCTGGGTGGCCTTTGTAACTTTAGGATTGAACCTTATTACAGGTTGCCATTGAGGGGTATAGGCTTAGGTAACTTACCCATAACAAGCATTGGTATAAACATTGGTATAACAAAAAAAATTAAGTAAGTATATAAAAATAATTTGAAGTCTGTTTTGTTTTTTATGTTTCCCGTAAGTTTAGCCTTGGAAAACACGATCTTTGGGGGTTCTTTTAGAGTGGTAAACTCGAGCCACGCTTAACCGGCGTGGCTTTTTTTTGAGGTAACAGTAATAAAATTTGTTCATATCCCGCCATCGCTTATTTTTGCGCCATGAAAATAACAATGCATATTCATCATCACCATCATTTCTTACCACGCAGGTAAGCCGGTGTTGCTGTGTGCATTACACATATAAAACAGTTTGGGCTTACCGTTAGGTAAGCCTTTTTTATTTTAAATATTTGATATGAAACTTAAGATAGCAGTTCAAAAATCAGGCAGGTTGCATGATGATTCAATCAAATTGCTAAAGGAATGCGGCATTGATATAAGTAATGGAGTTAATAAACTTAAGAGTGAAGCCAGCAATTTTCCATTAGAAGTATTTTTTCTGCGGGATGATGATATTCCGCAGTATGTAGAGGATGCCGTTGCCGATATTGGCTTTGTGGGCGAAAATGTAGTGTATGAGAAGCAGAAAAAGGTTGATGTTGTGGAAAAGCTTGGTTTCGGCAGGTGCAGGCTTTCCATTGCCGTAAAACGCGGGGATGTGTATGACGGAGTAAACTTTTTGCAAGGCAAGCGCATTGCTACCAGTTATCCTGTTTTGGTTAAAGATTTTTTGCAACAAAAAGGTATTGATGCAGAGATTCATGAAATAAGCGGCAGCGTTGAAATAGCCCCGGGCATAGGTTTGGCGGAGGCCATCTGTGACCTTGTAAGCAGCGGCTCCACCTTATTTATGAATGGGTTAAAGGAAACAGAAACCATACTACATTCACAGGCGGTGCTAATAAAAAACCAACAACTGGCCTTTCCTCAGCAGGAAATATTGAACAAATTATTGTTCAGGATACAGTCAGTAAAAAAAGCAAAAAACAACAAATATATTTTGCTTAATGCCCCCAATGACAAGCTGGATGAAATAATATCGTTATTACCGGGAATGAAAAGCCCCACTGTTTTGCCTTTGGCAGATAAAGGCTGGAGCAGTGTGCACAGCGTATTGAGCGAGAATGAGTTTTGGCACATAATAGAACAATTAAAACAGGCAGGTGCACAGGGTATCCTGGTTGTGCCTATTGAAAAAATGATCGTTTGAAAATAAATTCGGGCAGATAAATGCAAATAGTTGGCGAATGAAAATTTATATACATCCTGCTAAAGCCGAATGGCAACAAATAATTAAAAGGCCGGCATTTGATACCCTGGGCCTGCAGGACAAAGTGCGTTCTGTTTTGGATGATGTACGGCTAAATGGTGATGACGCGGTTAAAAAATATACTAAACAATTTGAGGGGATTGAACCGGAGGGTATTTCTGTAAATGAATTTGAAATAGCAGAAGCAGAAGGGTTATTGCCGGCTGAATTAAAAGAAGCCATAAAAACGGCGGCAAAAAACATAAAGGCCTTTCATCAAAAGCAATTACAGCAACCTGAAATAATAGAAACAATGCCGGGTGTAACCTGTTGGCGAAAATCGGTAGGAATTGAGAAGGTGGGTATATATATTCCAGGCGGAACAGCGCCTTTATTTTCTACGGTGTTAATGCTGGCGATACCGGCTGTAATTGCAGGTTGCAGGCAAATTGTATTATGTACCCCGGCACAAAAAAATGGAAAAATACACCCTGCTGTTTTGTACAGCGCAGCTTTATGCGGGGTAACAAAACTATATAAAGTTGGCGGGGCACAGGCTATTGCCGCGATGGCATATGGGACTGAAACAATACCCAGGGCTGATAAAATATTTGGCCCGGGCAACCAATATGTTACGTGTGCAAAACAATTGGTTCAGATGGATGGCGTGGCCATTGACATGCCCGCCGGCCCAAGCGAGGTTTGTGTATTGGCAGATGAAACCGCCGATGCATCTTTTGTTGCAGCAGACCTTTTATCGCAGGCAGAACATGGAACCGACAGCCAGGTTGTTTTAATAACGGATTCGGAAGAAATGGCTACGAAAGTTATAGCTGAAACAGAAGCGCAATTGAATGTTTTGCCAAGAAAGGAAATTGCAAATGAAGCGTTAAAAAACAGCCTCGTTATTGTGTTAAAAAATATTGAGGAAGCCATTGAACTGGTTAACGAATACGCTGCCGAGCATTTAATAATTGCATGTAAAAATGATGAAGAAATTTCACAACGCGTAATCAACGCAGGATCAGTGTTCCTGGGCAATTATTCGCCTGAAAGTGTGGGCGATTATGCAAGCGGTACTAACCATACTTTACCAACCAATGGCTTTGCCAAAACATACAGTGGCGTGAGTGTTGACAGCTTTGTTAAAAAAATCACTTACCAAAAAGTTAGTAGGGAGGGATTGCTGAATATCGGGAAAACTGTTGAAACTTTGGCTGAATTTGAAGGATTGGAAGCGCATAAAAATGCTGTAAGTATCAGGCTAAAGTCAATAATAGAAGGTCATTGAATCAATAATAAATGGTCATTGAGTCAATAGGTCATTGGTCATTACTACCGCAGTCTGACGGCCTCAGTCTGACTAAAAAAGGCGTAAAAAAACAGATGATGATTCTATTAATAATAAAATACGATAAGCCACAGAGTGGCGACATGTTAGTAGAAAGAAAGAAAGTGTCGGCGCCATGGGTTTTCAAGCCCCGTAGGGGCGGCATGAAAACAAACTGGGCGTTGCTCAAGATATAACAAAGGGTTGAAGGGTGTGACACCCGCCTGAATGACAAAGTCGGGCAGGCAAGAAAAGCCAGAGCATTACTAAAGCAGAAATAAAAAAGATGTTTGAACTGGATAAACTTATAAGAGAAAACATTAAAAGACTTGTTCCTTATTCTTCAGCGCGGGATGAATTTAGCGGGGAAGCAAAAGTTTTTTTAGATGCAAATGAAAACAGCCTGGGTTCGCCATTACCAAAATGGTACAATCGTTACCCTGACCCGCATCAACAAAAGCTTAAGGCGCTAATAAGCGTGATAAAAGGGGTTGCACCGGAACATATTTTTTTAGGTAACGGCAGTGATGAATGTATAGATCTTTTGTTCAGATGTTTTTGTGAGCCTGGAAAAGATAATACAATTATTTGCCCGCCCACTTACGGCATGTATGAAGTAAGCGCAAATATTAATGATGTTCAAGTTCGAAAAGCTCCTTTACTGGATGATTTTCAGCTTGATCTGGTACATCTTGAAAATTTAGCGGATACAAACACAAAAATAGTATGGTTGTGTTCGCCAAATAATCCAACAGGCAATTCGCTGAACCGGCAGGATGTTGAAGCAGTGCTAAACAATTTTAATGGCATCGTGGTTATTGATGAAGCATATATAAATTTTTCGAAACAAAAGAGTTTTTTGCAAGAGTTGTCGGACTACCCTAACCTGGTTGTTATGCAAACATTCAGCAAGGCATGGGGGCTGGCTGGGTTAAGGTTAGGAATTGCTTTTGCATCAACAGGCATTATAGATACCCTTGATAAGGTAAAACCACCTTATAATATTGGGCAGGCTACACAGGAAATTGCATTACAGGCGCTTGAGAATACCGGCCAGGTAAATGACATGATACTGGAATTAACAGATATGAGGTCGGCACTGGCAGATGTACTGGCACAAATACCAACAGTTGAGAAGGTGTACCCTTCAGATGCCAATTTTATTTTGGTAAAAATAAAAGAGGCACGGAAAGTGTACGATTTTTTGCTTACAAAAGCAATTGTGGTGCGCGACAGGAGCAAGGTAAAATTGTGCGAAGATTGTTTGAGGATAACCGTAGGTACGGAAAAAGAAAATACTGACCTGGTGGATGCATTACATGAGTGGGTGTTGATGCACGTATAGTATTCATAATTTTATATAACTTGAAATTAATCATATGAAAAAGACATTCTTTCACTTTGTTTTGAGTACACTATTGCTGATGGCGGCAAACAGCCTGTTGGCATGTAATAACGATTCCCTCAAGACGACAAATGCGTCTGCAACACCCAAGCCCGATGCAGACAATGCAGGTTTAAAATTACCTGCAGGGTTTGGAGCATTGGTAGTTGCAGGTAACGTTGGCGAAGCCAGGCATATAGCCGTAACGAAGGAAGGCGATATATATGTAAAGCTGGCAAGCCTGAAGGGGGGCAAAGGCATATATTGGCTACATCCAAAAAGCGATGGCAAGGTTGATGAAAAGAACGGGTTTGGCAGTTATACAGGCACAGGCATGTACGTCAAGGACGGATATTTATACGCTTCATCCGACGAGGAAGTTTTTAGATATAAGTTAGATGGCGGTGATAAAGTAATTGACCCCGCAAAGCCTGAAAAAATTGTTACTGGTTTAGTTGTACGCCACGAGCATGAAGCAAAAGCGATAACCCTGGATAACAGCGGAAATGTTTATGTGAATGTTGGCGCCTACTCTAATTCGTGCCAGGAAAAAGACCGCCAGAAAGGCTCTCCGGGCATTAAGCCCTGCCCTATACTCGATTCTGCCGGCGGTATTTGGCAATTTAAAGTGGACAAGCTTAACCAAACTTATGGTACAGGTGTACACTATGCAACCGGTTTGCGTAACGTGGTTGGGCTTGACTGGAACAGCGATATAAACAGCTTATTTGTAATGCAGCATGGTAGGGACCAGTTGCATGACCTTTTCCCAACTATGTTTGATGATAAACAAAGCGCGGAATTGCCTGCGGAATGCATGTATCAAATACACCTGGGCTCTAATTGCGGGTGGCCTTATATATATTATGATGAATTGCAGCACAAAAAAATACTCGCCCCTGAATATGGCGGCGATGGAAAGAAAACTGCCGGTGAAGATGCGCAAGACCCTGTAGTGGCTTTCCCCGGCCATCTTGCACCAAACGGGTTATTATTTTATACAGGCAGCATGTTTCCTGAAAAATACCAGCATGGGGCGTTTATTGCTTTCCATGGCTCGTGGAACAGGGCGCCAGAGCCACAAAAAGGATTTTTTGTTGCGTTTGTGCCATTTAAAGATGGCAAACCCAGCGGCGATTGGGAAATTTTTGCCGATGGTTTTTCGGGGTTGACCCAGGTAGATTCACCCGGGGATGCAAAGCACCGCCCATGCGGGCTGGCACAAGGCCCGGATGGCTCCCTATATGTGTCAGACGACCAGGGCGGAACGATCTATAGAATCATGTATAGCAAATAATAATAAAAGCTGATGAAAAAAATCATTTTCAGTGTTGTCGCAATAAGCTGTTTTAGCCTATGTATTTTTGCAAAACAGGGTGATACTCCCGCGAGTATAGCAAGAGGGGAGAAATTGTACCAAACCTATTGTTTAACTTGCCACCAAAAGAGTGGTAATGGAGTGCCGCATATGAACCCGCCGCTGGTTAAAACGTCTTATGTTACGGGGGACAAGAAAAAACTTATTACATGGGTATTAAAAGGATCAACGGAGAATATCCCCATTGATGACAAAACATACAGCAATAATATGCCTGCGCAAAATTATTTGAAAGACGATCAAATTGCTGATATACTCACCTATGTACGCAATAGTTTTGGCAATACTGCCAGTGCAATAGTCCCGGCAGACGTAAAAGCAATACGGGCGGTGGTTGTTAAGTAAAGCGGAGCAATTTTTTACCGGTAATTAAATGATTAGTAAATTTGGGTATGAGAATAGAAGTAACAAAAGTACAATCATTAGGAAAGTACAAAATACATGCTGTTTTTAATGATGGCACAGAAGGAGATTATGATTTAAGTGATCTTGCCGGGAAAGGTGTATTTCAGATTTGGGAAACGCCGGGGTATTTTGACCGGGTATTTATTAATCCTGAAAACAATGCAATTGCCTGGGATGAAGAATTAGAAATAGATACACTTAATTGCTATTTGCATATAAGGAATATGGGTTTTGATGAATACAGAGAGCTTTTTAAACAAAACAAATATGCCTTCAGTTAGCCGCTTTTTTGGAATAGTAATATATTTTTATTTTAAAGATCATAACCCTCCTCACTTTCATGCTGAATATGGCGAATATACAGCGGAGATACTTATTAATGAACTTTCAGTTGGCGTTGGATATTTACCACCGCGTGTTTTAGGCTTAGTGATTGAGTGGGCACAGACTCATCAGCAGGAATTATTACAAAACTGGCAAATAACTGCTATCGGAGGTACCTTTATCCAAATTGAACCATTAAAATAATGTCTTTAGAAACAGTTTCACCTGATACCTCATTGTCTTCCGTTACAACATGTAAACGTATTTTATTTATTGACCGCGACGGGACGATCATAAACGAAGCGCCACCCACTTACCAGATAGATAGCTGGGATAAGCTACAGTTTTACCCTTACGTATTTCAATACCTTTCCAGGATAGCGGCGGAGTTTGATTATGAAATGGTAATGGTGAGTAACCAGGACGGGCTGGGCACGCCAAGCTTTCCTGAAGAAACATTTTGGCCTGTTCAAAATTTTGTGGTTAAAAGTTTTGAAGATGAAGGGGTGCATTTTTCAGCATTTTATTTTGACAGGACCTTTGCCAAAGACAATGCGCCCACACGCAAACCAAATACCGGGATGCTTACAGGGTATTTGAATAATCCTTTCTATGATATTGAAAACTCTTTTGTAATTGGCGACAGGATAACAGATGTACAACTTGCAAAGAACCTGGGTTGCAAAGCTATTTGGCTTAACAATGATGAAAAACTGGGTTCCGGCGAAATAAAAGATACAGTTAATGCATTACAACCAACCATCGCGCTGGAAACTAAAGACTGGAAAAGTATTTATGAATTTTTTAAACTTGGGTTAAGAACAGTTGTACACGACCGCAACACAAGTGAAACAAAAATTCATATTGAATTAAACCTTGACGGCAGCGGCAAAGCCAATATTCATACAGACCTGGGTTTTTTTGACCATATGCTTGACCAGATAGCCAGGCATGGCAAAATGGATATTGTTATTGAAACAAAAGGCGACCTGCATATTGATGAACACCATACCATTGAAGATACTGGTATTGCTTTAGGAGAAGCGTTTGCAAAAGCCCTTGCAGATAAACGCGGAATGGAGCGTTATGGCTTTGCATTACCCATGGATGAAGCCGAGGCTAAGGTGCTGATTGATTTTGGCGGAAGGAACTGGCTCGTATGGAATGCTGAATTTAAAAGAGAAAAAATAGGAGAGATGCCTACTGAAATGTTCTTTCACTTTTTTAAATCATTTAGTGACGCGGCAAAATGCAACCTGAACGTTGAATGTAAAGGCGAGAACGAGCACCACAAAATAGAGGCTATTTTTAAAGCCTTTGCAAAAGCTATTAAGATGGCTGTTAAACGCGACCCGTTCAGTAATTATTTGCCGAGTACGAAGGGGGTGTTGTGAGTACGAAGTAAGATTTACGAATTACGCGGTTTGTGTCACCGCAGCTATATGTCAACACTTAATTCACGCTTCATAATGTCTATACAAAATTTATGTTCCCGTAAAAAATTTAGTCCAATTACACCGTCATAATCAGAAGTAATGCCATGAGATAAAAAGTCATAAACCTGTACTTCAAAATTAGTTTTGACAATTCCTAAACACTCTAAACGCTCAATGTCGTATGTTTCAACTACTATAATCCCGTTAGAAGTTTCAATTTCTTTTTCGCCTTTGCTATTTTTCAATTCGTATCCTGAAAAATATAGAACGTTGCTGTCAATGGTAGTATGCGTCGCTGCAGTATCAAGTGCAATGCGAAATTTGAATTTCCCTTCAATCGTTGCGTTTACAATGATAACGTCTTCGTCAGTAGGGAGGTCGAAGGGGAATACTTTCATATTCTTCTCAATATTCCGGTTTTACGATGTTGTTTCAGATTACCGGCAAATGCGATTGTAACAGTTGAGAAACCGTCGGTTTTGTCTTTGCCAATATAACAAACTTCCTTTTTATCTTTGCTATGGTACAAAACAATCCCGCCCAGAACTGAAGCGTTTTTCATTTCGGGATTACCTAAAAGCACCCACTCGTCAGGATACAATTTTTTTACATCATCAAAAGCTATATATGTATTGCCCATAATGTTCTGTTTGAATTGCAAATTTACGTTTTTTTATCGTAGCTTTCTATTTCTGTGGATAGCTTGCCCCACAAGTTGATGGCTAAGCTTCCTTTTATAGCAGAGGTAAATTATTATTCAGTTTGTTTTAACAAGTTCTTTAACACAATCGTCTCTTATATTCTGATGCCTCATAATTTACTCCACTCTAAAATTTTTTTGTTCAAATCAAATTTCTGTTCCATATTCGCAGTGGAATGAAGAAAACAACATTAAATATTAATTGGTGGTGGCATTCAATCTCCTGTCGGGGCTTGTAATGGCATTGCCAGT
Organism: Bacteroidota bacterium; assembly: GCA_013286305.1. Classification (GTDB taxonomy): domain Bacteria; phylum Bacteroidota; class Bacteroidia; order Chitinophagales; family Chitinophagaceae; genus JABDFW01. The sequence goes on from JABDFW010000005.1 coordinate 51,816, forward strand.
ATGTATTTATAAAACATATAAGCTTCGACAGAAACGTCGGGGCTTTTTTTATGCCCTATGCCCCTATCCTCTTAAAGGGGGACTTAAAGAACTTTGAGGGTTGAAGAGGAGAAATTGTTATTAGCAGGATTTATTGAGAAGCGTAACAGTGAATAGTAGAAAAAAACATAAGCCACAGAGTGGCGAAACGTTAGTAGAAGGAAAGCATACGTTGTTTAGCAAAGCCCTGTAAGGGCGGCATAAATAAAAAGGCTTTCTGCAGAATAAAGAAATAAAAGTATAAGAGGGCGACGCAACGAAGAAGAGGTAAGTGCTAAAAGCCCGGAGCACATAAAATATTTAATCATTTCTTAGATGCGTTGGTATCTAAGGCAAAAAGATCCCTTAAGGGGATAGGGGAATGAAAAAGATAAACGTTACCACGAAGTTTAAAAAAATGCTTTCTGATGTCTATACGCCGGTTGGTATTTACCTGCGGTTGCGCGACCGTTTCAGGGATACCATCCTGTTGGAAAGTGCTGATAACAGGGCTGCAGAGAATAGCTATTCTTATATTGGCATTAACGCCATTGCGGGCATTGAGATAAGCAACTACACATCATTTGAGTACAAACTGCCAGGCCAAAAACCCGAAAAAAATGATATTAAGGAGGCAATGCATGTGCCCGCTATGATATGGGATTTTATGGGCAGGTTTGAGGTAGAAAAATCGGAAGAAAAAGCAGTAAGTATTGCCCAGGGGCTTTTTGGATATACCACTTTTGACGCAGTACAATTTTTTGAAACGATAAAACTAAAATCGTTCAAGGCTAACCCGGAAATACCGTTAATGCGTTATCGCCTGTATCAATACGTGATCGTGATAAATCATTTTAAGAACGAAATGTTTTTGTGTGAGAATGTAATGGCGGGTATTGAAAGCGAAGTGGCAGTAGTGGAATCGCTGATAAAAAGCAAGGATGTGCCTTCTTATCCTTTTAAAACTTCGGGCGATGAATCGTGCAATATGACGGATGAGGAATATATGCAGATGGTAAAGAAGGGGATAAAGAGTTGCTTAAGAGGGGATGTTTTCCAGATAGTGTTGAGCAGAAGATTCAAAAAGAGGTTTAGCGGTGATGAGTTTAATGTGTACAGGGCATTGCGGAGTGTAAACCCCTCACCATACCTTTTCTATTTTGATTATGGCGATTACAAATTATTTGGCAGCAGTCCCGAATCGCAAATAATCATACGAAACGGCAAGGCCATTGTTCATCCAATTGCGGGAACATTCAAACGTACCGGGAATGACGAAAAAGATAAAGAGCTGGCAGATGCGTTGTTGATAGATGCCAAAGAAAATGCCGAGCATACCATGCTGGTTGACCTTGCAAGAAATGACCTGAGCCGGCTATGCACGAATGTGGAAGTAAGTAAATACAGGCAGGTGCATTATTACTCTCACGTAATACATATGGTTAGCGAAGTGGTTGGCAAAATAGAAGAAGGCGCTAACCCGTTTTTTCTGTTGGCAGCGAGTTTTCCCGCAGGTACTTTAAGCGGCGCCCCCAAATATAAAGCGATGGAGCTGATTGATTTTTATGAGCCAACGCCAAGGAGTTATTATGGTGGGTGCACAGGTTCAATTGGGTTTGATGGCAGTTGTGTTCATGCAATAATGATACGTACTTTTTTGAGCAAACAGAATACGTTACATTACCAGGCAGGTGCAGGGATAGTAGCCGCAAGCAATCCTGAAAGTGAGTTGCACGAAGTGAACAATAAACTGGGTGCTTTGAAAAAAGCGATTGAACTAGCGGAGACCCTCTAAATCTCCCTAAAGGGAGACTTTGAAAGACGTTTAGAGTTAAACAGAAAAATTGTTATTAAGCATGTGCTAAAGAAGAGATATTAAGACGAATGGAAGAAAGAAAAAATATAAGATCGGCGTTCAAAAAGGACGGAATGTTTAACGAAGCAAATCCGTTAATGTTTGAATTGGCAAAACGGCTAAGGAAAAATATGACACATGCAGAAGTTATATTATGGGGATATTTAAGAGAAGGAGTTAAAGGATTAAAATTTAGGAGGCAACATCCAATTGGAATTTATGTAGCCGATTTTTATTGTCATAAAGTAAAACTGATTATTGAAATTGACGGATGTATTCATGATGAAGTTGAAGTGAAAGAGCATGATATGAAAAGGGAAAATGATTTAAAAGATTGGGGATATAATATATTAAGATTTACAAATGAAAGAACAGAAAAAGAAACAGCCGGGGTGCTCGCGGAAATAAGCGCGGCAGTTGAAAATTTAACAGGAATAATAATTACTTAACAGGTTTATAAGTCTCCCTTTAGGGAGGTTTGGAGGGTGACATGAAAATTTTAGTTTTTGACAATTACGACAGCTTTACTTACAATCTTGTTCATTTAGTGGAGAAGATCATGCACCAAAAAGTGGATGTGCATAGAAACGATATGATACCATTAGAGAGGGTAAAAGAATATGACAAGATCATACTCTCGCCGGGGCCCGGCATACCGGAAGAAGCAGGGTTGTTATTGCCTTTAATAAAGGAATATGCCTCGTCTAAATCTATACTTGGTGTTTGTTTGGGGCATCAAGCCATTGGGCAGGCGTTTGGTGGCACGCTGATTAATTTATCAAAGGTGTATCATGGAGTTGCGACGAAGATTGAAGTAGTTAAAAGTGAAAAGTTAAAAGTTAAAAGTGAAGAGAGTAAAGCAGATCTTTTTGAAGGGCTACCGGGTGAATTAACCGTGGGCCGTTACCATAGCTGGGTAATAAGCGGAGAAGGCTTCCCCGAAGTATTGGAAATAACAGCAAAGGATGAAAATAACATGATAATGGCTTTGCAACATAAAACGTACGATGTGCAGGGCGTACAGTTTCACCCGGAAAGTGTGTTAACGCCCGATGGGGAAAAGATAATGAGGAATTGGTTAAAAACGTAAACCCCCATCCCCTAAAGGGGGTGTAAGGAGTATGAATGTTACCACGCGAATATTTAGTTTATTTTATTAAAATAGATACGATCACTTCTTAAACTTCACATCTTGAAGAGGATGTGAAAAAGTTTAAGGCAAAAATCTCCCCTTTAGGGGTAGGGGCATATGAAAAAGATACTTCAATTTTTATTCGAACATAAAACGCTGTCACGCGAACAGGCTAAAGAAATACTTACCAATATTTCCAAAAGTATATATAACGATCATGAGGTTACAGCTTTTATTACAGTGTTCCTTATGCGAAGCATTACTATTGAAGAGCTGCAGGGCTTTCGCGATGCATTGCTTGAGTTGTGTGTGAAAGTGGACATGAGCGATTATAAAACCATAGATATTGTTGGTACCGGCGGGGATGGAAAAAATACTTTTAATATATCAACGCTCGCCTGTTTTATTGTTGCGGGTACTGGGCAAAAGGTTGCAAAGCATGGTAACTATGGGGCATCAACCATAAGCGGCGCATCCAATGTTATGGAACAGCTTGGTTACAAGTTTAAAAGCAACAATGACCAGCTTAAGAAGGAAGTGGAAGAAGCAAACATTTGTTTCCTTCATGCGCCGGTATTCCATCCTGCATTAAAAGCAGTGGGACCCATACGCAGGAATATTGGGTTGCGCACATTCTTTAATATGCTCGGGCCAATGGTTAACCCTGCTTCACCGCAATACCAGTTGATAGGGGTGTATAGCCTGGAGATGGCACGCATTTATAATTATCTTTTACAATCAACAGGAAAAGCTTTTACTATTATTCACGGGCTGGATGGCTACGATGAAATTTCCCTTACAAACGATACAAAAGTGATCACAAATAAAGGTGAATATATCATGACCCCTGAACAGCTTGGCAAGCGTATGGTAGAGCCGCAGGATATTTATGGTGGCAACTCGGTGGAAGAAGCAGCGAAAATATTTTTAAAGGTGATAAAAGGGGAGGGTACATGGGCGCAAAGCGCGGTAGTGCTCGCCAATGCGGCGATGGCATTGGATTGCACAGGCGAATACAAAACCTATGATGATGCATACCATGCAGCGGTAGAGAGTCTGGAAAGCGGAAAAGCATATCAATCGTTGCGGAAATTGATTGAGTTGCAGAACTGAATACAAGCCCCTCCGCCCCTAAAGGGGGACTATGGCGCACGATGAAGGCGGAGAATGATAGTACATGATAAACTATACAAAAAATGACAATTATGAGTGATGCTGCAGACAAACTTAACCAGTTTCAAGTTCCCCCTTTAGAGCCTGTCCCGAATTCATTTCGGGAGGGCGGAGGGGGTAATATCTTAGAAAAAATAATTGCAGATAAAAGGGAAGAAGTAGCCTTAAAAAAAAGGCTTATCCCTGTTGAGGCGTGGGAGTATTTGCCGCATTGGCAGGAGAAAAGAGTTTCTTTAAAAGCATCTTTACTTAAACCAAATGCAACCGGCATCATTGCTGAGTTTAAGAGAAAGTCCCCTTCTAAAGGCTTTATCAATGGCAAGGCTGAAGTGAGTGATGTGGTTTCTGCTTATGACATGGCTGCTTCGGGTATATCTGTGCTTACAGACGAAAAATATTTCGGAGGTACCAATGACGACCTAATGGCGGCAAGAGAAATAGTATCCGTACCTCTTTTGCGCAAGGACTTTATCATAGATGAATACCAGTTGCATGAGGCCCTGGGAATAGGCGCTGATGTTATATTGCTGATAGCTGCATGCTTATCAAAAGAAGAAGTAAAACAATTAGCCCAAAAAGCAAAAGCCCTTCAATTGGAGGTGTTGCTCGAGATACATAATGAAGAAGAACTGGGGCATATCTGTGATGAAGTGGATTTGGTGGGTGTAAATAACCGTAGCCTTAAAACATTTGAAGTTGATATTAATACATCCCTGCAATTAATACAATTTATACCAAAAGAAAAATTGGCTATTGCAGAAAGTGGCATTAGTAACGTGGATACAATTGTAACTTTGAAAAAAGCCGGTTTTAAAGGGTTTCTCATCGGGGAAAACTTTATGAAACAAGCCAAGCCTTCGATTGCCTTTGCTGATTTTGTAAAAGCCCTTCGTGCTTCTTTAAAAGAAGTATAGGAGAGCATAATATTTTTTACATGAGCGGGGCTGATTTGAATATGAACAATGCAGAAAATCCTTCTTCCGGGGGTAAAGTTTCGCGCGTACGTGTTAAGGTTTGTGGAATGACAAGCCCGGAACAGGTTCAGCAACTGGATGATATGGGAATAGAATTTACCGGTTTTATTTTTTATCCCCGGTCGCCACGCTTTGTTCACAGGCATATGACAGCAGAGGAGATAAAAAAAATAAGAGGCCGTATAAATAAGGTAGGTGTGTTTGTAAATGCAACTGCTGAGGAAGTATTGCGTACGGTAGATAAATGCGGCTTATACCTTGTGCAATTGCACGGTGATGAATCACCAAAAGTTTGTGAAAAAATTGCTGATTATATAACCGTGGTAAAGGCATTCAGGTTGGCAGAAGATGAAAATATACTTTGGAAAATAAAAGATTACCAGGATGTGGTGGATATGTTTCTTTTTGATACCGAAGGCGCGGGATATGGAGGTACCGGTAAAAAATTTAACTGGGAATTGCTGAAAGGCCTGAATATTGGGAAACCTTTTTTTTTAAGCGGGGGCATTACACCCGCAGATGCTGAAGCGTTAAAAATATTTCAAAGAGAGCCCGTTGCAAAAGACCTGTTTGCTGTTGATATAAACAGCAAATTTGAAGTAGTTCCCGGAGTGAAGGATATTGAAAAGATAGGAAAATTTGTGAAGGAGTTGTCAGAACCACGATTTGGGTAGATTTTAGAGATTTGAGGATAGCTTGTAGCAATAACATTTAATATTTAGTAATGCCTGAATATAAATATCACGATATTACCCAAAAGATTATTGGTGCTGCTATGCGGGTCCATTCAGTGTTGGGCAATGGCTTTCAGGAAGTAATTTATCAAAGGGCACTTGAAATAGAATTTAAAGAATTAAGACTTTCTTATGAAAGAGAATATAATATGAAGGTTTATTATAAAGGGAATGACATTGGAGAAAGGCGTGTTGACTTTTTGGTAGAAGGGAAAATAATGGTAGAATTAAAAGCTATAATTAATTTAGAAAACGTTCATTTGGCCCAGGCAAAAAATTACCTGGAAGCTTATAATGTTGAAGTGGGACTACTTTTAAATTTTGGCGCAATAAGCTTGGAAGTAAGACGATTGGGAAATAATAAGTATTCTCCCAATATCCTTTAATCCCTAAAATCTACCCAAATCGTGGTTCAGACAAGAGATGCCGTTTTAGATGATTTGCCGCAACTGCTGGATATATACAATGATATTATCCTGCATACTACTGCTGTGTACGATTATGAGCCGCACACACTTGAAATGCGCAAACAATGGTTTGAAACAAAACAGCAACAGGGTTTTCCTGTATTTGTGGCGGAAGAGGATGGAGTAATAGTTGGGTTTAGTTCTATCGGGTCATTTAGGGCATGGGCGGCATATAAATATTCAGTGGAGAATTCTATATATGTAAAAGCGGATTGCAGGGGTAAGGGCATGGGAAAAGTATTAATGCAGCCATTGATTGAAGCATCAAAAACGTTGGGAATGCACACTATCATTGCCAGTATAGATGCAAACAATGAAGCAAGTTTAAAGTTGCATAAAAGTTTTGGCTTTCAGGAAGTAGCGCATTTTAAACAGGTAGGCTACAAGTTCGACCGGTGGCTGGATTTGAAGTTTTTACAGTTGATATTTGACTAAGATTTTGACCTGATTTTTTTGATGCGTCTGAAAGGTTAACCCAAAAATTATTAAAGATGGACTCCTTTTTTTCATTCCTACGTGGCAAAAAACCTTCTTTAAAAATTGACTTTTCAAAGGGGAATGAAGCATACAAAAAAGGTTGTTCCCTTGCCGATAAAAGACAATGTGAAGAGGCGCTAATTTTTTTGGATATTGCTATTAATAATGCAATAGCAGAAGCTTATCAAGAAAGAGGACATTGTTTAATGTCTCTTGAATTTTATATTGACGCTATAGAAGATTTCAATATAGCTATTAAACATAATTCAACAGATTGTAACTTATATTTTTGTAGGGGTTTATCAAGACACACAATAGGGGACTTATCAGGGGCTATTTCTGATAAAAGCCTTGCCATCGCGTATTCGAAGTTAAAGAATGAAGAAAATGCTAATAGAGATATCAAAGCAAAAAATATGGGTTATAACAGTATAACAGAGTACTATGAAGTATTTATGGAAGATTGGGAAAGAGATTTAGATTTCGATATTAACATGAGAGATAAACTTAGTAAATTAACGGACGCTTCTTTAGCAAATCAACTTCTTAACCAACATTGTCAAATGTGGGATGTGCATCGAAAAAGGCGATAAATTATTAGAGAGGTTTATCATAACATAATTTTAAGAGGGTATTTAAGAAAAATTAAGAAAGTTAAGAAAGTTAAGATAAATGAATATGACCGTGCTAAATATGTTTTTAGAAAATCAACTATATTCTTGGAAAAATTTTCCATGTACCAGATTACGCGAATTAGAAGATATAGCATTTAAGAACCATCTCGCGGTCGAAAATGGTGTTTATATATTTTATTCTTCTACAAATATCTCTCGATTAAAAGGGAAGTCGAAAATTATATATGTTGGACATGGACAAATTTATAAACGTTTGATACCAATTTTGGAGTTTATTTTTGAAAATCATAGCAATGAAACAAAAAGGAAGCACAGTGCGAAAAAAGATTTAAAGAGAATATATCAAGACAAAAATTTGCGTATAAATATTAATGTGTCTTATTGTATTATTGAAACAAAAGAAAAAGCTAAAGAATTAGAGAAGGAAATTTTAGAAGAATATTGCAAAAAACATATTGAGCCGCCTCCATTAAATCATACGCGAAAATGAGTGATGGACAAAGTTGCAGATGTTCCAGTGTGCGACGCAACCGCCGCTTCATAGCACCACAACAGCCGGTAACAAAAACATAAAACACAAAACAGAAAACGTATATCAGGGCAATCAGATAAATCAGTTTAAAATCGTGGTTAATGATAAATACAACAATATCGCTGAACAGGGGCACATATAAGCAGCCAAATATTTTTGGGTATTATGGCAATTATGGCGGGGCTTATATTCCGGAGATGCTGCACAGGAATGTGGAGGAATTAAAGGAGAGGTACCTGGAGATCATGTACGAGCCTGCGTTTCAAAAAGAGTTTCGTGATCTGCTACGCGATTATGTGGGCAGGCCAACTCCTCTTTTTTATGCAAAACGGCTGAGCGAAAAACATAACACCAACATTTACTTAAAACGCGAAGACCTTAACCATACCGGTGCGCATAAAATTAATAATGCAATAGGCCAGGTGCTGCTTGCGCAAAGGTTAGGCAAGAAAAGGATTATTGCGGAAACGGGCGCAGGCCAGCACGGGGTGGCAACAGCAACCGTATGTGCATTAATGGGGCTGGAATGTATAGTATATATGGGTGTAAAGGATATTGAACGTCAGGCGCCGAATGTTGCACGTATGAAAATGCTTGGTGCAACAGTGCGCCCTGCGGCAAGCGGAAGCCAAACATTAAAAGACGCAACCAATGAAGCAATCCGCGACTGGATAAATAACCCTAATGATACACATTATGTAATAGGCAGCGTTGTAGGGCCGCACCCTTACCCGGATATGGTGGCACGCTTTCAAAGTATCATCAGTGAGGAGACCCGTAAGCAATTATTGGAACATACGGGCAGTGAATTGCCAACACATGTTATTGCTTGTGTGGGTGGAGGCAGTAATGCTGCAGGTGCGTTTTATCATTTCTTAGATGAACTAACTGTAAAGCTAATTGCCGTTGAAGCGGCAGGCCATGGAGTGCACAGTGGGATGAGCGCGGCCACCACGCAATTAGGCAGGCCCGGCGTATTACACGGCAGCAAAAGTTTAGTAATGCAAACAGAAGATGGGCAGGTGGTTGAACCGCACAGTATTTCTGCGGGGCTGGATTACCCGGGCATTGGCCCAATGCACGCGCATTTATTTGAAACCGGCCGGGGCACCTTTTTAAGCGCTACAGATGATGAAGCATTACAGGCAGCTTTTGAATTATGCAGGCTGGAAGGCATTATTCCCGCATTGGAAAGCGCGCATGCCCTGGCAGCATTAAATCAATTGAGGTTTAAGAGAACGGATACTTTGGTAGTATGTTTAAGTGGGAGAGGAGATAAGGATTTGGCAACGTATATGAAGAATATAGAAGCCCCTAACCCCTGAAGGGGAATGGGAAAGCGAAAAATGAAACGTTAGATATGCAAATAGCATTTAATAAATTGAATACACGCTAATGGGCAGGATATCAGAATTATTTAAGCAAAGACAGAACAATATTTTAAACGTGTACTGCACTGCGGGTTTTCCGCATTTGGAAAGTACGTTGACGGTGATGAAGGCTTTACAGGATAATGGCGCCGACATTATAGAACTTGGTATGCCATACAGTGACCCTCTTGCTGATGGCCCTGTTATACAAGAAAGTGGTACAGTAGCTTTACATAATGGAATGACTATCGCAAAATTGTTTGAACAATTAAAAGCCCTCCGCAATAGCTCCATCACTCTGCCTGTGATACTAATGGGATATATGAACCCTGTATTGCAATATGGGTTTGAAAAATTTTGTGCAGATGCTGCTGCAGTCGGAATAGATGGATTGATATTGCCTGACCTGCCACAATATGAATTTGAAACGGAGTATGGCGCTGTAATAAAAAAATACGGCCTGGATTTTGTTTTTCTTGTAACGCCTGAAACATCGGATGAACGCGTTAAACAACTGGATGCACTAAGCAGCGGATTTTTATATGCGGTATCCTCTTCATCTACAACAGGGAAGGATAAGGATTTTAATGCGGTGGAAAAATACCTGCAGAAATTACAATCATTACAATTAAAAAATCCGGTACTTGTTGGTTTTGGTATTAAGGATAAACAAACATTTGAAGCAGCATGCAAATATGCTGATGGCGCTATTATAGGCACTGCGTACATAAAAGCATTGGAGCATGCAGAAGATATTAATGAAGCAACAAAAAAGTTTTTGGAAGGAATAAAGTCCCACCCCCTAAAGGGAGGCTAAGAAATAAAGCCTTCATATTAGGTGGGCTTTAAAGATCATATAAATTATGGAGATAGAAACAATAAACCGGCTTCAAAGTTCCCCTTTAGGGGCGGAGGGGCATCCTGTGACAATTATCAAATACAACGCGGGCAACATTCAAAGTGTCTTGTACGCTTTGGAGCGCATTGGCGTTTCTGCTATTGTTACAGATGATCATGAGCAAATTATTGCGGCAGACAAAATTATTTTTCCGGGTGTTGGTGAAGCCAGAAGTGCCATGAATTACTTAAATGAAAGAGGGCTGGATAAAGTGATAAAAAATCTTACTCAACCGGTGCTGGGCATTTGTTTGGGTATGCAATTAATGTGCAGGTATTCAGAAGAAAATGATACACCGTGTTTAAGCATATTCGGTGAAGAGGTAAAGAAATTCGCAAGCCCCCATCCTCCCGAATCAAGTTCGGGACAGGCTCTAAAGGGGGGTATTAAGATCCCACAAATAGGCTGGAATAATATTTACGATCTTAAATCGCCATTATTCAAAAATGTTCCTGAAGAGAGCTACTGTTATTTTGTACATGGTTATTATGCCGCTTTAGGTGAGCATACTATTGCCACAACCAATTATGTACAGCCTTACAGCAGCGCTTTGCACAGGGGTAATTTTTATGGCGTGCAGTTTCATCCTGAGAAGAGTGCGGTGGTTGGAGAACAGATACTTAAAAATTTTATCAGTCTATAAATACAACAATGCAAATAATACCTGCTATTGATATTATTGATGGAAAATGTGTGAGGCTTACGCAGGGCGATTATTTGCAAAAGACGATATACAACGAAAACCCGCTTGAGGTTGCCAAACAATTTGAAGATGCGGGGTTACTAAGATTGCATCTTGTTGATCTGGACGGAGCAAAGGCGGGTGCAGTAAAAAACTGGAAAGTGCTTGAAACGATTGCCTCCCAAACATCGTTGATCATTGATTTTGGTGGAGGTTTGAAAAAAAAGGAAGATGTGCAGGTTGTGTTTAATTCAGGCGCAGCATTTGCAACTGTTGGAAGCCTCGCCGTTAAAAATGAAGCGGAGTTTGTAAAATGGCTGCAATATTTTGGTGCGGGTAAATTTTTATTGGGCGCCGATGTAAAAGAAGAAAGGATAGCTATAAGCGGATGGGCTGAAACAACCGACAACTTGGTGTATGATTTTATTGAAAAATATATTGCCTGCGGCGTACAGCAAATTTTTTGTACTGATGTAAGCAAAGACGGTAAGTTGGAAGGGCCATCTATCGGGTTGTATAAAAACATCATTGCCAAATTCCCGGCATTGCATTTTATAGCAAGCGGTGGAGTGAGTTCAGTAAAAGACCTTGAAGACCTTAAAGCAATTGGTTGCAAAGGAGCGATAGTGGGAAAAGCGATATATGAAGGCAGGATAAAGTTAGAGGAACTGGCAACCATCTAAGTCCTCTAAAGGGAGACTTTAAGAAAAATATGAAAGAATAAATATGCATCAAATTCTAAACGTTCATGTAGTTACAGAAGGGTACAATTTTTGGTTGTTTGCCTTGGCGAGCCTTATGCTGAATATTACACCGGGCAACGATATGCTTTATGTAGCCACAAGAAGCACAAGCCAGGGGGTTAAGGGCGGTGTTATATCCGCTCTTGGTGTAATGGCCGGTTGCATGGTACATATTTTTGCGGCGGTAATAGGGCTGTCAGCTATTATTGCAAGCTCGGCAGTGGCTTTTCAAACGATAAAATATATTGGCGCGGGGTATTTAATTTATCTTGGTATCCGCTCAATTATCAGTAAAAAAAATGCATTTGTTGTTAATGCTAAAGCGGTTGATGTTTCTTACAAAAGAATATTTTGGCAAGGTGTTTTAACCAATGTGTTAAACCCAAAAGTTGCTTTATTCTTTTTGGCATTTTTACCCCAGTTTATTAAGTTATCGGCGAAACATGTGTGGCCGCAAATATTATTTTTAGGTACTTGGTTCGATGTTGGGGGAACTTTGATCAATATTCTTGTTGCGCTGTTATTTGGTAAGATTGGCGCATGGTTTAGCAGGTCTGCATGGTTTCAAAAATGGCAAAACAAAGTAACGGGGCTGATTTTAGTTGGGTTGGGAGTAAAAGTGGCAATGGGGAGCAGAGGACATTAAAGGGTATTTTCCAGGCACGCTATTCAAGTGAAAGCAAAATTATGAGCGAAGAGTTACATAAAACGGACAAAGCTATAAGTTCCCCCTTTAGGGAGCAGAGGGTGCACGGCCTCACCAAACGCATCATTCCCTGCCTGGATATTAAAGATGGCAGAACGGTTAAAGGCACCAATTTTGTAAACCTCCGCGATGCGGGTGACCCGGTTGAACTTGGCGCATTTTACGCGCAGCAAGGCGCGGACGAATTGGTTTTCCTGGACATAACTGCCACCAATGAAAGACGCAAAACCCTAAGTGAACTTGTTAACCGCATTGCACATCACATTAATATCCCTTTTACGGTTGGTGGGGGTATTTCTTCTGTTGAGGATGTAAGTGTTCTGTTACAAAATGGGGCAGATAAGATCTCGGTAAATACCGCGGCGTTTAAAAGGCCCGAACTGATACAGGAACTGGAGAAACAATTTGGCAGCCAGTGTGTTGTTTTGGCCATTGATACCCGGAAAGAGGATGATGGCGAATGGTATGTTTATTTAAACGGAGGCCGGGTAAAAACGGATGTAAAGTGTTTTGATTGGGCCAAAAAGGGTGTTGCACTTGGGGCAGGAGAAATATTGTTAACCTCTATGAACCACGATGGTACAAAGCAGGGTTTTGCGCTGGATATAACAAGGCAACTGGCTGAGGGCCTGCCTGTGCCGGTAATTGCCAGCGGCGGCGGTGGAACCATGCAGCATTTTGTGGATGTATTTGAACAGGGTAATGCAGATGCAGCTCTTGCGGCCAGTATTTTTCACTTTAAGGAGATCAGTATTCCTGATTTGAAGCGATATTTGCAGAAGGAGGCAATAAATGTGAGAATATAAATAATGTATTTCGTCCTGGCGATAAATATAATAGCTATTGCCGTTTTCAACTGGATGAAACGCAAACAAAAAGAACGACGGGTTTATTATACAGACAGATTTGACTATATTTTGAACGAGTTGTTAGAACGATTGAGAAAGGATTAATGACCAGTAAAGCCTCAATATCCTTAAATAAAGTTTTATATTTGTGAAAGTAATTGTTACGTTATGGATGATGCAATATTGTTGGAAAAACTATCGAAGCTGCCCGAAAAATTGAAAAGCGAGGTGGCTGATTTTGTCGATTTTTTGACAAATAAAAATGTAAATGGAAAGGATGAAAGAAGGCCGGTATTTGGTTCAGCCAAAGGCATGTTTAAGATGATGCCAGATTTTGACGAACCGCTGGAAGATTTTAAAGAATATATGTAAATGGATAATTTGCTTGATACGCATAGTTTGCTTTGGTATATGGAAGGTGATTCTTCTTTATCAGCAAAAGCAAAATCACTAATTGAAAAAGATAATTCGGTCAACTATGTAAGCATAGTAAGTATTTGGGAGATATCGATTAAAATAAGTTTAGGCAAATTACAGGCTAAAACTCCTTTTAGCAGTTTCGCGTATTATATTTCATATAATGGCTTTCAAATATTGCCTGTGTCATTTCAGGATGCATTAGTTGTTTCCAGTTTACCATTCCATCACAAGGACCCTTTTGACCGAATGTTGATTGCACAAGCAATTAATAATAATTTGCGGATAATTACCAAAGACAATATGTTCGCTAACTACAGTGTGTCTTTGATCTGGTAAATAAGTGGGATAAACATTTATTTGGGCACAGGTTAGGGCAGGAGGTACAAGAGGGGGGTGCAACGAAAGCTAAATAGCAAAACATCAGATGGCATCATAAAAATATAACATGGCGCAAAAAAGCAGCAACAGGCAATTAAACGCTCCATTAGGCCAGCCCGCGCCGGTACGGACGGGAGAGGGGGGCATTGATTTTAAGAAGTATGCGGATGGCCTTGTGCCTGCTGTTGTACAGGATTATGATACCTACAAGGTACTGATGCTGGGATTTATGAATGAGGAGGCTGTTAAGAAAACCGAGGAAACCGGCAAGGTTACTTTTTACAGCCGCAGCAAAAAGCGCCTGTGGACAAAGGGAGAGGAAAGCGGTAATTTTTTGATAGTTAAAAGTGTTGCTATTGACTGCGATAAGGATACACTGCTTATTAAGGCCCATCCTGTTGGCCCAACCTGCCACACAGGAGCGGATACCTGCTGGAGTGAACGGAACCATAAGGAGGACTTTTTATATTACCTGGAGGACATTATTAACCTGCGCAGGCAAGCGTCGGCTGAGGAGAGTTACGTAGCCAAACTCTTTTCTAAAGGGATAAACAAGATTGCCCAAAAAGTTGGCGAAGAAGCGGTTGAACTGGTTATAGAAGCCAAGGACAGCAGTGAAGAACTATTTTTGAACGAAGGGGCCGACCTTTTGTTTCATTATTTAATTTTGCTTAACGCCAAAGGTTATAAATTGCAGGACGTAATTGACGTGTTAAAAAAACGACATTCAAAATGAGGAAGATAAGATTTTTATTATTGTTATTGATGCCGGTTGGGCTGTTTGCTCAAAACGCAGGTTCAGGTTTTGTGGTGGAGGGTAACATAAGTTCTGTACCCGATAACACCCTTGTAATGCTATCCGGGTTTACCGGAACTGATACAATTGCAAAGGCAAAAGTGATGAAGGGATCATTTGTGCTGAAAGGCAAATTGTCATCACCCGATGTGCATATCATAACTTTCCCTGCAAGAAACCAGCGTATTGTATTGTTTATGGGGAATGACCATGTGAACATTTCGGGCGACAGCGCCAATTTCTCAGACGTTAAGGTTACCGGCGCGCCAACCAACTACGACTATGAAGAATTTATGTATCACATAAAACCTCTGAATGATTTTGTTGAATATTATCGCAACCAGGTACAATCCGCCACTACCAAAAGTTCCAGGGATTCTGTGGTGATCATGCTTAATACCGCATACAATATTTACCAGCAAAGTATTGACCAGTTTATTGCCCGCAAAAGAAATTCACCCGTGGCCGCACTGATATTGGCATTCAGTTATGATACCGACCCCAATAAAGATGTAATGCTGTTGGAGAAAAGATTCAATGTTTTAACCGGGGATGCCTTAAAAAGCCAGTTTGCTAATAATATAAAACAGGTACTGAGCGTTGACAAAATTGGCGCTGTAGGAACAAAAGCGCCAGACTTTGTACAAAACGATACAACCGGCAAACCGGTGTCGCTATCGCAGTTTAAAGGCAAATATGTACTGGTTGATTTTTGGGCAAGCTGGTGCAGGCCTTGCCGTGCTGAAAACCCTAATGTTGTAGCTGCATACAATACATTTAAAACTAAAAACTTTACCATTTTAAGTGTGTCATTGGACCAGACAAAGGCCAACTGGGAATATGCTATAAATGCTGATGGCCTTACATGGAACCATGTGAGCGACCTTCAGTACTGGAGCAATGCAGTAGCGAAACAATATCATATTGAATCTATCCCCTCAAATTTTTTGGTTGACCCCAGCGGTACCATCATCGCAAAAAACCTTCGCGGTGAAGAACTGGCACAGAAACTAGGTGAGCTGGTTAAATAATTACACAAAATCAGTTCACGAATTAAGAATGAATTTCACTAATTGCACGAATTAGCAAAATGAATAGCAAATAAATATTTGTTTTAATTAGTGTAATTCGTATAACACTGTATTTTAATTCGTGTTGCACAATAATTCGTGTTATAAATATTCCGCAATTATCAGATTGTTTACCCTAATGCGGCTGTTTACCTTTACACCATGATAACAGATTTTGAACGCATTGAAAAAGCAATCCTTTATATAAAAGAAAACTTTCAGCAACAGCCTGAACTGGATGAGGTGGCAAAGCAGGTATATTTAAGCCCGTTCCATTTTCAGCGGTTGTTTAAAGAGTGGGCAGGCGTTAGCCCTAAAAAATTCCTCCAATATATAAGTATTGAGCATGCCAAAGCATTGCTGCACAAAAATGCTTCGCTGGCTGATGTTAGTTTTGAAACCGGCTTATCCGGCACAAGCCGCCTGCACGACCTTTTTATAAATATAGAAGGCATGACGCCGGGTGAATATAAAAATGGTGGTGAAAGCCTGCTGATAAATTACAGCTATGCTGAAACACCATTCGGCGATATTGTAATCGCAAGCACTCAAAAAGGTATTTGCCATATAGCTTTTACAACAGGTAATGATAACGCCATAGAACAGTTGCGATCTTTATTTCCCAATGCAGCATTTTCACAGAAAACAGATATACAGCAGCAGCATGCCCTGCAGGTATTTACCGGCGATTGGAATAATATTCATAAAATAAAGCTTCATCTTAAAGCAACACCTTTTCAATTAAAAGTGTGGGAGGCATTATTGAAGATACCTTTTGGCAACATAAGCACTTATTCATCTATCGCTCAATCAATACAAACGCCCAATGCTTCACGTGCGGTAGGTACAGCAATAGCAGGCAACCCCGTTGCTTATTTAATACCCTGTCACCGCGTTATAAGGTCAACAGGCGTAATTGGAGAGTACCATTGGGGAAGCGCCCGTAAAACAGCTATCATAGGCTGGGAAGCTGCGAAGAGTGAAGCTGCCTCATCCTGATGGGTAATCGAGTGGGATATTAAGCATTCCTATACATAGGTTTTTGATCATCTCACCGGAAATAATCTTTCAGTGGAATAGTAATGCTGTGTAATTATTAAAAATAATCTTATGAATAAATTTACGATCATTCCTCTTTCAAAGGAATATGCGCATCAAATGCGCTCAACAAAAACAGATGAGTTTGGTAACGCAATAATAGAACACATTGCAACAGGCAAAGGGCCTTGCAGGGTATCGCTAAAACCATTCAAGGTTGGTGAGGATAGGCGGTTGTTGTTAAGCCATAGCCCGTTTGAAATAAATAACGCTTTCAACCAGCCCGGGCCTATATTTATTAATGCGGAAGAGGTAGAAGAATACCAGGACATACACCGTTTCCCACCAGAGATAAAAGTAAATAAGGAAAGCTTTCCATTATCATTGATAGCATACAATAAAAAGCAGCAAATGGTATTTACACAACTCGTGGGCGATGATGATGTTGATGAGCTGATCGTTAAAATTTTTGACGAAAACTCCAGGGTAGAATACCTGCACGCCAGGAATTCGGAAGCATGCTGTTATATATGTAAAATCGTAAGATGGTAGTATTTTCAATGAGTTGTTAAACAGTTTGCCACATAGGTTAAACAGGGATATCCGGCTCGATTCTTTTGTAGTAACCACTGTTTTTTCACTATTTGTTTTATATTTGATGCGAAACACCTAAAAGCGTTATATAATAACCCTTAAAAAATCTTGTTTAAATGTATAAGTTTTTTCCTTTAATTATTTTTTTACTTGCCGGTTTATATTGTACTGCTCAGCAACAAACTCCGGACGATGAAGGAGGAACGCAGGCTGCTTTATTAAAAAAGCTGGCCAAAAAAGCAAAATATGGGGCCAACTCAATTCAAACAACAGTAAATTTTGCTGCCGCTAAAGGCATCAATGATCAACCGGTTGTAGCAGCCCTTGAAGATGGCGATATTGGTATGGTTTCCTTAGAGAACAATGCTTTTATGGGGTACATGCTGCCTTATAACCAGTTTGAAAAACTGGCTGATTATAATTTTTATATTTGGTACAAAAACGGTTTTAAGAGCCAGAAATATCCCGCAGAAAGGGTGTCGCTTACAAATGAAGATATTTTTCTTGATGATAATTATGGCGAGTTTTACGGGTTTAGGGCGGCTGAAATGGGGCAGCGCTGCAGGTTTACATACAAATACCTGTACACAGATGCAAAATATTTTACCCGGATGTTTTTTCATGAAGGCATCCCTGTTAAGCAAAAAACGATTATCATAAAAGTCCCTTCCTGGCTTGAGCTTGAGATACAGGAAGAAAATTTCAACGCGGTTTATCATATTAAAAAAACAGTACAAAAAGATAAAGACGTAACAACTTACACCTATACTGCAGATAACCTTGCGGCCATAAAGCAGGAACCCTCTTCTCTATCCAGGCCATATTATTTGCCGCATTTAATTTTTACGGTAAGAAGTTATACCATTAATCAAAAAAAATATAATGGCTTTAAAACCCTGGCGGATATGTACGGGTGGTACAACCTGCTGTATAAAAAGGCAGAAAATAAAACGGATGAGTTAAAGCCATTGGTTGACAAGTTGATTGCCGGTAAAAGCACAGACGAAGAAAAAATTAAATCAATTTACTATTGGGTGCAGGATAATATTCGCTACCTGGCTTTTGAAGAAGGTTACTCAGGCTTTGTTCCGCAAACAGTGCAGTTAGTATATAAAAATAAATACGGCGATTGTAAGGGCATGGCTAACCTTGTTACAGAAATGCTTAAGCTTGCAGGCTATGATGCGCATTTTGCGTGGATAGGCACCCGCGATATTCCATACGACCGCACACAGGTGCAATCTATGTGTGTGGATAATCACGCTATTTGTGTGCTATACTTTAACGGCAAAACGTATTTTATTGACGGAACGGAAAAGTACCAGTCGTTCGGTAAAAATGCCTACCGTATAACAGGCAAGCAGGTGCTGGTTCAGGATGGGGACAATTTTAAAGTGGAAACCGTTCCCGTAGCGCCGCCGGATGAAAACCAGGCAACCACAACCGCAAAGCTTACACTTGATGATGATAAGATAACCGGTCATGTAACAATGACCTTTAATGGTGATTCACGGGGCATTTTTCATTATATCTACAATAATATTCCCGCTGATAAAAGAAAAGATTTTACAAAAAGCCTTGTTGAGCTTGCGAATAAAAATGCTGAAGCCACACATATAAAAACATCCGATTTCAGCAACCGCGATATACCTATAACAGTTGAAGGAGATGTGGAAATTAGCAACCAGGTTACTTTAGTGGACAACATTTCTTACACAAGCATTGACTTTTTTCCGGGAACACTAACCGATTTTATTCCTGGCAACGACCGCGAAAACCCAATTGACTTTGATGGCACTTTTGTAGATAATAGCCAGGTTACGCTTGAGTTACCTGCCGGTTCTAAAGTAGAGGCAACACCCAAACCTTTTCAATCTGCCTTTAAAAATAACAGCCTGAATGCTTCGTATGCAGTAAATGGAAATACTATTCTGCTTACTAAAAAAATGCAGTTGGCTTCACCGGTAATTTATCCGTCAGAGTTTGCCGCGTGGAATGATTTTATTAATAAAATAAGGGAATTTAACAGGAGCAATGTAAGCATACATGTACAATAAAATTATTAATCGTGGCAATTATCCGCATATGAAAAAAATATCATTGGCGCTTATTTTTTGTATAAATATTATAGTCATTTTTGCACAACAGCATATTACTAAAGGCCAGCTTGCATTTTTAGACAAAGGCCTTAAACAAAATGCACTGTTGGAAGATGGCGACAATGATTTTAAATATACTGCCCCTTCAGGAAAATGGAGTGATGAAAGCGCCGTGATATTAAGCCAGAAAACCAGCTTTGACTTTAATAAAAAAGGCGTTACTGCAGGGCAACGTATTGGCCGCAATATTTGGGGCGCTTTATTTGCTTTGCCTACTATGGGGGTATCTGTGGTACTGGCAAACTCGAATAACACCACCACCATGCTTATAGAAGAAAAAGAAAGGAGAAAAATACTGCTGCGGGATAAATTTGCTGTAGATCAATATGCCATTCTTTATTTTAGGCTTTCAGCACAGGGTGATGCTTTTGCTGCAAGAGTAATAAAAGCAAATGGCACTGTTCAAAAAGTTGATCTTTCCGAGGCTTTGACTGTTGATAATTTAAGTTCGGTGCCCGCATTATTCAAAAGCTACACAGACAGAAGGTTCTCCTCGTCTTATCGCCCTGATTATTATAAAATTGCAGTTTCTGATCTTGAAGAAGGGGACATGATCGAGTATGAATATGTGAACATGAACCAAAAAGTATTCTCCCACAATCCCAGCTACATTGAATTTGACCCGATATATTATTTGTGTAACAGGAGCCTGCCTGTTGTACACCAGGCTATTGAAGTAGTTTCGGAAGATAATGGCTATCATGTAGGCTATAAAAGTATGCAGGGCGCCCCTGATTTTACAGAAAGCCGCTCAAAAGGAAAACACATTTACCGTTGGGAAGATGATACCCGCGATAAAATAACCGACACACGCTACTTAAATGAATTTCTTGAACTGCCTTCTGTTAAATTTCAAATGGTGTATGCCCGAACCAGCAGCGATCAACTGGTATGGTTTAAAAATAGCGAGGACATGAAAAAGGATGTAGATCCAAATGACCTCTCTGAAAAAATAAAAGCATTTTGGTTTAATTCATCCAGGCTGCTTGATGAAAGTAATTATGCCCCGCCAACAGGCAATGTGGTTTCAACAGAAAAAAGTATTTATAAAATTTTAAAGAAGAGGAATATTACTGATTTGTCCGATGACGATTATGTTAATAAAGCGTACTATACTATAAGGTCGCAAACATTATTTCATAACTGGAGCGATTATGCATTTGCAAAAGTTTTTTCGGCATTGCTTGATGAAAAGAAAATACCCAATGAAATTGTAGTGACTGCTTCCAATACAAGTACCAGTTTGAATAGAATAGCTTTTGCCCGGGAATTAGTATGGATAGTAAAATATAAGAACAATTATTATTGTAATCCTGGTGAGCATCTTAATCCCGGCGAGATGCCTTATAATATTTTAGGCAATACAGCAGTTCGTTTTAGTGGCCTTGAGGCCGGGGCAACGGTTGCAAACGAAGTAATACCCCCGGGCGATACACTGAGTAATAAATATAGCGAACAAATAAGCGCCAACCTGGACATAGCCAAAGGCAGCATGGCTGTTGTAAAAAATGTAGAGGCCAACGGCTTAATAAAACAGGATGTAATTGATGAGGCGCTTGCTTTAACGCCCTTTATGCAGAATGATTACGTTAATTATGATGGTACCGACATGTGGGAAGGGCTAAATGAAAAAGAACAGGAAAAAGCCATGAATGATTTTAACCAGGTGAAAAAGGAGTGGAAAGAACAAAAACCGCTGATGATGAAAGCCATTGCAGAGAATGAGTATAGCCGCAGGATAGACACTTTTGCTGATTTTCATTTGCTGCAGGATGGAAGAAGCGTTAAGAAAAAGGCATTAAAATACCAGGAGACTTTTACCATAAGCGATATGAGCGCTTCTGCAGGCAACGATATTGTTGTGTCGCTTTCAAGTTTAACAGGCAACCAGCCTAAAATAAAAAAAGAAGAAAGGGTGCGTAGTTACCCGGTTAATGTAAGTTACCCCCGTGAACTTTTATGGACCATCTCGATGCCTGTGCCCCCGGGGTACGCCGTTAAAGGGCTTGATGGCTTAACTAAATCGGTTGTTAATGAATGTGGCAGTTTTATGAGTGTAGCATTGCTAAAAGACAATAACATAGTTATCAGTGTAAAAAAAACATACAAACTACAAAACTTTGATGCTTCAAAATGGCCGTTAATGTTAAATATACTTGATGCAGGTTATAAGTTCTCCCAATCAAAAATAATATTGAAAAAAGTATAGATACCGGCCCCGCGCTTTACATGTACGCCGGCAAAGTTTTTCCACCTTTTATCCAGTATGTAAAAAGCAAGCAATTGCTTTGATTATTTTCGCAGTATGGTTGCTGCAACAAGGGCCTTGTATAAGAACGCGTATTCAGGCCTTTCTAAAAAAACATGGTATCTCTCGCTGGTAATGTTGGTTAACCGCAGCGGTACAATGGTTGTTCCTTTTCTCACCATGTATTGCCATATCAAACTTGGGTTTAGTGTGGTGCAATCTGGTTTTGTAATGGCACTGTTTGGTGGTGGTGCTATATTAGGCGCTTTTATTGGCGGAAGAATTACTGATACATGGGGTTTTTATCCTCTGCAGGTTGCATCGCTGCTATTGGGAGGATGTATGTTTATTACAGTTGGCTACTTGCAAACCTATATTTCACTGTGCGTGGGTACGTTTATATTAAGCACCTGTAACGAATCTTTCAGGCCGGCAAATTCAACGGCGATAGCGTATTATTGCTCCGAGGAAAATCGTACACGCTCTTATTCGCTTAACAGGCTTGCTATTAATTTAGGATGGGCGGTTGGCGGGGCGTTGGGCGGGTTTCTTGCTTCTATTAATTATCATTTATTGTTTTGGGTAGATGGCTGCACTAATATAGTGGCAGCGTTACTGTTGCTTAAATTACTGCCATTTGTAAAAAGCGGTTCTAAAAGAATTATTCCAAAACATACGGATGTAAAGCTTTCGCCGTACAGAGATAAAATCTACCTGTTTTTTATTGCGCTGACCATTTTATTTGCTTCATGCTTTTTCCAATTATTCAGCATGCAGCCTTTGTTTTATAAAACACAGTGGCATTTGAATGAGCGTTTCATCGGTATGCTGATGGCGCTTAACGGCCTTATTATTGTAGCTTTTGAAATGATATTGGTGTATTCGCTGGAAGGAACCAAACCGCTTACAACTTTTATCCGCACGGGTATTTTTCTTGTAGGAATTGGCTATGCGTTGGTGAACGTTTTACCACAGGTTGCCCCGGTGGCTATATTATCCGTGATAGTTATTACAATTGGTGAAATATTTTCAATGCCTTTTATGAATTCCTTTTGGATAGGCCGCACTGCTGAAAATAATCGTGGCCAATATGCCGCCATGTACACCATTGCCTGGAGTGTAGCACAAATTGCCGCCCCCACTTTTGGCAGCCAGGTAATTGAGCGTAAAGGGTACAGTGCTTTGTGGTGGCTATTGGCTGTTTTATGTTGTATAGCCTCGTTCGGATTTCATCTGCTGGGAAAATATGCAAAGAAGAAAAAATGACCACGATTTTGACCTGATTTTTCAGATTCTCCTGATGGGAAATAAAATAAAAGAAGCCAGGTTTTCAAAACTTGTCAATTTTTTTAAAACCCTCATCATATGTTTTTACAATCAGGGCAATCCGAAAAATCAGGTTAAAATCGTGGTTCTTACTTTAAAGAAGCCAAATCAATTACAAAGCGATATTTTACATCGTTCTTTAGCATACGGCCGTATGCTTCATTAATATCCTGCATTTTGATCACCTCAATATCTGAAACGATATTATGCTCTGCGCAGTAATCAAGCATTTCCTGTGTTTCTTTCATCCCGCCTATCATTGAGCCTATTATGCTCCTGCGGTTATCAAGCAATTTGCCAGCCGGTACTTCTGATGCTTTGGGAGGAATACCAACCACCACCATTTTACCGTTCAGGGCAAGAAGGTTCAGGTATGTTTCATAACTATGATTGGCCGCAACCGTATTTATGATAACATCAAAATAGCCTTCGTATTTTTTTAGTTGTTCCTTATCTGAAGTAAGAACAAACTTATGCGCGCCTAATTTTTTTGCATCGGCTTCTTTGGAAGGAGAAGTGCTTAACATGGTAACTTCTGCACCAAATGATACAGCAAATTTTACAGCCATGTGGCCCAGGCCGCCGAGGCCTGCAACAGCTACCCTGGTACCCTTAGTTACATTTACATACCTTAACGGCGAATATGTTGTAATGCCTGCGCACAGTAATGGGGCAACAGCTTTAAGGTCAAGTTTGGGCGAAATACTTAGTACATATCTTTCATCTACCACAATTTGCGTTGAGTAGCCGCCCTGGGCTACGGTTTTACCGTCACGTTCCATAGTATTATAGGTACCCGTCATTCCTTCCACGCAATATTGCTCCAGGCTTTGCCTACAATGGTCACAAACCCGGCAGGAATCAACCATAACGCCTACGCCTGCAAGGTCGCCCGCTTTAAACTTTTTTACATGCTCACCTGCTTTAACCACCTTGCCCACAATTTCATGCCCCGGCACCATAGGGTAAATGGAGCCGCCCCATTCATCCCGTGACTGATGCAGGTCTGAATGGCAAACACCACAATATAAAATTTCTACCTGTACATCATGCGGGCCAACTTCGCGGCGCTCAAAATCAAATGGAGCCAATGGGGTAGTGGGAGTATAAGCAGCATAAGCTTTTGTTTCTATCATAAATGATGTTCTTTTGTGGACAACAAAATTACTCTTTCAAAATTTATGGTGTAACTAAATAATTTGTTAGTAGTTATTGCCGAAAGATATTACTGCCGATGCACGAAACGCAACGCTCCAAAGGAGTCCTTTGGACAAGAATGTATAATAGCGGTAATACAACCCGGTCGAAAAAAAATATATCTTTAACGTCTGTAAACTACGCTTATACTATGGCAACACACAAGAAGATAAACACTACTTTAAAGAGTAACAACGATACAGGTTTTGGCAGCTCCGCTAATGTCGGGGGCAGGTTTATTAATAAGGACGGTACTTTTAACATGCGTAAGGAGGGGCTGCCCTTTTGGGAAAGGTTTAGTGTGTATCATAGCATGCTTAACATGTCAAGGTGGAAATTTATTGCCATAATACTCATCTTTTTCTTTGTGATCAATATAATTTATACAGGTATTTACCTGCTTATAGGTTTTGGCGAACTGGAAGGAATGATGGCAAAAACCAACTGGGGAAAATTTGAAGAGGTTTATTTTTTTAGTACTGAAACATTTACAACCGTTGGTTATGGGCGCATAAATCCTGTTGGGACCGCGGCAAATTTCGTTGCTTCTATTGAAGCACTTTCGGGCTTTTTATCTTTTGCCATTGCCACCGGCTTAATTTATGGAAGGTTCTCTAAACCAAAGGCCAACCTTTCATTTAGCGAACATGCGCTTATAAGCCCCTACCAGGATAAAACAGGTTTGATGTTCCGGTTTGCCTCGGTAAAAGATAACCATGTACTAACCAATGTGGAAGTTGTGGTAACGATGAGTTTGCAGGTGCAGGAAGACGGCAATTTTAACTACAAATTTTATACATTACCTCTTGAGCGCAGCCGTGCAGATAACCTGCCTATGAATTTTACCGTGGTTCACCCGATTGATGAACAAAGCCCATTATTTGAATTGCATTTGGAAGATATGAAGGCAGCAGACCTGGAATTATATGTACTCGTAAAAGCCTTTGATGATGTTTATTCAAATGTTGTACTGCAACGCACCTCTTATACCTACGAAGAAATAAAATTTAATTTTAAGTTTGTACCCATGTACCGCGAAAGTGGTGATACTACGATCTTAGAATTGCATAAGCTGAATGTATATAAGAAGGTGTGATATGGGCTACAAGCTATCCAATATCTCCTGCAGCTCACTTTCTGTTTTAACTATTACGTCCCTTGCTTTGCTGCCGAGGTTGGGGCCAACAATACCGGCCATTTCCAATTGGTCCATTAACCTGCCGGCACGGTTATAACCCAGTTTCATCCTGCGTTGCAGCAGAGATGTGCTGCCCATTTGGTTTTGCACTATTAAACGTGCGGCATCATCAAATAATGGGTCTTTATCTTTAAGGTCAACCTCCTTTCCTTCCATCTCTTTTTCATCTGTATATTCAGGCAATAAAAATGCCTGCGGATAGCCACGCTGGCCCTCAATAAATTCGCAAACATGCTCCACTTCAGGCGTATCTACAAAAGCGCACTGCAAACGGGTGATCTCTCCATTATAACTGATCAGCATATCTCCTTTACCTATCAGTTGCTCGGCGCCGCCGGCGTCAAGAATGGTACGGCTGTCAATCTTTGAAGAAACTTTAAACGCAATACGCGCGGGGAAATTCGCTTTGATGGTTCCTGTAATAATATTTACAGATGGCCTTTGCGTGGCGATAATAAGGTGAATGCCTACTGCGCGGGCAAGCTGTGCCAAACGTGCAATAGGTAATTCTATTTCTTTGCCCGCAGTCATTATAAGGTCGGCAAATTCATCTATCACCAGAACAATAAAGGGTAAAAATTCATGGCCCTTTAGCGGGTTAAGCTTCCGCTTTATAAATTTTTCGTTGTATTCTTTAATATTGCGGCAGGATGCTTCTTTCAACAGGTCGTACCGTATATCCATCAGCGTACAAAGCGCGTTAAGTGTATGAACCACTTTTTTGGTATCTGTAATAATAGATTCTTCTTCACCCGGCAATTTGGCAAGAAAATGTTTCTCTATCACACGGTATAAACTCAATTCCACTTTTTTTGGATCAACCAAAACGAATTTTAACTGAGCCGGATGTTTTTTATACAATAGCGATACAAGTATAGTATTTATACCAACTGATTTACCCTGGCCGGTTGCACCCGCCATTAAAAGGTGCGGCATAGCGGCAAGGTCAACAATAAAATTTTCGTTATCTATCTTTTTGCCAATAGCAATGGGAAGAGAAAAAGTATTGTTTTGAAATTTTTCACTTGCAAGTAATGTCTTCATACTCACAACTGTTTTGCGCACATTGGGCACCTCTATGCCTATCGTGCCCTTGCCGGGTATGGGTGCGATAATACGTATGCCAAGCGCGGCAAGGCTAAGCGCAATATCATCTTCCAGGTTTTTAATACGGCTGATGCGCACGCCGGGTGCAGGAACGATCTCATATAAAGTAACGGTAGGCCCAACGGTGGCGGCTATGCGCTGTATGGCAATATCGTAATTTTTTAAAGTGGCGATTATCTGGTTTTTATTTGCTTCCAGTTCTGCCGCATCGTGAACAATCTTTTCGCTGCCATGTGTTTCTAATAATTCAAGCGAAGGAAATTTGTAATCGCTCAGGTCAAGCATAGGGTCGTACAGCTCTCCCGGTTTTATTACAGGGTTTTTAATTTTTATGTTCTCAATTTCTTCATCCTCAAACATGTGCTGCAATTCCAGCTCCATATCTACCTCATCATCAAACTGTATCTTTAACTCCGGTTTTTTTTTCAACCGGTTGTTGCGCAAACCCTTTCCTGGCGCGTTTGGCAAGCTCTTCTTCCTTTACATCAAGCGGAAGTTTATTAATATCATCCAATTCGTCTTCTGTCAGGTCATCCGTATCTTTTTCTATAATATCAAACGCAATAAGCGGATCGTCTTCATTTTTTGGCATTATTACAGAAACACCCTTCCCTTCTTTTTTTAATTTATTATTGCTGGTTCCGGCGTCATCATCTGTGTAAAGGTCATTAACTGATCGTACCAACGAAGGCTCTGCATCTATCACCGCCTCATCATCAATAAATAGTTTAGCATCCTGGCCGGCAACTACAGGCTGAAGTTCTTTTTTTATGCGCGGTTTTCTTTCCGGCAAACGGAACGTCGGGTTAAAACGCCAGATAATATAACTAAGCACTGCAACAGCAAGCAAGGCGCCCGTACCGGTGCTGCCAATCCATTTTACCAGCCAGTCATTCATTAATTCGCCCGCAGCGCCACCCCATGAAAAAGAGCTTCCAGTGGTGAAGAATGATGTAGCCACACTTAGTACCAGCAGGCCAACAATTACATATTTAAGGTTACGCGCAAGGCTGAATATTTTTTTGCCGAAAAGAAGATTTATGCCCAATACAAAGAAAAAAGTGCAGAACAAATAAGAGGCGACACCAAAACCTTTATAAATAAAAAGATGGGAAAAGTACGCACCCAAAACGCCCATCATGTTTGAAACTTTCACATTTTCTTTAAACACGTCGGTAAACTGAAAAACCTTATCCTGGTCGTTTTGCCAGGTAAAAAAATACGAGGTAAACGACACAAAAAGGAATGCAGCAATAAGCAAGCTTACTGCACCCGCTATTTTAGTAGTACGTTCATCCTTCACCACCTCCTTTACCGTAACCTGTTCTTCCTTCTCCTGCTTTAGTTCGTCGGGATTAGGTGGGGGAGGCGTTTTCTTTTTTAAGCTGTTTGCCATAATATTCTCAAGGCAAATATAACGGAGTTATTGGAGAGATTGTTATATGAGAGGGGAGGAGATATTTTCAAATAATGCAGATTGATATTTTTTTGGTAAACCTAATTCTTCAAAATATTAAAATCTACTATTCTCCGCAGGTATTTTTTATCCTGTATCACCCATGTAACTTCATAACCGCCCATGCCATCATTGCAAAGCAGGTAAATGTAAATAGCATGGTTATTGGGCGAGAAGTAAACGGAATTATATGACTTTGCAGTGCCTCCTTCCTTATAAGTAAACCTGGGCTCATAAAGATCGGTGTATGCAATAGGGGGGATAGGAACTGTATCATGATCCACAACAACCACTACAGACTGGATTACACTTTTAGGAAGTTTGCCATACGAGCCATAATAGGCTTTGTTGTCAATACGCGTAAGGTATTTTTCAATGTATTGCAGTTTATGCCTTGCAGGGTAAAACGTGGTTGATGTAATGGAGATCTTAATATTGCCGCTGTCAAATTTTAAAAAATTATCTCCGTAGTCACTAATTGACATGCTTCTTAGCGGTAATCTTGTTATGCCAAGATCAAGGCCTGCCATGGCAAAAGTTGAAACATCGGCCTGTACGTCTTTTTCGGGGATTTTTGAAAGCATATCCCGCTTGCTGCGGTAATCGGGCATATCATCATCCTGCGCTATGGCGGCAAAACAAAAAGAAGTGAATAATACACAAAATATAAAACGCATAAGATCATTTCTGTGGGTTAAAACTACTTATTTAATGTAATAACGAAAAAGAAAAGGGATAAGTGTGTTTTATAAATGCGCCAATAGTATTTCGCTCACAAAATAGAGACGCAAAGTTTTTGAAACCCTGCTTTCGCGCATATTAGTGAAATAGGTTTTTAATAAAGTGGGTATATTGCAATTCAGAATGAATGTTATAGCAATAACCTGGCCTAAGTATTAATTTTTTTTATGAAAATGATGCCTGCAAAAATTAAATTAACTTGTTTTATTTCCATCGTATTTTTTTCATTTGTTAATTATGTATCCGCACAAAATGCCGGCCCCGATACTGCTATTATTGCGCCGGGTGCAAAGCCTGTTTTAGTTGACAGCAGCTTTAGCTTCACAGAAGGCCCTGCAGTGGATAAAGCCGGAAATATTTTCTTTACTGACCAGCCCAACGATAAAATTTGGGAATACGATATTAATGGAAAGCTTTCTGTTTTTATGGATAAAACAGGCAGGTCTAACGGAATGTATTTTGATGCAAAAGGCAATTTGATAAGTTGTGCCGATGAACATGACCAATTATGGTCAATTGACCCGAAAGGCAAGGTTACTGTTTTGGTAAAAGATTATCATGGCCACCTGTTAAACGGACCTAATGATCTTTGGATAGATGCCCATGGCGGCATTTATATAACCGACCCCTATTTTCAGCGTGATTACTGGACAAGAAAAAACCCTGACCCTGCTTTAAATGGCGAGAAAGTGTATTACCTGCCGCACAATAAAAAAGAATTAATCTTAGTTGACAGCACAACAAAAAAACCAAACGGTATTGTTGGCACCACTGATGGAAAATACCTGTATGTTGCCGATATGGGCCCCTGGAAAACATATAGATACATCATTAATGCTGATGGCACACTTAGCGATAAACAACTTTTCGCAAACGAAGCCTCTGATGGTATGACAATTGATGAACGCGGTAATCTTTATTTTACAAACAATGGTGTAAGCGTATATAACCCGCAGGGCAAAAAAATAGCGCATATAAATATACCCGAGAAGTGGACAGCCAATATTTGCTTTGGCGGAAAAGACAGGAAGTTGCTGTTTATCACTGCCTCAAAATCTATATACACATTGCAGATGCAGGTGAAAGGAGTAGAATAAATCCCAAATTTTAAATTCCAAGCCAAAAAAATCACCGAATCCTAAAATCAGGAACGCTTTGATCAAATCATCTGAACTTGTATTTTACTTTGTGTCCAAAGTATCGGACTTCGAACCTTTTGCGTGAGATAGGTGAAAAAATGGTAATGCATAATTTGCACGCAAAGACGCAAAGGGTTTATGAAGTTAAAGTAATGGAATATTATTAGTTAAGTTTTCTCAATAATATCAGCACCCTTGATTTTATAAATTCTGCGTTATCGTTGTACATAAACATTGCATCATCCTGAGCACCCCATGCAGAACCGTACGGTGAGTTGTTTGGATTTTTCTTCTTAAACTCACTAAAGGTCTTTTTAAAATAAGTGTCACGCTTTGCAAGCCAGAGTTTTTGTTCTTTTTTAAGCCCTGTTTGTTTGGAAGTATCAAGAGTAGAACGGAGCTTGAAGTAAATAACGTTCAGCATACTGTCCATTTGGAAATAAAATTTTTTTGCACACCCAAACATATAATCTCCTTTATCCAGGCAACTTTGATATTGATTCTCTAAGCTGTCAATTGTCTTTGTTGTTTGAGCAGGCCCACACAAACAAAGTGAGCAGAAAAAAATTACAGGAAATATAAGTTTTAATGCTGCCATAGTATTAAAATATGCATATATAAATGTACTGACATTTCAGCCCAATAACACCATCTCCTATTCGGTTTAATCCAAAAATTTCATAAAAAATCGTGTCCCGCTTTTCTATAAAAGAATCTGTAAAGTGGAGTTGTCAGTTGGGGCAAAAATCCCAATATCACTCGATCTCAAAATCAGCAATCACAGCAGCGCCCTTAAGCTTGCCCTGCCAATATTTATAGTGCGGCCATCGCCGGGTTTGCGGCCTTCATATTCAAAGCTTATTTCCAGGTTGTTAACTAACCGTTTGGTGAAATTGATGTTCCATAAAAAGTTTTTGCCGGGCAGTAACGCATCAAGCATAATATAGCTTACTGTGGAATTGGGCGTGCCGTTAAAAGTAATATTATTGTAAGTGAATTTTGCAGTTAGGCTTGTGTTTGAAACCGCGTTGTATTTGCTCTCAATGTTAAAAGCATTGCTCACAGCTTTTTCACCACCGTATAATGGTGAGTTGTTTTTTTCATCAAACTGGTAGCTTGTCAATATGCGGAATTTTGTGCCTGCTGTATAGGTCAACTGTGGTTGCGCCGAGTATTCTTTTATCGCGTAATTCTGGTTGGCAAATGATGGAGTGAACAGGTCGTTGTTCTCATATTTTTGAATCAATTCCAGCGTGTAAACTTTGGCGATATTCACCCGGCCTTTTACATTCCATTCGTTTAATTGTTGCGTTTCAAAACCGTAGGTCAGCAAGCTTTTGTTATAGTTCACCAGGTTGGTAATATCAAACCCCCAGCTTGAGCTTAGTCGGTTAAAGGATAGCGTGTTACTTAATACATAATTATAACTGAGCAGTGAAGTATCCTCTATTTTGCCCTTAAACGGGTTAAATACGGTGGAACCATTTGATACTTGTTTTTTATATGCCTGCAAAGACGACTGAAATAAAAACTTTGTGATGAAGTCTTTCCATTTTTTATTGTGCATACCTGCGGCAAGGGCTTTTGGATTTAATGCAAAACTATAATTGAATTGTGTGTAATTGGCTTTGATAAATTCATCGGTTGGGGTATAAACGCGAATATAAGTTGCCTGGTCCTGGAACACAGCCAGCACAAATTCGTTCAACTGCGCAATGCCATCCTTATTGTAATCTATCCATGTATATTGCCCTTGCCCCGCAGGTACCTGTATGTAGGAGAAATCTCTTCTTTGTTCCTGGCCTGCGCCAAGTTCATACAATACATTGCCAATTAAAAAACCGTTCCATTTGTTCACAATGTATTCTGCCCGGCCAAGCAAACTGTTATCGGGCCTTATGGTTGTAAGGTTTGTGTCGCTAACGAATAATTGCCGGTAAGTAACTGTTAGCCTGAACTGGCTGTGTGAATTTTTCAACAACTCTGTTTGAAAATTGTAGTTGTTGCTGCGGTCTGTTTGTACAAGATTTTTGCCAAGCGGCAGTTGGTCGCTTCTTGTGTAATAAGTAAATGACCAATGGTTCTTTAAAGACTGGTTTGATTTTATGTAAGCTGTTAAAGTTTCAAATGCAAAACTCAGCGGGGTTACAGTATCAGCAAGGCTATTTCTTATTTCGTTATGCTCCACCGCATATGTTGCCCCAATGTTGTAATTATGAAAGCTTGTAAATGTTTTGTTTAGATCAATAGTTGGGCGCAGGTAGTAGCCTTTGTCTTCAGGCGTACTGCTGTTGGTAAGGTTAAATATATCACTGAGATGCCAGCCATCAAAATTTTGAGTATGTGTAATAACATTCCGTATGCCTGTAAAACTGTCACTGCGTATATAGCTTATAAAATCGTAGGCTATACTGTTATTTTTGTCGTCGCTTAATTTTAAATGGAGTGAGGGTAACTGCTCTGTCGCAGGGTTTAACAGCAAAGGGAGGCCCCAATCCCTTCCAAACTCAACAGGGCGCAGCCTTTCAATGGGTTGAAAATTCTTGTCCACCCATTCATAACCGGCAGCCTCATCCAGGTGAAACGTTTTACCGCTTTTCGTTTGCCAGGATGTATTGCGGAGTATGCTTATTTTCGCGGCATAACCTTTATCATTCTCTTTGTCTAAAATAGATAATGTATTTGCGTCATAATTGCTTGCAGCCAGTTCTGTTTTTATGGTTGTTTTACTGTCTAATTTATACTCTGCTCCAACACTTATCACCTGCTGCTTTTTGGGCGTTACCAAAAATGTTGCAGCTTCAAAACTGCCCTGGGGAATACCGTTCACCGGGCCTATCCATTGAAACACCTGTCCGTTTACCGCGCTGAACAAAGGCACATAATTACCTTTATTCGGGCCTACATTGGCAAAACTCAAATTGTACTTTGCGCTGTCGGGGTTTGAGGAATAGACATAGATAGAGTCATGGGTGCCATTGTAAATCGTGTCTATTTTTTTATACAGGATAGCTGTAGCAGAAAACGAATCAATGGAACTAACCGGGTAAAAAGCATTTTGAATACTGTCGCCAAGGTTAGCGAGAAACTGTTGCTGGTTGGCGTCTAGCGGCTGGTTGATGGGCGAATTTTTGGCGTCAACATCCTGGTAAGCTGAAATTGTAAGCTTAAACCGCTTTCCAAAATCTGTTTCATTATTTAAGTAAAGCATTGAATTTAAATAATTTCGGTCGGCATATTCAAATTCAACCTGCACGCGCGTATCTGTTGAAATAAGGTGCTTTGGTGTGAAAGTTACTTGCGCGGTGTTGTAATTAATTACATAGTCTTGGTCTTCCCCGCGCTGCATTTGCACACCATCTATAAAAACCTTCTCTGTGCCTGCTAACACTATAAAGAAAAGCTCATTGTTATTACCCTGCAAAGCATAGGGCCCCTGGTTGCCTTCCTGAACTGCCAAAACATTCCTTGCAAATTTGCCTTTGGCAACAGCCCCGCTCACCAAAGTTTTATTGCTGATATTATTGCCAATATTAAACTTTTGCATATAAGAAATACCCTGCAGCCTTTTGTAAAAATTGACGAAGTAAGACTCATTTTGTCTTAGGTCAATATCGCCGAGGTCTATTTCCCAATTCTTTTTTCTGAATTGCAGAAGCACCTGGTCAAATTCATTTAATTGCTGGGTAGAACCATCCGGCTGGATGGGTATATTATTGTCAGTTATAGCAGCCGAAAGCAGGATGCTGTCGCCAATATATCCGTTAAGCTGAAGATTGAATTGTGAGTTAAATACCGCATCCTGGCTGTTACCAAAACTAAGGCTTCTTCCAAAGCTGCCATTGTAGTTGAGTTTGCCAAAATTGATCAGCGAATTATCGCCTGCAGCCTGGCGGGCTAAATACGAACGGTCTGCAATAAAATTGTTTTTTATACTATCGTACCTGTAACGTTGCGCGGAGGCGTTTAGTTTTAAGGGAAATACGCGGTAGGTTGCAAAAACACTGTCTCTCCCGGTATTCTTTTTCCATAAAATGGTTGCGTTTACCGCATCAAGGGTGTAGAAAGAACTATCAGCACCCGCTACCAGGAAAGTACCGGGT
>JABDFW010000006.1:64-1235 GCA_013286305.1 Bacteroidota bacterium
GACTACAGGACATGAAGACTTATTCACCTCAGGGGAAATTACGATAATACCAATCGAGGGGTTTTCAAACCATGAAAAAATCTTAAGCGCTAATTGGGCTTTCTCGCAAATTCTTGGTGAAGAGTTAAAAATCTTTGCTCTTTTTGATCGAGATTATCGCACACAGGAGGAAATTTCTGATTTAATGAATAGGTTTCATGATAAAATTGATTTTGTACATGTTCTTTTAAAAAAAGAAATTGAGAATTACTTACTGATGCCACTGGCTATTCAAAAAGCAGTCGATGAAAGAATCAAGGAAAGAGGGAAAAATAATGATGATATCCAAGAGAACATTGATATAGAATTGATATTGTTTAACCTTTCTGATAAGTTCAAAAGTCAAGTCCAAGCACAACTTTCAGCTCATAGGATTAAACTCGAACAAAAGGGAAACATGATATAGCCACTATTCTCGCAAATTTTAACGCCGACTTCGATGAAAAATGGCAATCTCTGCATTATAGATTAAATGTTATGCCAGGCAAAATATTCCTTTCGGATTTAAACCAACATCTGCAAAAAGAATACAGAATATCTATCACACCTACACAAATTATTAATAATTCGTCCAAGCAAATAGTTGATAATGATCTGCTGATCCTTTTGGATAATCTACAACAATTCAAAATTATGTAAAGTTGTTATTTTCTTCTACGCTGGCTATCCGAAGATCCTGCGGAATCTTTGGTTAAGTCATAGAGATCACGGGCAAGTATTCATCTATAAGGCAAAAATCCGAGCTTATATTTTTACCGTTATAAAAATATAAGCTCGGACTTTAAAATGTGCCCAGGACGGGAATCGAACCCGCAAGCCTTGCGGCGGCAGTTTGGTAAACTGTTATGTTTGCCGGTTTCATCACCTGTAATTATAGTAATACATTCACAGATGCCTTGAACAAAGATAAAATAATTTCTTCAAAGCTCTATATAAGAATGATGAAAACCTCCCACTGTTTCCATAACTATCTAAGACAAAGTTGCAACTATATGCGCCACTAATTTAGCTTTTAGCATAATATCTAACTTGTGAAAACTATTTTTAAAGATAGCATTTCCTATCAATTTTGTTATTTGTACAAAAAGGAAATGCTGTGGGCATAAATACGGCACTGCCTGCAAGAAAGATG
>JABDFW010000006.1:1245-3392 GCA_013286305.1 Bacteroidota bacterium
TTCCTATCAATTTTGTTATTTGTAATCAAATTACGTTTAGTAATTTCAGCAATTCAATTTTTGCATGACTACACTCAATCATTTAATATTAAAACATGGTGTAAGCAGTTCCATATCTTGGGCCGGCAACATGATTGAGTTATTTAATATTCCTGACACATTATTGAGCAAAGGTTTTGAGAAAATAACTGAAAGTACTCTTGAGGATACGTTATTGTCATCTTCTGCTTGTAATTTATTCGCACAGCATTTTCAAATTGCAATGAAAAGAAGAGAGTTTATTGAAAAATTTAATTTTAAGGAATTTAGGACTGAAATTAAAAACCAGATATATAATGGTACTGTAATTACAAGTCAAGAAGAAACAAATTATGCTTTTGAAAAATCCTTTGCCAATGAAAACCGATTTACAAAAACAATTGAACTTTTGATTGCATATTTATGTGTAAATGAATTGAAGGCACATTCAGCTAGTTTTGGAGTTAAGATAAAAGAAGCTCCGAATGGTGGCGATTTTGATTGTATAGCAAATTTTCAAAACCTACTTGTACATTTTGAAGTAAAGTCTGGAAATCAAAATAATATAAAAACGCAGGATTTAAGCAATTTCTTAGAAAGGCATAATTTTCTTGCACCTTATTTCTCGGTCCTTTTTTTAGACTATGAAGGCGGCGTCAATAAGTTAGATGAATTTGTAAAAAAATTTCGAAATCTTAAATCAGGGAGTGAAAAAATATATGCTTTAAGAAAAATTATCAACGGAACAAGAAAATTTTATGCCGTTGCACCTGATATTGTTATTGTAGATATACATAATGATGGTAATATATTGTCGAACCTGCGCCTTGCCATGCAATATATTCATAGATATAATGCTTATATCAAAAACCGCGACTACTATCAAGTACCACCAAATTTTTTGGGATACGAATATTCTGAAATTTAATCTTCATTTGCTTACTACTACAGCCCAATAACGATATGCTGCCTTGCAAACTAAGAATATATAATCTGCTTTAAAACAGGGCATGCCGCAGCGCCCTCAGCCAAAACATAATGGCCATGAGAGAGACGCTGCGGGAAAAAATTGTTTATATGTCGCCCTGAGGGGGATTTTTTTCATTTTTATTTTCTGCGACAGGCGTAATAATGTTCAACATCTTTCTTGCAGGCAGTGCCGTATTTATGCCCACAGCATTTCCTTTTTGTACAAATAAATTCAGAACACAATTTACTAAATAATTTAGCGATTTCAAAATAAATTTGTGCCTATTGAAAGATTTTTTGGGGGAGGGATTGCCTGTTCCAACTATAGGATGTCTTTTCCAGGCGGACTCCGACCATTCGGAATGGCTTTATATAAAATCCTTAGACTTCCGCAGGGCGTCTGAGAATAGAAAGGGCACTGAGGATTTGACTTTACGCATTTAATAACGCCGAAACAAGGTGGTGAACCCGCGTACAAGGATTGCAAGAATCATATGGCACTTGTGCCGAGAAATTTTGCTCAAGAGCTATTGCATTTGTTATCGCGAATTCTCTCGTTGCTTTTAACCGAGGTAATACTTCAGGAATGAAATGTTTCTGAGCTTTTAATGAATCCTTATAATTGAATCGCGGATTGCCAGTTATCTTATCCAAAGTCTCTGTTCTAGGTGCAATATTTTTGAAAATTTCCGTTAGCCGTTCATAGATATAATTACGATGAAACGGAGTATGTACTGGGATCTGTTCAAAATGCAATAAAATCCAAAGCTCAAATGCATCATTACTCCATGCAATGTTTATCCCTATTTGCTCTGCATGCTGAATAGCTATGCTAAAAGCTACGTCGTCGACTTTTTTAATCTCGGCAAAATTATCCGATTCAAGATCACGATCATAGACGCACCATAAGTTTTGTGTTATGCCATCCTTTATTTTATAAGTCTGGTTTTGTATTTCCAGCAAACCATTATTATAACACCATTCCATGGTGGCGCTCAAATTTAATTTTCCAGCTCTTTGGTTTCCAATAGCGTTTACTTTGATATTAGTGTTTTCCGATTGAAAGACTCTAAAGTACGCTGGTTCGCAAACATCGTCCTCACAAAAAATTATAAACGTCGTTTTTGTATTTGCTTCTCTAGCGTCATCTGTATTTATAT
>JABDFW010000006.1:3402-7411 GCA_013286305.1 Bacteroidota bacterium
TTATATCCCATGATGACATATTTCTTATTGCTCTTTTTGTTCTAGATAATTACCAAGTATAGGTAAAGCCCCGTAAAAACCAGCTAAGTATTGTCGTGCGAAATCCGCATTATTTCGAATGCCATTTAAATCGGCCAGTGAATATAAGAGTGTCTCTTCATTCATGGATTTTTCAGTAAAATAGAATTGATCCCGTCTTAAAATATCAGGATTCAAAAGATTAGTATCGTGTGAAGTAAAGATTAATTGTGCACCGGCTTTATTCACTTCCGAGTTATTAAAAAGGCTGATTAATTTTTGAAGTAATGACGGATGGAAATTGGCATCTATTTCATCTGAACAAAGCACACCACCATTTTCAAATATGTGATATAGTCGTCCAATATATCTGTAAAATTTTTTGGTCCCATCTGATTCATTTACATCAAAATCAAACGCCGGTCCTTTTTCTGACGTGCCTCTTTCTCCTAAAGTACTTTTATAAAAAAGTATTCGGCTTCTGTCCGCAGGAGAACCGAAATATACAATTTCCATGTCAGAATAAAAAATGCCAGCCTCCTTCAACCAAAGTAAAATTAGATCCTTTTTCCCCTGCTCATACAATTGATCAGTACGATTGTGTGATGACGGAAGTCCAATTATTTGACGACTTCTTATCATATTTCTATCAAAAGTAATAGCCTTCCTGAAGTAATTCCGAATATTCTTTGAAATTTCACCGTTATAACCCGAACAAAAGGAAAGGAATAAAGCATCTTTTCTTAATTTGCCTTCTGGCAAATTAAGACCTTCGGGGAAGCGCTCTTGATTCACTTGGACATCCCCCTCGGCTCGCTTAAAAAAATATGTTTCATTTTTGTCTGCTGTGCCAAATAGCCATTCTTCATAAATGGTTCCAGCAGAAGTCAAAGTAAATCCAAATCTATATTTACGACCATTAAGCAAAAAGGATAGTTGAAAATAGCCACCGTCTTTTCTAAATTCATCCCCCAAGATGAAAGGATCCATAAATGCTTCAGAACTTTCTGAATCCAATGACGCGGTGACAATTCTTCTCATTGTTTCAAGTGCTCTAATAAGGTTTGATTTTCCGCTGCCATTTGGGCCATATATTCCAACCGTCTTAAGAATTTTCAAGTTGTCAATTTCAATAATATTGTTTTCATCAACTTGCTTATTCTCAGAAACAAGGGCAGTAGCCCTCAAATTCAAATTTTGGATGGCATTAAATGAACGGAAATTTCCTACACTAAATTGAATAATCATTTCTTTTGAATTTGCAAAAAAACTGCAATTTTTAAAAAACTATTGCAAAATAAGAATAAAAAATCAGTTATCACTTAATAATTGATCAAGTTTTGATTTCCTCGTAGAGTTTCTTTCTTAAAGCAATATGAAATGGCAAGCACCCTGCGAAATGTTCAGCACCGCAGCCCAATAAAGATATACAGCCTGGCAAACTAATAATATATAATCAGCTTTAAACTATGCACACTGCAGTGTCCTCGGCCGAAGCACAATAGCCATGGAGAGACACTGCGGGAAAGGCTCAACAACTTTAGCTTATTGGCGAGAATGGAAAATACTATATTGTCTAATACAACCCCATAACCCTGCCTGGCTGTAATTTGGCAGCTAACTTAAATATTGTAAACAAATGGTGGGCTTCATGCAGCAGGAAAAATTCTGTCCATCCTTCTACATTCATTGAACCGTAAACAGGATGCCGGCCGGTTGATAATATTTCATTCTGCGAAAGCGATGCAAGTTGATCGTTCAATGCATTTCTATCTCTATAAAAATCTTCCAATAATTGTTTATAAGGTTTTTTCTGCCATTCGTAAAAACCATCATCATTATCTGCTTTGTAAGCTTCGAACAAAGGGTTGCCGCCGGCAGTTATTAATATTATTCTTTCTCTGAATATTTCATGATACCGTGCAAGATGGGAGAGGTTCTCAAATATGTTCCATTTATCCGGCAAAGGCCTGGAGCGGACTTCTTCTTCTGAGAAATTATAAAGTAGATGATCAAGCGCAGCAGGCTGGCATTGCAGTCGTTGTAATAAGGTGTTTCTCATAGTATAATAATTAAGGAGCAAAATTAAACACTCAATACGCAATAATCAACACTCAATATTCAAGTGAAAAACAGCGGATAATATTCTTGCGCAAAAGAGGTAACTGAAAACGACAGCCAATCTCCAAAATAAATGCAATGATAATTAATTGCTTATTTGTTTTATCTCTGCTGTTTCTAATTGTGTAATATACTTTTTGCAAATGATTAAAGGTATAATGCCAATAACGCCAAAGCTGCAATCAACCAATATATGCTTAATCGGAATGCCCCTTATTGGGCCGCAAATAAATGCGAGGGGAATAACAGCTATGCAGCAAAACATTCCCCAGCTTATAATAAATTTATTTTTAACGGGGTCTTTATAAACACCATAAAATAAAGCTGCAATAACAATGTGTGCAAAGGCAAGCCAGTCGTACCCATAAAATAAAAATGGGTAACGCTGTTGGGTATCGGCCACCGCATTATATACGTTACTTAACCACAATGC
Source organism: Bacteroidota bacterium (assembly GCA_013286305.1). Taxonomy (GTDB): domain Bacteria; phylum Bacteroidota; class Bacteroidia; order Chitinophagales; family Chitinophagaceae; genus JABDFW01. The sequence continues at coordinate 5,975 of JABDFW010000006.1, forward strand.
CGTAAAACTGTTGCCATCCATCAGGCCGGCCTGTTTAAGCCAATGCAATTCCGTATAAACCGGGAAGGCAGTTATGCCGCTTAAGGCAAGCATTATTATAAAAAACACCACGAGGTATCTTATTTTTTTAAGGAGTCTGGCTTGCATGAAATATTATTTGGGTTTAATACGATGCTCGTTTTTTGCAATAAAATCACCCCACCCGTTAAAGCCTTTTGCCGCTACCTTACCTACGGGAGAAGAAGTTTGGTAATGATGGCAAATGGCAACGGCCAGCGCATCGGTAGCATCAAAATATTGTGGCTTTTCCTGTAGTTGCAAAATACGCTGCAACATTTTCCATACCTGCTCTTTATCAGCATTGCCGTTACCCGTTATTGACTGCTTTATTTTTTTGGGTGAATACTCCGTAACACTAACCGAATAATGCATGGCGGCGGCAATGGCAACGCCCTGCGCCCTGCCAAGCTTAAGCATGCTTTGCACATTTTTTCCGAAAAAAGGTGCTTCAATGGCAAACGTGTCGGGTTTATGTTTTGTAATAAGTTCACAAACTTTTGTATGTATCATTTGCAGCCTTTCATAAATATCTTTTTTTGCGGCAAGCTTTAATACATCCATGGTGACCAGGCAAATATTATTGCCTGATATTGATATTAAAGCATAACCCATTACAACCGTACCGGGGTCAATGCCTAAAATTATCTGCGGGCCTTTACTCATTGTAATGTGAAAATAACATTTTGTGCGATTACCGGGGCTTTGGAATTTTTGATCACCGCTTCTTCTTCTTTTGGACTTTGGTGCTTTTCTTCCTTTGGAGCTTCGCTTCTTCTTTTGGACTTTGGTACTTTTTCTTCCTTTGGCACATTTAACTTAGGTTTGAAAAAAATTTCGTTTTATCAGGCGCAGGTATAAAATATTATTGAATTATGTAATAGGCCCGTTACTGTTTATTATACTTGCAATTTCTATTTACGCCAAAGTAAAAAAGCAATCAAGCCCCCAGCAGCTAAAAACCATTGTAAACGAGGCTATCTCTGACAAAAACAGGTTGTATATTGTTTTTCTTGTGGTATTAATGCTTGTTAACTGGGCGCTTGAAGCTCGCAAATGGCAAATATTAGTAAAACCAATTCAAAAAGTTAGCTTGTTTACTGCTATTAAAGCGGTTCTGTCGGGCTTGTCATTTTCGTTATTTATTCCCAATGGCATTGGCGAATATTTTGGCAGGATCGTTTATATGAATGAGGGCAACCGTTTGCGTTCTATAGCAGTTACGGTTGTTGGCAGCATAAGCCAGATACTGATAACTTTTGCAGCCGGGTTAATGGGCTTAATTTATTTAAGCAACCACAGCTGGGAACACATGCTGCAAACCCAGGGGTTTACCGGGTTTTGGATAACAGGAATGACATCCATCATCGCAATGGCCAC